>NZ_BFAZ01000005.1 GCF_003114815.1 Leptospira ellinghausenii
AAGGATTTGGAGGGGAGACAGAATTTAATTATTTGGGTGAAGAAAGGTCAAAAGAGTATTTAAGTAACTTATGGGATTAGGAAAAGACGTCGCATAACAGCACCTTCCCGCTTCGCTTCGGCACTTCAGCCTCGCTCGGGCTGCGCCAAATTGTCCTCCTGTCACTCGCTTGCATACGCAAGCTACGTGCCAGTCCCTAACGTCCCGTTCCGGGACTCAGGGTCGGACAACTTCGGGAAGGCTAGTTCGTTATGCGATATTTTTGAAAATATTGATAATATAAGAAAAAAAAATTAGCTAATAAATATTTTTAATCACAATTTGGTTTTTCAATAAATCCCCAATATTCATTTAATTTAACAGCGGCAAGTCCTTCTGAATAATCGTAAACTTCATCGAAAATTGGTTTGATCACTAAATCGCCTTTCTTATTTACAAAACCCCATTTCCCATTCTTCATTACTTTTGCAAAACCTTCAGAAAAAGCATAACCTGAGCGTTCAAAGATAGGATCAACTATGAAATCTCCAATTTGATTAATAAATCCATATCTTCCATCATAATTTACGCTTGCTAAACCAAATATAAAATAGTAGGTATTTAAAAATTGAGGTTCAATAGCCATTTTTCCTGAACGATTTATATAGCCCCAATCTGAGTTTATTCTGACACCAGCAAGCCCTTCACTAAAGTGAGATGCAGCATCAAATTTTCTATTAAATATATTTTTACCTTTTTTATTGATAAACATATCCATGCCATTTGAATGAACAATTGCTAACCCGTTATGAAAACTAAAATCTTCATCATATTCTGGCTTAATTACAATTTCTCCTTTTTTATCTATCATTCCCCATTTTCCTGCTATCCTTATACCTGCTAAACCATCTTCAAATTTAGTAATATTATCAAATCTTGGCTTAATTATAAGTTTTCCTTTCTTATTAATAAAACCATACTTTCCTTTCAAACGTACAGGAGACATACCTTCATTTAGGTCGCCCAAATAATCATAATTAAGGCTAACGATTATCTTACCTTGCTTATTTATAAATCCTCTTTTAGTACCTAATTCATAAACTGATTGATTCTCATTAAACTGATTAACTTTATCAAAATGGGGTTGAATAATCATATTTCCATTGATGTCAATAAATCCCCATTTTCCATTCAACTTTACTCTTTCTAATCCTTCGCGAAATCCAATACTAGAGATATATTCGCCTGCTTCGTCAAAAATTGGTTCTACTATAATTTTTCCAGCTTTATCGATGTAACCCCATTTTGATCCTAAACGATATTTCGCCAAACCATTAGAAAATAATCCAATGTCTTCAAATTTTGGTTGAATTAAAAAATTGATATTCTTATCTATATAACCTATTCGTTTGTTAAAATTAACTTTTGATAATCCGTCTCGGAAAAAAGACACTTGATAAAATTTAAGCTGATATGATTTATCTTCACTTTGTAAAACTAAAATTTCTTTATCATCAATTAGCTCTGATTTTACTTCGAATTCAATAGGACAGGAATGCGCGAAATAGGGTGAGGTAAAAAAGATTAAAATTAATATTGATATACATTTCATATTTGTTAGTAGAATCTCTCAAGTTTCGCTTAGTCAATATCAAATAGCAAAATGGTCTTATTTTTTTTTAACCATCAAAAACATCGCATAACAGCAACTAACCGCTTCGCTTCGGGACTTCGCCCTCGCTTGGTCTGCGACACATAGGCTTTCTGTCACTCGCTTGCATACGCAAGCTACGCGCCAGTCCCTAACGTCCCGTTCCGGGACTCAGGGTCAGCCTACGTCGGTTAGTCTAGTTCGTTAATTGCAATGTCCAAAAAGTGATTTAGAAGATTCTGTTCCAATTTTCGCTGTTTGTGAAATTACATGTTCTTTGTCAAGCGGTGAGAAAGCCGAGTTTGATTTTGAAAGTTTATTTGAAGAGATTTTATTGAAGTCTTTATTTTGTTTTCGTCTTTCTCATTATTCCATTACTTTGCTGTTTTTCACTCACAGTTCTGTTTTAATATGCTCTGTTTGGGATATTTCAGCGAAAATTAATCAAAGACAAAGAGTCGGCTTTATTTACATCTTACCAACATTATTGGCCTTGGTTCTTTCTTAATTTTATCTTTTCTATAACTTGGACACTGCAATTAACATACGCTAACCGCTGCGCTTCGGGACTTGCGCCCTCGCTTGGCCTTCGGCACATAGGCTTTCTGGCACTCGTTTGCATACGCAAACTACGTCCCAGTCCCTAACGCCTCTTCGAGGCTCAGGGTCAGCCTACGTCTGTTAGCTAGTTCGTTATACGCTATAGCGTTAAACTCAACCTTTTAGAGAAGAAAATGATAAAGAAATATATAATATTCCTACTTATCCTCATGAATTGTCGATCAATCCAATCACAGTTTATTAAAGATAATTTACAAGATGACAAAAAAAAGGATATATTCATTGGAAAGCTACAGTATTCGGTCAGACCGGAATATTTGCCAAATTTTTTAATTAACGAACCTAACTCTATAAATAGTATTAAATACAAAGTTAATATTCTTTATGAACCGACAGATCCGTCCGATTTGTTTGTACTATTCAACCCATTGGTAATTCTAGGATTTCCAATTCAAAGACATTTCGTAAAGGCACATGGAGATCTTATAGTAAATAATAATCAAACTTACAGTTGCTCTACAGTCACAATTACCGAGTTTAGGACATTATATCATAATCCAAATTATTCTGAAATGCGAAGCATAGCCTTAACAAAATTGAAATTAAACTTTGAAAAATGTTTTGATTTTAATAAACTTGAGGTAAATATCAAATGAATAAAAAATATATCTTTATAATTATCTTAAACTTGTTTCTAATGGATTGTAACTCGTCTGAATCTTCTCAAAGAAAGTTTACGCCGGAAAAAGAAATAAAAAAGAAAAAAGCTTTACTCTATATTTATAGGCCTTCTCTTTTTATGGGTTCCGCCATTAGTTATACTATTGAAGATTCATATGAAAAAATATATTTAAACTTGAGAAATGGAACATATAAAGCTTTCTTTTTAGATCCTGGAGAAATCTCACTAAGTGCAGAAACAATAGGATCTGCTTCAATTACTATTGATATTGAAGAGGAGCAAATTTATTATTTAAAAGGAAATGTATTAGCTGGACCTGTAATAGCGAAACCTTTCTTAACTTTAGTCCCTACTGAAGTAGGACAAAAAGAAATAATGAATTGTCGTCCGATTGAATAGCAGAATCCGCTACAGCGTATAACAGCGACTAACCGCTTCGCTTCGGGACTTGCGCCCTCGCTCGGTCTCCGACACATAGGCTTCTGGCACTCCTCTTGCTTACGCAAGCGTCGTTCCAGTCCCTAACGTCCCGTTCCGGGACTCAGGGCCAGCCTACGTCGGTTAGTCTAGTTCGTTAGCCGAAATCATAAAAATGGATATATAAATGAAGAAAACTAATCTAATCCTTCTCCTTTTTATTAAATCTACAATACTCTATGCAGAAAAATTTGATGAAATAGTATATTTCAAAAACTATAGCGATAAGTATATTCCAATTTTTTTAGAACCTGGAGAGGAAAATTTGGCATTTAAATCCTTGGAACCTGGTTTTACTAGCAAAGGCTTTATAAAATCTAAAGTAATTCAAAACTTTGAAAACAAATCTGGTATGTGGATCGAATTTGAATATGAAGAAAGGAAAGCTTATCTACATTCATCGCTAGTCGTTTTATCTAAAACAAAAGAAACTTTTGATGAAAATATATTCGGTAATTATTTTTATTCAACACCTCTCATAAAGTATTTCAAAATTCAAGAAAATCCAGAAACTTTTATTTTTAATAAAGCTAAAAGCTGGGAAATAGATAAAACTTCCAATAAATTAAAACCATTAAATGAGAAAATTCATTTAAATGAAATCTATGATTTATACTCCTTTAAGTTTAACCTTTATGCTAACGTAGATTATATATATTTATATAACAATAAAACGTCACAATGTTTCATTCCTGACGAACCTTACTTTGAGTATCACAATACTTATGAAAATGGAAAAATTTTTGAAGGTGCAGTGGATAAATGTAAAAATTGCTCAGGCCAATCTTATTTTAAAACAATTATCATATCCGAGAATGAAATAATTGAGCTACCATTCCCATCAAAAGAAAGTTCAGCCTCCTTTGATTTCGTTTCTGGTGATTATCCATATTTTGATATGAAAATACACAATAATGATACTCTATTTTTATATTCAATTATATACTATTATACTTTAAAAGAAGATTTAATAGGCGAAATTGATCAATTTAAAGTATCGAACTATGATAAAAAAATTGTCAGAACTATATTTATAAAAATTGATAATTTATATAAAAAGCCTTTTTTCGAAACAATAATTAATGAAGGAATTCCAAAAAAATATATGTCTCAATTTAATATCGCTAGGCCTTTAAAGAAACAGTAACTTTATGACTTCGGCTAACAGCGACTTTCCGCTACGCTTCGGCACAAGGCCTCGCTCGGCCTGCGGCAAATCCTCCTCCTGGCATTCGCCTTGCTTACGCAAGCTACATGCCAGTCCCTAACGTCCCGTTACCGGGACTCAGGGTCGGAGGACTTCGGTAAGTCTAGTTCGTTATACGAAATATAGGCAAACTCTTCTCAATATTAAAAAAAATGCATAATGATCAGAACATCAAAAATTTGGTAAAAACATTCTTTCATACTAGAGAATTTAAAGTAGAAGAAATTCCAGAATCAAGTGAAAAGACACCTGATTTAATAATAAGAAAAAATGAAGAAAAAACTATTTTAGAAATTAAAACCAAAATTGATGATAAAGAATATATCGAAAATGTAAAATCCGCAATTGAAAACTCAAGAGTCTTTATTGAATCAAATCAAATAAATAGAAAGAATAAATATACAAATATAATTTATAACGGTGTTGAACAGATTAAAGAATTAGACCAGAGCGATTCCTTTAATGTTCTTTGGTTAGAATGCGCAGGTCGTGAACCAGAATACCAAGCCGCACTATTTAAATGTTCATTATTAGGGATTCGAACCGCAGTAAAAATACCTTCAAATGAATCAAGGGAATGTTATTTTTGCGACCATAGTGCTTTCTTTAAATATAGAGAATTTCTTGATGGAACAATTTTACACTGGAATAATAAAGCATTGCTCTATTTAAACCCTTTTTCAAACAAATATAATGCTTTTAATAAATCCGAATTTCGCAGATCATTTTCACACGGTACCATTGACCCGATTGATTTGGAGTCAAAATCAATAATTTATTTAGCTGACTGTGACATTAATAGAAACAATCAAAGCGAAGTAGGAATGTATCTAGCGAAAAAATATGAATCAGAGCGCATGGCCCTACTAGATTTAACTCACATTTCAGCATCCACTTTCATAAGTGATTAAAAAAGCCTATACTGCGTATAACAGCGACTTTCCGCTTCGCTTCGGGACAAGCCCTCGCTCGGGCTACGCCAAATCCTCCTCCTGGCATTCGCCTTGCCTTCGCAAGCTACATGCCAGTCCCTAACGTCCCGTTGGGACTCAGGGTCGGAGGACTTCGGTAAGTCTAGTTCGTTAATTGCAATGTCCAAACAGTGATTTAGAAGTTTCTGTTCAAATTTTCGCTGTTTGTGAAATTACATGTTTTTTGTCATGCTCTGAGAAAGCCGAGTTTCATTTTGAATGGTTATTTGAAGAGATTTTATCAAAGTCTTTATTTTGTTTTCGTCTTTCTCATTATTCAATTACTTTGCGTTTTTCACTCACAGTTCTGTTTTAATTTGCTCTGTTTGGGATATTTCAGCGAAAATTAATCAAAAACAAAGAGTCGACTTTATTTATCTCTTACCAATATTTTTGGCCTTGATTCTTTCTTATTTTTATCTTTTCTAAAACTTGGATACTGCAATTAACATACGCTAACCGCTGCGCTTCGGGACTTGCGCCCTCGCTTGGCCTTCGGCACATAGGCTTTCTGTCACTCGTTTGCATACGCAAACTACGTGCCAGTCCCTAACGTCCCGTTGGGACTCAGGGTCGGACAACTTCGGAAAGCCTAGTTCGTTAATTGCAATTAGTTGATGTATGCCTCAGGACATGGGTAACACTTTCAAGTTATTCATCCCTTTAGATTACCTTTTTAGGAGGGCTTTAGGGATGCCTTGGAAGGAGTTTAATACCGTGGATTTAAGATTTCAATTCGTTCTGGATTCGTTCCAGAATGGCGTCAATTTTACTCAGCTATGTGCTCAGTATGGCATCTCCACTAAGTGTGGGTATAAGTGGAAAGAAAGGTTTCTAAGAGAAGGAAAAGAAGGACTTCTGGATAGGAAGAAGACTCCAAAAAACTCTCCAGCTAAGATTGCTGAAGAAACAATTCTAGAGATCATTAAGATTAAGAACAATAGAAAGTTCTGGGGTGCTAAGAAAATACTAGAACTTTACAAGAAACAATTCCCTGATCGTAAAGCTCCTAACAGATCTACTATTGAACGTATACTTAAGAAAGCAGGACTACAAGATAATAAGAGAAAAAGAAGACCTACAAACTCAGGGCAAAGAATCTCTATGCCAGAGAAAGCTAACAATCCTAACCATGTTTGGACTGTTGACTTCAAAGGTTGGTGGTACACTCCTGAACGTGAAAAAGTGAACCCTCTCACTGTTTGTGATGATTTCTCCAAATACATTCTCTCTATCAAGACTCTTAAGAAAGGCGACATTCCTTCCGTAAAAGCTGAATTTACTAGGTTATTCTCTATCTACGGATTACCTGATGTCATTCGCTCTGACAATGGGCCTCCTTTCGCCTCTATGCAGTCCCTTTGGGGACTCACTAAACTCTCTGTTTGGTGGCTCTCTCTTGGAATTAAGCTCGATCGCATACAACCTGGCAAACCTTACCAGAATGGCGCTCATGAGCGCATGCATAGGGACATGGCTCGCGAATTACAACATGAGATTGTGGGAAACATCACCCTCTTCCAAAAACTCTTCGACAAATGGAGAATCGATTTTAACAGAAATAGACCTCATGAAGCTCTTGCTATGAAGACTCCTGAACAAGTCTATGTGAAATCTAACAAACTATTCGATCCAAATGCTGATTTACTCATTTCTTATCCTTATGGGTTCAAACAAAGGCAAGTCAATGATAGAGGTTATATCAATTACAATGGAAACCTCATTATGGTTGGTAATCCATTTAACGGATTCAATGTGGGAATCAAAAAAGAAAACGATTCCGTTTCCATTTGGTTCGGTTCTAATAAACTAGGTCTCATCGATCAAAATTTATTCTTGATCATTTCTGATCCTAACTCATACAAAGTTCATAAACCAAGAAACTTAACCAAAAAGTGTTACCCCTCTCCTGACGCTTAACCGTTACCCATGTCCTGAAGTCATACCATTTCTTTTATTGATAAAAATGTTCACCTAATTCATAAAATCAAAATTTACAAGCCTAGGTTTAATTCAATTGGTGAAGTAACGAATATTGAAAGTTATGATGTGTACCATCCAATTTCTCTTGGCAGAAGTTTAAAGAATCTATCTATGAAATCTTTGCCTGAAATTGTCGATTTGATCAATCAATTGCAAATGGCGAATTAAATTATATGAAATTTTTATTTTCAAGTATAGCAATATTTTCTCTTCAAAATTGCGTTTATAATTTAAACCATATAGATCGAATCGAGAAAACTGAAAAAAATTGGATAGTAGAAGAAAAAAATCAAGAAAAACAAAATGAGGTTACTTCAAATAATTAAAATCACTTTACATCATTCTTTCAATTCGATACCGCACTCGGTCTATGAATTTTCGTAAATAATATTATGAAACCAAAATTGTAAGTACCTCCACTCTAATAATTTTAATCTGTGCAATTTCTTGCTCCCAAATTGCGAACAATGAAAAATGCAATCCGGGATTCAACTTCGATTCTTCCTAGTTCTGCTTCGAGCAAACAATTCTTGAGGGAGAAATAAACATCTCAAATTTAACAAATAAACTTTTTATTGGAGAAGTATTATAAAAAAAAACAATATTCATTGAGCCATTTATTTTTAATAATCTTAACTCGCCGGAAAATTTTCAATATTTCAATATGTATAAGAATATAAATGTCATCGCAATACAAAATGGTTCTCTAAAAGAGATATCTGGAAAGTACAAAGAATATTTAAAATTTTATATTCCACAAGATTTTGGAAAATTGATTCTTTATTTTAAACCATTCTAGGAAACTAAATTTTATTTATTAAAATATACAATTAACGAAGAAATTGAAATCAATTCTATTGTCTTTAGATTATTCGGCATAAAATTCGAAAACATCAACTGCCATAAATATTGAAAAAAGACCATACTCTAAAAAAGAATATGTGGAAGCTATGGAAAGCTTTCAAAGAAAAAAGCGAAATTAAAGACAGAGTTTTAGACTATAAAAAGAAAGAAAAAATGATTCTATATGCTAAGCAGCTGTGCAGTGTAAGCAACAAAAAATCAAAGATTACGATTATTCTCTCCTCTTATGAAACAAAAAATATCAAATACGCTCCGATTTATGTTGCAACACATTAGTTTATTCAGAAGGATTTGCTTTCGCAACACAAAACGAAAATTTGGTTAAATCGGGAAATAGGGATACTTTTTGAATAATCCGGTTACTTGCGAAAGTTTGAATCTAGTTCTCATTTGTAAATAAATTTTCGATCAGATTGTAATCATATGGCTATACCAAATACTTTACCAATAATAGAATTTTTGTCAGCAAAATCATTCGACATCTGGCTTCAAAAAAATCATAAAAGTTCCATTGGAATTTGGATCAAGATATTTAAAAAAGAATCAGGAAAGAAGACAATTACATATCCAGAAGCACTCGATGTGGCTCTATGTTATGGTTGGATTGATAGCCAAAAACAATCGTTTGACAAACAAGCATGGTTACAAAAATTTTCGCCAAGAAAAGCGAAAAGTATTTGGTCAAAAATCAATATAGGACATGTGGAAAGACTGATCAATGAAGGGAAAATGAAACCAGAAGGCTTGGATGCTGTCGAAAAAGCAAAAGCTGATGGTAGATGGGAAAAAGCATATGATTCGCCAAGTAAAATGTCTGTTCCTGAAGACTTTCTAAATGAACTTCGAAAGAACAAAAAAGCAACAGAGTTTTACAAAGGGCTCAATAAATCATATTTATACTCAATAGCTTTCAGGCTACATACTGCAAAAAAAGAGGAGACAAGAGAAAAACGCATAAAGGAAATCATTACAAAGTTGGCAAACGGTGAAAAACTCCAATAAGATTTCAGTTATAGGAATTAACATTAGTTAGCTAAAATGGCTTAAGGAGTCAAACCTAACATACTGATATAACCAGGTAAATTTTGAATTCGACTCATCCAATCTTGAACAGATTTATATTCTTGTAAACTCACGTTTCCTTGGTGAGAAAGTGCAATATAAGGATACATTGCTATATCAGCGATGGTAATCTTATTTGTCGCCAACCATTGGAATTCAGATAATCGTTTCTCTAAAACACTCAGAAGACTAGTAGTTACAGCTTGGGCTTCCTCTAAATTGATTGGACGTCCTAGAATAAAATGCGCACGTAGTGCACTTGGCCCACGGGAAACTTCGTTTACAGCAGTAGATAACCACCCTACAATTTCTGCTGCTTCGAAAGGATTCTCAGGGAACCAATCGTTTCCTCCATATGCTTTTGCTAAGTATACTAATATAGCTTGGCTATCTCTTAAAACAATATCATTATCTTTGAATACTGGCACTTGGCCAAATGGATTCATCTCCAAGAAGGAAGAAGATTTATGTTCTTTTTCAGGACCATTAACAATTCGACTTTCATATTTTAAATTCAACAAAGACAACATTAATCTTACTTTGTAACAATTTCCAGACAACGCAAATTCATATAATTCCATCTTAATCATTATATTAAAGAAATGATGATACAATTTGCAATGATTTCTTTAATTCTTTCGCTAGAATTTAACTAATTTCCCTAAATTGCAATATTCAATTTATCAATGTATTATAATTTCTTTTAACCTCTATTTTTAACTTATTGGATGAAATTGTCCTTCGCCTAATCAAGATGCAAATTGAATCCTAATCCTTGAATCACATTTTAATTTAAGATTTTTTCAATTCTATGATTAAATTTGAATGTAAGGAAAGATGTTTGCATCATGACAAAGAACAAATGAAGATATTATAGAATGATTGAAAATCAGTTCATTTCATCAATTTTAATATCATTCGGCGCGGGTTTACCTTTTCCAGTTTCAAGTAAATTCTTTAGACTCAAAAGAAACGTAGCCCACTTCATACTACAATGCGCAGTAAACTCAGATTCTCTTTTCCAATCATGATGCCGAAAGTAAAGAATTGTCATCTCTTCGCCTTTTGTTGATTTTCCCAAATTCAATTGGAAATCAATATGAGAACCTATCCAGTCCATTGGTCCAGAAACACATTCCCAGATCACCTGTTTAGGTGAAATCTCCTGTACTTTCATTTCAATAGCATTCCCGTGACCAAACTCAAAAGTAATCACCTCGCCTATAGCGCAAGCTCCGCTTGCAAAAATTCCCCCAACATCTTTTGTCCACCAATTTGACAAACCTAACTTAGTGGTCAATGCACTCATTACCTCATTAACGGATGCTTTAACTCCGATTTTGTGATAAATTCCCATACAACACTCCTTATTTAAATATTTTTATTTCTTCTTTGTTAAATCTAGTCACGAAACCAAAGATCTAAGGCTTCCAATACATTTGTCCACCCATGATTATGGTTTTTAATTTCGATATCGCTGATTAATTTTTCATGTACCAAGGTTACTAATGTTCTTGGCTGATTCGCTGTTACATTTGTATCACTTGTTTTTTTCGATATGTCTTTTAATGTAACAGTAACTAGTGTTTCCCTGTTATCTGTTGCATGAGAACACCAAGTAAATACTAATTTGTGTGGCTCTTCAATGGTTATATATTCGCCTGTATGTGGGAATATTTTTCCATCTAAACTCATGTTAATTGTAAATTTTCCGCCAGGTCTTGGATCGATAAAAACAGATTCAATGCTAATATTTTCCCCGGACAAAAACCAACGCGAAAGATGATCTGCATTTAACCATGCTTGAAAAATTCGATTTAGATCTGCATTAATTTCTCTTTCTAATTTTATTACTTGGGGGCTCATGTTCCTTCTCCTCTAAAAATGCCTCTAACCTTGCTAATTTATTTGTCCAAAACTCTTGGTGATACAGTATCCAATTACTTGCTTCCGATAATGTTTGGTTTTCAAGCTCCAATCGATAACTTCGCCCGTCTTCTTGTGAACGAAATTTTCGAACCAATTTTGCTTCTGTCAAAACTTCGATGTGTTTTGCGACTCCAGCAAACGACATCGCAAATGGTTCAGCAAGTTCCGAAATACTCAAAGAACCCTTTCTAAGCCTTGCCAACATTTGTCTTCTTGTATGGTCAGCAAGCGCAGCAAACACCTTATTCAAAATTCGTTCATTTTTCTTATATTCAACCATTTAGTATAATATCTAGTTTGGTTTTTTTTAGTCAATTACTAAACCAACTAGTTGAATATTTATTTTGTGTAATCAGCTATGAAAATCTTTTGATTAAACCAATTTACATTTGAAGGAGCTCATGTTATATCGGTTCTAGTGGAGTTTGTATGGACTGGATATTGCTGTTTCTTGCGGGTTTATTTGAAGTTCTGTTTGCCTTTTGCTTAGGGAAGGCAAAGGATTCCTTTGGTAATTTGGTTTATTATTGGTATTTAGGTTTTTTCCTTTCGCTTTGCATCAGTATGGGTTTATTGATTAAAGTTACGAAGACTCTTCCAATTGGAACAAGTTACGCAGTTTGGACTGGAATCGGGGCAGTTGGAACCGTAATTGTTGGAATTATTTTTTTCAAAGAGCCGGTGGAATTTTGGAGGCTTTTTTTCCTATCTACTTTAGTGGTATCGATTATAGGACTTAAGTTTCTTTCTCACTAATCCACAAGTTTATCTACCACAAACAAATTCACCTACATGTTCCCAAATTATTTAGTTAACATTCAAAAACATCTTTTTAATCCATTAGAATTGAAAATCGAAAACATTATCATTGAAAAAGAGAGCAAAAACTACAATGCTTGTAGTTTCAATTGTAACAATAAGAAGGTGATTTTTCGAACAGCAAATCATACTCCTAAGAAAAATGGCCTTTTTGTTACTCTATGGAAAAGAAGTAATAGTGGACCTATCGAACCGTATCAATATAAAGACTTTTTCAATCTCTCAATCATTGAGACAATTCATAATGATCATATTGGATATTTTTTATTTAACAAAGAAATTTTAGATGAAAAAGGAATCCTTTTTGGCAAACAGAAAGGGAAATTAGGGTTCAGAGTTTATCCTAGATGGGATAATCCAAATAACAAACAAGGAATATTAACGCAAAAGTGGCAATCGCCTTTTTTCATTGAAATAAAAGATAGAATTATGGCTGACCATTATCTTAAGATTTTATCAGAGATTTTTATAAAATAATTTTCCAAAATTATTTTTTGAAGAATAAAATTGATTAGGTGTCTGACCTGTATATGTTTTAAATTCTATTCTAAAATGCGCCTGATCGTAATATAAATCAAACAATCCTTGAGTTTGAAAATGTAAAATATCTGATTTAGCCCAAGTTTCATATATACATTGAATTCTTTCAATTGAAGAAATTGTTTTTGGAGGAACACCAATATAGATTTTGAATAATTTATCCAAATATCTTTTACTAAAGCCTATGTCATCATAAATATCTTGGATCAAAAACCCTTCTTTTTGAATTTGAATTTGTTCAACTATGTTTTTACAATTCGATTATTCTAATTATAGAACTTTTGATGCCGACTAATAAATTTTGAATCAATCCTGAAATCAAAAATAGATTCCCTTTGTATCGGATAAAATGTTCATTTTTTTCAAGTTATACATATATATATGATTATTATAATATTTGTTATCATTTATTTCTATCAAACTAAAAATGATAACTTAGATTTTAACTTCTCAAGAATCAATTAAGGCAGGATGATCAAAACAAATAAGACCAAAATGGAAACTTTATTCAGCACTAGGACTAATGGTATTTTTCCTCATTGGACTCACAATTGAAATTCTAACAAGAAAAAACGTAGCAAATAAAAAAACAATACTTACTATGGAAACAACTTATGTCGAACTACCGAATGGTCTTTCCAATCATACAATTGATGAATTTTATCAGGGAATGAGTTTAGCTTTGGATGCTTCAATCCTTCTTGAAATTTGTATTTTTGTGTTAAGTTTATCTGACACAAAATTAACACCTTCTTCCAAGGCCTTTTTATTAGTAATTGTCATTTTTTGGACCGCGACCATTTCGGCATTGAGTTTTCTATATATCTTTCCTGTTCCAACAATCACTTTCCTACTAACTTCATTCTTTTTAATAGGTGAATGGCATCAGAATCAACTTCTAACAAATTCCGACTAACAAATCATAAACAAATTAGCGATTCTAAACTAGATTTTTTCTTTACCAATCCATTCAGAATGGAAAGAAAGGAGGAATGAATCAAATTTTCCGAAAAACCTTATCCACTCGACACTTTGATTTGGATTGGAATCGACATGTCACAAGTCGAACCTACGAACGGTTCGCATATGATGCACGATGCGAAGTTTTAAGAGAATTTGGTTACTCCATCGAACTAATGTTAAATACTAATATTAGTTATGTACCTGGTTCAACTAATGTAAGATTCCTCAATCAACAATTTGTAAATTCCGAAATGACTGTTGAATCAGAAGTTTATGGTATGAATGATGGAACTCTCTTATGGAAACAATCCATTGTTGGTCCCAATGGCAAAAAAGCATGTGAAATTGAAACAACCTCAACATTGGTGAAGGATGGAAATAACATTAAAATTCCGGAGCTTCCCAAATTAACTGTCACTCCCTATCAATTTACGATCCACCCCAAACCAACAAATCAAAACATTGTGGAACATGATTATTACATTCCTTTCAGTGATATGAATTGTTTTTGGAATTTACCTTCTGATTCCATTTGGAAAATATTCGAAGAGGGACGTTTCCTGTTTTTTAAAGAAATTGTAGATCTCAATTTGATCAAAGAAACTGACTCTACTACTTTTTTTATGGGCGGTGAAATACAGATCTATAAACCAATAGATCCAGGAACGCATGTTAAAATCTTAAGTTGGATCGAAAGTTTTGAAAAAATCCGTTTTTATTTTAGACAAGATATTTTAGATTCAAAAGGAAACTTATTAGCAAGCATGAAAGACGAACAGCTGTTTGTTTCTCTTTCAAACTCAAGACCAAGACGAGCACCTGCTGCATTTTTTGACAAAATAGAAAGATTTATTGAATGATCGGTATTTTTTGTTTGAGCAGGGCTTCTTCTTCTTCTGTTAACTCCCGGTAACTACCTATAGGAATTGACGGATCTAACTTTAAATTACCCATTTTTACTCGTTTCAAATACAAAACTTCTTTGCCCAAACTTTGGAACATCCTCCTGATTTGACGATACTTCCCTTCTTTTAACCAAACAGTGACTATATGAGGTTTTGTTTCATCAGGAATAGCCAGACGAGCAGGAATTGTTTTGTATCCATCATCTAACTCTATTCCGGTTTCAAAACTTAAGATGTCTTCTTTTGTTACTGGTTCTGAAATTTCTGCATAGTATTCTTTCTCAACAAAATGTTTTGGAGAAGTATAATAATGAGCCAAAGTTCCATCTGTGGTAAAAAGCAAAAGCCCTTCTGTTTCTTTATCCAATCTTCCAACAGGAAACAAATTCATGTTTTGATGCCTTTCACTTAAATAATCCATCACAGTCTTTTCCCGAGGGTCTTCTGTAGCAGTGATACAATCGGGAGCTTTATTCATCATGAAATAATAAAAATCTTTGCGAATCAAAGTTTCGTCATAAAATACAACAACATCATTTAATGTGATCTTAAAACCGGGGTCTTTAACAACGATTCCATTTACTTTGACATTACCTTGGTAAATTTCCTTTTTTACATCGGACCTAGATCCTAATCCAAAATTTCCTAGAACTTTATCCAATCTTTCCTTCGGCATACGATAAACATCGAAACAAGTGATTTAAATTTCGGAAAGTGGAATTCATTCTTTTCAATGTATTTTCTTAAAAAAAGCTATCGAAACATCCTTCTAAAAACAATCTAACCAGTATGTTGGATACTTTTTTCCGTATCATTCAATCATCCAAAATAGCGTTTCGGCTCGCTTACCATAGCTCCCCTACTTTAACTTTACTCATTACAATTTTGACCATCTTAAATGGATTATTTCCTTCAACTTTGGTCTGGATCGGAAAACTCATCATCGATTCCATCTTACATTCAAAAATTACATCCGGTAATTGGTATGACCTATTTTATTCTGAAACTGCAACATATGTTTACTTTGAAGGAATCATCACTGTCATCTATTTTGGAGCACAAAAGTTATACTTTCTTTGTACAACCTTACTACGGATTAAACTTGGCCAAGAAGTCAATGAAAGAATCCTTTCAAAAGCAATCACCTTAGAACTTTCCCAATTTGAAAATTCAGAAACTTACGATCAGATGACCCAAGCAAGATCAGAGGCTTCTTCAAAACCTCTATCGATGGTAAATCGATTCTTTACGATCGCACAGTCCTCAATCACTATAGTTAGTTTTTTTGGATTACTTGTAAAACTTTCTCCATTGGCCTCAATCATTTTAATCATAGCTGCTATTCCAACTTTCATAGCTGAAACAAAGTTCTCAAATCATAATTTCAGACTCTTTCGATGGAAAGCAAAAGAAACTAGAGAACAAGTTTATCTAGAAACACTAATGGCAAGAGAAGATAACGCAAAGGAAATTTTACTATTTAACTTAGGTAAGGAATTTTTAAATCGTTACAAAAACAATTTTCAAAAAATATATGCAGAAGATAAGAAACTAACTGTTAAAAAAAGTGTTGTGAGTTTTTTCTTAGGGCTAATCAGCCAGTTGGCATTTTATGGATCTTACATTTGGATTGTAAGTCTTGCCTTACAAAAACAAATCACTCTTGGCGAAATGACAATGTATTTAGTAATATTTCGCCAAGGACAATCTACATTTGCAAACGCGTTATCAGCATTTGGTGGAATTTACGAAGACCATTTGTATATCGATAACCTTATGGAGTTCTTAAACTTACCAGTTCCGAAAAAAATTGGCATTCATAAAAGTACAAATACCAAAACTGGCATCGTATTTGACCAAGTATCATTTTTATATCCAGGATCCACAAAAGATTCACTAACAGATATTAGTTTCGAAATTCCAGCTGGTGAAAAACTAGCAATCGTTGGAGAAAATGGATCGGGAAAAACTACCTTAATCAAATTGTTGACTCGTTTGTATTCACCTACTAAAGGGAATATTTATTTGGATGGAATCAATCTTGTTGATTGGGAAGAAGAATCATTAAGAGAACGATTTGGAGTTATCTTTCAAAATTTTGTCCAATACCAATTTAAGGTTGGTGACAATATTGGAATGGGAGATGTAAAACAAATTCAATCAGAATCACAATGGATGAGTGCTGCAAAATTAGGGATGGCTCACGAATTTGTCACTCGTTTGGATTTGGGATACCAAACACGTTTAGGAAAATGGTTCCAAGATGGTAGAGAACTTTCTGGCGGGCAATGGCAAAAGATTGCTTTGTCTAGAGCATTTATGAGATCAAAAGCTGACATTTTAATATTGGATGAACCAACTTCTGCTATTGATGCGGAAGCAGAAATGAAAGTGTTCGAACACTTTCGAGAACACACAATGGGGAAAACAGTCATTCTGATTTCTCATCGATTTTCAACCGTAAGAATGGCGGATAAAATTCTAGTTTTAGAACAAGGTAGAAAAACGGAATGGGGAGATCACGAAACCTTACTTACGAAAAAGGGAAAATATGAAAAACTATTTCGATTGCAACAGGCAGGATATCAATAAGAATACTGGTAACTCCGATACTCATTAAAGAACAGAATCTGAATTTAGGATGGCTTAAGGATGGATGACAAATATTCAAATTTGGGTATGAAAAAACTCAAAGAACTCATTGATTCATTTGGAGAAAGATCAAAAGAAATAGGTTCTGTTGCATCCTCTATACAACAAGTCGCAAAACAAACCAACTTACTCGCATTAAATGCATCTATTGAAGCAGCAAGAGCTGGTGAACATGGTCGAGGTTTTGAAATTGTAGCAAATGAAGTCACAAAATTGTCCTTCCAAACCTCAGAAGCCACTAAAAAAATCTCGGAAATATTATCTAGAATCAATCTAGAAAACTCAGAAGCCAATGCTGACGTACTCGAAATGGAAAAACAATCCATCATCGAATATGCAGACTTATGGGCAAACAACATTGCAAAAGAATTAGAATCAAAATTCTATATCATGGCTACCTCATTGTATGGCTTAAAATTTTTAATCCAAAGTTTGGTACACGCGAACATAGGTATGAAGCGGGAACACCTCCTACTCATCCTACAAGAATATTTAATCCAAAATGAACAACAGTTAGCTTATGCAATTTGTTGTGAGCCAAATGTGATAGATGAAAAGGATCATGAATACCAAAACAAAGAAGGCCACGATGCAAAAGGTCGATTTGTTCCCTATTGTCATCGCCATACAGGTCGGATTTCAATTGAACCTTTACAAGGTTATGATGTTACCGGTGAAAATGAATGGTATGTCTTACCTCGGGATTTAGGTGAAGACGTAATGATGGAACCTTATGACTATCCTATAGAAGGCAAAACAGTCAAGATGACAAGTCTGATGACTAATTTGTTTTTACATTCAAAATTTGCAGGGATTTTAGGAGCAGATTTTTCATTGGAACAACTCCAAAAAGAATTATCACCCAAAAAAATCTTTGGAATTGGAACTACCTCACTTGTGACCTATGAGGGTAATTTTGCTTCACACCCAGAAATTGATCAATTGGGCTCGAAAGCGGAGGGACTCAATACCGAAGCTTTACTTGCCATCCAAAGAGGAGAGTCCTATACACAAATTGACGCAAACCATTTGGTTCGAATTTTAAAACCAGTGCGGATTGGCCAAAGCAAACGTTCCTGGAGTATCCTCATCGAATTCAATATTATTTCTGTTTTGAAAAAGTAATTCGTCTAATGGATAATGGATCCAACTTTAGAAGAACATTTAGAATCCCAAATTGTCGCATTGTACAAAGAAAAAGAAGAACTGGAATCAGAATTGGGTTATTCTGACATCGATACAATCATCCATGAATTCCAAAACCTTGAAAGGGAATTAAATTGCCTCTACTCATTTAAAGAAAATTACAGAAAAGTAAACACAAATCGAATTCAAATTGAATCAATTTTGTCTGCTTACATACCGAATCATAGATTCCATAAAAATCCAAACCAATAGAGACTCATATGGAATTACAATTAATAAAAGATAAACTTTCTAACCAAAACTTTAAATCTTCAGTCTCCGAAAACATAAATGAATGGATGATTGGATTTGAACAAAACGAAGAACATAAGAACAAAATTCACCTTTGGTTTGATTCTATGATCCATCAATTTTTGGATATATTAGATGATGTCGAAATCAAGGAAGAATTGAGCGTTCTAATTTTCTCAAAATACGTTGAACTCAAATGTTATTGGAAACAACTCAACACTCAAATCCAGTACCAAAATTTTAATACAGGAGAAGCTGATCCAAATCTAATCATTAAAGCATCTTTAACAACGTACATCCTAATCGCATTAGAACCACTCATTCATGATGAAGACCTAAACGAAATCCAAGAATTTTTAACCAAACCAATTCGAGAATTGATGATCGAGGAAATTTCGACTGATAGCCGTCAAAATATTCATGAAGATTCTGTTTTGAACCTCTTGGAACAACAGTTAGAGGCACTCTACTATGACAAAGAAAAATTATTCACACAACTACAATGTAATAGTACGATAGAAGTAATTTCTCTTGTTCAAAATATGAGAGAGCAGGTTAAAAACCTTCATTCTGAAATGGAAAATTCATGTATTTTGGATGGCAACATACGTTTTACTGGCAATCGTAAGATTAGAATTCAAAAAATCTAATTCCAAAGAGAGTTGCTTACCCCAATGTTCCTAAAATTCTGGTTTTATGGACATTGATTCTTTGATACGTGAATTAAAAACACTTTTAGATTCACCAAAAGATCTCGTTACCATACCGGAAGAAAAACGCCTTGAGCTTATGATCCTTTGTGGGAAAATTTCAAGACCTGATCGAAATGAAGTCCGAAAACGGAATCGAACTGTTCGCATCGAAAAAAAAGAAAGTTTAAAAACCCAAGAAAAACAAAAAACAGCTTTGACCGGGATTAGAAGAGCAAGGGAGTCCGCTGTCTTCAAAGCACCACTACAAATTTCCAATTCTACGGGATGGTCATGGGATAATGCCACTGAATTGTCCCAACCTAAACCTTGTTATATCTGTAAAACTCCTTTTACAAAATTACATTTTTTTTATGACTCAATGTGTCCCAATTGTGCGGAACTCAATTACTCCAAACGTTACCAAACCGCTGATTTAAGAGGCACTGTTGCCGTCATCACTGGTTCGAGATTAAAAATTGGTTACCAAGCCACTTTGTTATTATTACGAGCAGGTGCTCGAGTCATCGCGACAACTAGATTTCCAAATGATTCAGCGATTCGATTTTCCAAGGAATCTGATTTTCACTTATGGAAAGACCGATTACAAATCTTTGGTTTGGATTTAAGGCATACACCAAGTGTGGAGATTTTTTGTAAATTCTTGGAAAACCACTTAGAACGATTGGATATCCTGATTAACAATGCAGCACAAACAGTCAGAAGACCACCCGGCTTTTATTCTCATTTACTGGAAACAGAAAAAATCCCAATTTCAGACTTACCTTCTGAAGCGCAAAAACTCTTAAGTTTTTACCAACATTGTAAAAATGAATTGGACTCCTACCGGTCTGATTCGGAAATGAAAGACACGGCAACTGCGTTAGCCGTTAGCTGGAACCATAAAACTCCAGGTGTTGGCATCAGGTCTTCAGCCGCACTTTCACAAATCCCGTATTCTCATGACAATTCTCATGAATTGGAATCCGTATTCCCCGAAGGAAAATTAGATGCTGATTTACAACAGGTGGACCTCCGAAAAACAAATAGTTGGCGATTGAAACTTGGCGAAATAAATACTTCCGAAATGTTAGAAGTACAACTGGTAAATGCTGTGGCACCTTTTGTTCTTTGTAATCGATTGGTGGGTATTATGCGTAAAGACAACACTGGCAAAAAACACATCATCAATGTCTCCGCAATGGAAGGGAAATTCCATCGATTTAAAAAAGAAGACCGTCACCCCCATACAAACATGGCTAAAGCCGCGTTGAATATGATGACTCATACCTCAGCAGAAGACTTTGCAAAAGATGGCATTTTTATGAATGCTGTTGATACTGGTTGGGTGACTGATGAAGATCCAATTGAACTTGCCAAACGAAAACAAGACCTTCATGATTTCCAACCTCCCCTAGATATTGTGGATGGGGCTGCACGTGTCGTTGATCCATTGTTTGACGGAGTAAATTCAGGCAAACATTGGATTGGTAAGTTTTTAAAGGACTATTTCCCTATCGACTGGTAAAAATCAAACCTGTTTACTCTGTAATTTTGAATACAATGTAGCAGGCGAATAACCAAAATATGGTGGAATGACACCTTCTTCTTCTATTAATATTAATGCAATGATTGCATAATGGTGAACAGTGTGAGAAACTAAAAATAATAGTTCCCTCTCAACTGTGGATGTGACAATCGGAGTTGGTAAGTCTGGATTATAATTTTGGGAAACTAGTATTTGTCCAAGTGGCAAATACTTTGTTTCGAAAAAAGTGAATAACTCGTGTAAACGATTGATTGCATGAAGTCGGTTCTCTTCAAGCGAAGGGTCACGTTTTCTTTTATCATAATCAATGTGACCTATCTGAATCCCCTCAAGAAACATTTGGTAATGTTCTATCACATGGCGAATATGTTCACCAACACTCGATTCAGAATTATTTTGTTTTTGAAGATACATTCGATCAGAAAGGGAAGAGAGTAAGGCAATTCCTTGTTCCAAAAGAATTCCATTGTCGTTTCCCCACGATGACATGCTAATGAGTTTAGACTGCTTTTTGATTGGATGAAAAGTGTAATTTCTCTCATTTCGTAATTTTTTCTATTTTTTCTGGGAAGATTCAATTGGATTCGAAACAAAAAACCCTGATCCCAAACAAGTAGAATCAATTCTCCAATCCTTCTCTCTGAATTCTAAATCTTTTTGCAAATTCTAGATGTTTATTATATTGACTGACTAGTCAGTATCTTTGTTTATGGAATTTAACGTAATTATGATTTATCTACTATTGGGATTACTTTTCGTTATATTTGGATCCTTACTGGGTGTCCCTGATGCCCCATTCCCTCAAGGGGATGAAATCATGCACATAAGGTCCATTCGTGAGAGTTTAGAACTAGGAAGTTACCTTTTACCTTCTCTATCTGGTTTACCGAATCCATACAAACCACCCCTGCTTTTTTGGATGGGAATGGCTTCCGATTCCATATTTGGGATTCATTACCTTTCGGAACGATTGGTCTCTCTAATTTTTGGAATGGGTACAATGGTCTTACTATATCGTTTGGTATTTGCCATCAGCAAATCCAAATCTGAAACTTTACTCAACACCTTACTCTTTGGTTTCTCCTTTTTATCTCTCAAATTTTTTGGACTTCTCATGATGGAAGGACCAATGGTCTTCTTTTTACTTCTTTATTTTCATTCCTTTTATTTTTACAAACAAACAAAACAAACTTCTTATCTGATTTTTGGAAGTTTCGTCACAGGGATTGGGTACTTACTAAAAGGACCAATCATCCATGTGTATGTTTTTTTTATACTTTTCAGTTATTTTTATGTAAAAGTGATTCGTATTCGAAATGGGAAAATCACATTCCAGTGGAACCAGATCATCCGAGAAAAAATCCTTCTTTTCTCTTATGTTTTGACCTTTATCATTCCACTACTCTGGATTTCCTTTTTGTACTTTCAAATACCGTCAGGGAAAGATTTACTTCGATTTTTCTTTATCACGGAAAATATAGGAAAGTTTTATTCCTCCAACCAATCAGGATTACGAATTTGGTTGGGTTGGCTTATTTACACGATACCATTTACCATTCCGCTTTTACAATTGGTTTGGAATTCAATTCGTTTCCCAAAACAAAATAAACACCAGATTTATGTTTCCACATTACTTGTGTTTATCCTATTGGTTACATGTTTACACCTACTTCCAAACCGTAAAGATCCTTACTATGTAACTCCATTTATTAGCTTTTTATTCCTACTTTCGTCCATGCAACGAGAATCATGGAAAACACTTCTTCTTTCGAAGATAAATCGATATAGTATACTCATTGTTTATTTTATCTTATTATTACTTTCTATTGTCTTACGATTACCAACTTTATTTATTTTTTCTATATTGGGTGTTCTTATCATCGTAAGTTCTCTCTGTTTTTTCCAAAGTGTTAAAAACCAATGGAGAGCTATACTCATCACACAAATCTTAGTGATCCCAATTCTCATTTTTTTCTTATTAAAACCGCTTTCCGATCCAGATCTACGTGAGGAGGCAAAAGAAGTTGGTAAAAATTCTGTTTGTGTTGTGGCAGAGAATCCTTGGACTGCGATGGACGTACAAAACAAACTCATCAATGCAAAGGTCAAATTTGCATTGCCACTTACAATTGAGGAAAATTGTTCCGAATCAAACTATCTAATCAGTTTTGTTGAAGCTAAAATTCCGAATGAATTTCATCGAGTGAACTCTTGGTTCCAATGGAAACAACACCTTCAAATGAATACAAAAACATTGATTGGCTCTGTTTTTAAAATGGAAAAACAAAAATTCCAAACGGAGATCAGTTTATGGAAAAAGGGTAATTTAGAATGAAAAAATACGGAATCCTTCTACTAGTCTTATTTTTTGTATCGATTTGGGATTTTTCCAAAGATAACCTTCCCAAGTTTGGACAAAAAGTGACTAAAATGGAAGCACCACAATGCAAATACATGTGCGAAAAGATTAACAACTGTTTGAGTGACGACCAAAAAAAACAACAAGATCCAAAATTAGTTCAATTTGCCTGTGAAATTCTCTGTTCCAAACAATACCAATTGTTTAATGGATGTTCCAATTCGATTCTAACCTCCTGTCATGCAGGAGAAGTATGTATTAAAAACTTAACCAAGGGGCTTTTTTAAAAAGTATAAAGTTGAATGACCAGTCATGAAAGATAAAACAAGCATAATACTTCCAACCTATAACGAAGCAGGTAATATCAAAAACTGCGTTGAAACCATAACGAATGTCCTAGAAAAAGATGGCCTTCCATTTGAAATCATTATCGTTGATGATAATTCACCTGATGGAACCTTTGAAGTTTCCAAAGTTTTAGCAAAATATGATTCACGAGTGAAACCATTTGTTAGGCTCACGGAAAAAGGTTTAAGTTCAGCAGTTACCTTTGGTTATAACCAAGCGGAGGGGGACAAATTTGTTGTTGTTGATGCGGATTTCCAACATGATTACTCCAAAATTCCAGATGTAATTCGACTTTTAAGAGACAATGATATCGTAGTTGCGACAAGAAGGAGTAAAGATGGAGGATATGGAAATTTCCCCGTCTTACGGAAGTTAGCAAGTCTCTTTGCTACAAAAATATCAGAATGGTTATTTCCTGTAAAGATTTCAGATCCTATGAGTGGATTTTTTGGAATTCGCAAAACAGTCTACTTAGACACAAAAGATAAATTACACCCAAGAGGTTACAAAATTCTTTTTGAAATTTTGGGTGTCGTGAAAACAGATAAAATTGCAGAAATTGGTTATACATTTGGACTTCGCACTTGGGGGCATTCCAAATTAGATTCAGGTGTGATCTTTTATTTCCTTTGGGATTTGATTTCAATCAAATGGTACCAGTGGAGGCAATCACATCACTTTTTCCTTGGATCCAAAGGAAGGAATTCCCACATCCATCCCTAAACAAACTTTAGTGTTTGGATCGAAAATGTATGGGAAAAGAAAAAATTTAAAAACTGTTTTTTTCGCCTGTACTCTAATGTATTTCAATTGGATTCCGTAGATCTTTCTGTGAGGGACAAAATGGTTTCAGAACTTACAAAAGAAAAAAGTTACCGAATCGAAGTTAGTAGTTTGGATTTGTATTCTGCGCAAAGCCTTGAAGAAGACATGACAAAACTCTTTCAAAATGATTTGAGTGTGATTTATATTGATTTTTCCAATGTAGAAGAAGTTTCATCTGCTGTGCTTGGATTACTTTTATACAAAAAAATGATGTTCCAAAAACAAGGTGTGCGACTCTTTCTGACAAACGTAAAACCTCAGATTCAAAAAATCTTAAAAATCTTAAACCTGAGTGGCCATTTACTTGTTTGAACTCTTGGCAAATTGCAAATCAATGATGATACCAGAATGTTCTGGTAGGTGCATCATTTTCCCGTCCCAATCGGCTCCACCAAAAGCATAGATTTTTTTTCCTTTCATATCAACATTCAAATCTTTTTGATTTTTACCAAAGTTGAGGAATACACAAAGTCGTTTGTTTTTAAACCTTCTTTCAAAACTCAAAATAGCTGGTTCTTCTGTATGGATGATTTCCAAACTACCGACTCTTACGACATCGAAATCCTTCCGTATATGAAACATTGTTTGGTAATGTTTCCACAAAGAGTTTGGATCATTTTTTTGTCCCAATACAGTATCACTAGCTTGTACGGTTTCGATAGGCAACCATGGTTTACCATTTGTGAACCCAGCATTCTGGGAATCATCCCATAACATGGGGAGTCGGCAATTATCTCTATTGATGTAAATTCCCAAAAGTTTTGTTAAAAACAAGGGAACAAAACGATTCAATTTGGCAATTGGATCTTTCCCAAAAAAGTTGGAGAGTTTTCCTTCTTTTCTACCAATTTCTTCTCCATAATAAACAATCGGAACTCCTCTTGCCATAAATTGAAAACAAACAAGAAGTTTTGCTTTTCGTATGTCACCACCTAACCGATCAATGTATCTCCTTTGGTCATGGTTACCTAATACATAAGTAGGAGTAAAAGGAGTTGGGAAAATTTCTTCATTTTTTTGTAGTAGTTTGCGAAAAAAATCCGCATTGTACGAAAAGTGTATTAACTCAAACTGAAATACCAAATTGAGACCATCAGTTTTTTCACCTAAAAATGATTTTAATACTTGGTCACTTCCACTCACCTCACCAATGAGGAATGGTTTTTGTTTGTACTTGGAGATGTGTTTTCGTACTTCTTTTGCAAACGAAAATGATTCCGGTAGATTTAGGTTATACTGTTTTTTTTGAAAAAACGCCTCATCATGGTTATCTGGTGTTGGAAAAAATCTTAGACTAAAAGGATTATCCCGAAAACTCTCATCTTTATAAATGGAATTGAAGATATCAAGACGAAACCCATCGACACCTTTTTTTAACCAAAAATCCAGAACGCCAAACATGGTTTTTTTAACTCTTGGATTCCTGTAATTTAAGTCTGGTTGGAAGGATAAAAAATTACTATAATAGTATTCCTCTGTTCCTTTATCATAATTCCATCCCGATTTCCCAACCATCGAAATCCAGTTATTCGGTGGTTTTTTAGTCCCCTTTTTCCAAATGTAAAAATCTCGTTTGGCATTCGATGTGGATGACTTTGATTCTAAAAACCATGGGTGTTTGTCAGAAGTATGGTTCATCACCATATCCAAAACCACTCTCATCTTACGTTTATGGATTTCTCGAATCAATTGTTCACAATCGGCCATCGTCCCAAATCTGGGATCAATGTTTGTATAATCTGCAATATCATAACCAAAATCTTCACCAGGACTGACATAAAACGGAGAAAACCAAATGGTTTCAACGCCTAAGGTTTGGATCTCGTCCAAACGTCTTAGGATTCCCTTTAAATCGCCAATTCCATCACCGTTGGAATCCTGGAAGGACCAAGGGTAAATTTGATAAATTGAAGTTTGTTTCCACCATTCCATTTTGTTTTCCATGACTTTTCTAAAACTGACTTGTTATTTCAGTTGCCTCTTACCTAAATACCAAATTTCTGTTCTTTATACAAGCAGGTAGCAATGGATAAAGAAAAAATCAAACTTTCCGGTTTTAACAA
The DNA here is from genome assembly GCF_003114815.1 of Leptospira ellinghausenii. Taxonomy (NCBI): domain Bacteria; kingdom Pseudomonadati; phylum Spirochaetota; class Leptospiria; order Leptospirales; family Leptospiraceae; genus Leptospira; species Leptospira ellinghausenii. The sequence goes on from NZ_BFAZ01000005.1 coordinate 26,516, forward strand.
TCTGACAAAAGTTTTGAGTTTTAACCTCTACGATTTTTGCATCACACTCGATGACGAACAAAAAAGTAGATATGTAACATATATCCACGACAAGTACAATGCGAGTAAAATTACAGAAATCTCCAAAGAGATTGTCAAACGTATTGATGCCAATATCCTCTCTGTATCCGCACAAGATTACGATCCTGTGGGTGCTTCAGCTATGGTTCTAATGAGTGATGTGAAGGGTGGAGGAAATCCAATCCCATCGACACAGGTTAGTATGCATTTGGATAAATCGCACATCACGGTACATACCTACCCTGATGCGGCTGATCCAGATGGAATCTGTTCTTTTCGTGTAGACATTGACATTTCGACCTGTGGGGAAATCATTCCACTTGACTCCATCAATTTCCTATTTGAAGCATTTGAATGTGATGTGGTTTATATTGACTATGTGGTAAGAGGGTATACCCGACTTGCAGATGGTAAAAAGATATACAACGATCATCACTTCAATTCTATCTTAGATTTTATCAAACCAGAAATCAAAAGAAATTATACTTATCTTTCTGACATCAACATGCCTCAAGATAACACTTGGCAAACTAAAATGATGATCCGAGAACTTGGACCTGAAAATTATTTGTTAAACCCTGAGGACATCTCTCATCCAGATGTTCCGAACAAAATGAAACTTCTAAGAGAGGAAATGAAAGAAGTGTATCATATGATCCACTAATTAGTATTTTTCACTCTTTGCTCATTTCTTTTTGGATTTGGATCCAATCATTTTCACCAAGTTTGGGAAGTGCATACACAACTTTCCGATTTGGTGGGATGAGAAAAAATTGAGTTCCATGTTCATCTTTTTGTTTGAGAACAGGATGTTCTGGTAAATAAGCTCCAAGCCTTCTATAAAACCGAACTTCTTCCATTGATTTTGGCCGTAGGGCTTGGATTGCCAAAGAAGTTTGATAATACGCTAAATAATTACGAATGTCTTCTTCTGTTTCTTTAGGGTCAGTTACCAAAAAGTAAAAAGAAAAATTTGAATTAGGGAATCGTAACTGAAATTGCCTGAGATTTCCCAAGGCCATAGGACATTTTTTACCACAACCAACTAACCCAGGATAAATGATGATCCAATTTGATTTTGGTACCGTACGAAATTGAATTTCACAGATCTCACAAGGGATCTTTCGGTATGAACTGGAAAAAAAATGGAGTAAGGAACTAAGTCCTAGAAAAAGGAAAACAACAAAGACCCAAAGTAGTCTTTGGATCCATTTTTTAGGTGCCATTTCCTGTTTCAATCATTGCAGAAAGTGTTTCGACTGAATCTTTTAAATTTTCAAAGATTACATTGCCTTTATCGATAAACGAAATCATTTCCGAACTTGTATTCAAATTGGTCTGTGTTTTCAAATTTAAATCCATAATCGAATCCGATATTTCAAGCATACTGGATGATTGTTCTTTGCTTGAAAGTTGCATTTCTTGTGCAATTTGGTCGAGAGTGGTTAAAGCATTCTCTTGTTTTTCAAATGCAGAGAGTGTTCCCGAAATTTTTTCTGTTAACTCACCCATGCCCACTTCTGATGCCAAAATGGATTTCACAAACCCTTGGACTGTTTGGTTGATTTGATTTGATTGTTTAAAACTAACTTGGATTGCGGATTTAATTTTACCAGAGATAGTAGAGATATTTTTAGTTGCATCTGCTGTAGAATCGGCAAGTTTTGAAATCTCCGAAGCAACAACTGCAAATCCTCTTCCCGCATCACCTGCTCTTGCTGCCTCAATAGAAGCATTTAACGAAAGTAAGTTGACTTTCTCAGCAATATCCGAAATCAGATCCAAAATTTCTTCCATTTTTTCAGAATCATCCACTGCCACTTCCATTGATTGGTACAAAGTTGAAAATTCTGTTTCCGTTTTTTTGACACTTTCTGCAGATTCTTGTATTTTTGCTCTCATCACTTCCAATGATTTCACAAAACCTTCATTCAAATTGAATAAGTTTCGATTGAGTTCTTCTACTGTTTTTACTTCGTTGATTTGGCGATTGGATCCTTCCAAAATCAGTTGGCTTGAGGCAGTGGTTTCTTCTGTTGCTGCTGAAATTGCTTCTATGGAAGAGGATTGGTCTTGGAAAGAAGATTCAAACTTTCTAACAGCAGTTGTGATCAAATTTGAGTTTTCTAGGTAGGATTTTGTCCCTTGCGAAACTTCATCAATTGCTGCAGTAACACCCGCCATCACCGTTTCTAAATTTGTTTGGGTTTCTATTTGTAATTTTAGGTCCAAAACAGAAAGGTAGGAAAAATAAATGAGAATTCCAGTTTCCATCACTACAAATAGTGCATGTGTGATCACAATTTCTAATCCAGTACCATAACTATAAACAATCACTTTGGTATTCAAAAATACAACACCAAACTCTTGGAGGTAATTTCCAACTAAGTGGTGTATGGCGATTGTCAATGCGGCAACAAGTAATACACGCCAGTCCTCATAAACAAACAATACAGCAAGGGCACTGAAAACGTGAAAATGCATTTCAATACGACCAAATTGTGCTTGTATGAGGAGGGCACTGAATAACATAAGAGCAGCTCCATTCCAAGCTCTTAAGAAAAAACTTCCACGTAAAAATCGATAGAACAAAAACGAAAGAGTGGCAATGATGATGGCTGAAATTGTAACAATTAAAGTGGCACCGTACCCAAGGGAGAGTAAAAAAACGAGGGGAATGTGAGCAAAAATTGCCCAGACAAAAAACGTATCAACTTTTTTTTGGCGTTCTAATAGAACTGCCGCCAATCTTAAATCCATAATCTATTGGACGATTCACGCGATATAAATTCCAGTCAATAAATCTTCCTAGACTCATGTTTTTTACTTTAGCTAAATTAATTATATTCTACTTCAGTGAATGTACTGATTGGATCGAAAGCATTTTTTGACATGGATGGCTCTTGTTATAAGTCACAAGTGAGTCGTAGAATCTTTCAATTTCTTTCATTTTCATACCTAGGTTTCTACTTTCTCTCTTGCCGTTCCGAAAATCTTCTGTAAACTAGTGACTTAGCAGGTACATTTTGGAACCAATCTCAGATTTCGGCGAAACAGAAAGTCCTCTTTCAAACAATGTTTCAGAACCTTCATACTTTATTTCTTTACCAAAAAATATAGCGAGTTATTCCCTCACTTCCCAAGCGATTTTAGAAGAGTTACGTGTGCGCCATAGACGATTGGAAATGCATGGAAGTGCAGAAATCACTCCTACCCTATTTCTCACTTTGGATTCCATTCCTGAACTTTTATCCAAACAGGTCCAATTAACCGAATCACACAAAACCAATGTGGCAATCAAAGAAGCTTTAAAAGAATTAGCGGGACTCACTGAACACAATAAAGAACCAGTCGTATATTTTTATCCATTTATCCTACTTGTGGACCAAAAATTAGTGTTTCGATTGAGTATGATCTCTCCACAATCCAAGGAAAAAACAGATATAGTTCCCTTTCGCAGGTCTTGTTTTAAATATAGCATTGATTTGGTGGATATCTTACTAAAGAATCGATCCAATCGTGATCTCATATTAGAAGAAGAAAATCCAGGAAGTACATTACTGCGAAGAGATCAAAAGGGGAACGTGTATTTTTTCCCAACCAAACTGAGTTTTGAATCGGAATTAGAATTGATCCTTCGTTCGAGTATGGAACCGTTTGGACCTTTACCAACAAAAGATTTTATTTTAGATGTTGTTACCAGAGGGAAAGAAACTGCCAAATTGGTTGAGATTGTACCAGGATACCATTTTGTATTACCAAGCAGTTCTTTTCACCCTGAATACATAAAACATTTAGCAGTACAATTGGATGGACTCAAACAATTTGCTTTTCCCTACCTAAAACGATTTGCAAAAGAAAACAAATATGAAGGTTACTTAGAAAAGCTGACCGAACTCGAAACAAAACTTCCTAAAAAAACGGAAGAACTTTTGAATTCAGCACAAAACTACATCCAAGAAATCAGTTCGTTACTGGTAGAATTTCCATTTGATAAAATAACAAACGAAGAATCAATACGAGTCAAAAATGGAATCCAAGATAGTATCATCATTTTAAACAAACTTTCTCGTTTTTTAACCGAACAAAAAAAAGAAGATGCAGAAGACGAATTATTTTCTCTGATCCAATTATTAAGCACAAAAATCGAAGAAAATACAAAAAACACACTCACTCTCACCAAACTGAACTTATACGCCGAAATCAAAACATTAAATCTTAAATCCGATTCCGATAAAAAAAGAGCCATCGAAAGAATAGTCAAAACTTTATATGATACTTATGGTTGTTTAGAAATGAAAGAAGATGATTACCATGTCCTCTTTGCACTCGACCAAAAGTATCTAACCAAAGTAGAAGAAAACACTTTTCAATTAGCAAAAACCAATTCTGAATATCGAAATGAACTGCCCATCCTCGACCAAATCCGAATCATCTTAAAAAATAGATCAGACATATCCATTGACAAATTAGAAATTGAAAATGTATCCAAAGAAGTAGATACAGAAGAAATCACTGAGACTCCAAACGAACCAAGAATTTCGTTCTCTGCTCTTCAAGAAAAATTCCATGTCCCAATTGGAGTCTTTAGTTTCTTGACTTTGGCTTCCATTGTCACGGTCATTTCCCTACTCATTGGCAGTTTGGAATACATAGGGAGTGGATTTTTATTCAGTTTTTTCTTAGGACTGATATTGGGTTATTTGTATAGAAAAGATGGAAAACCAAAACCGAACGTAGAAAAACAAAAAACTGGTGTCCCAAAAGAAAATCGATCGCTTACGATTGCCAAGGTAGCGGAAGCTTTTATCTATCCAAAAAAATTCAATAGTATCGCAGAAAAGGTATACGATACAAAACGATTGCGTAATCACATAGAAGAATGTGTAGAAGATATCAAATTGGAACTTTCAGCTGCGGACCAAAAAAAAGACACTAACAAAATCGTCGCAGAAATTGAACATGCTATTTTACAAATCTCTGTTGTGATGAAAATTCCGGAAGCCATCCAATTAAAAAATCGGTCCAAGGAACTTATACTTTCCAAAGCAGACTTTCGTACGATTTTATTTCGTACGCAACTCGCAGAATACTATCGTAAAGAAGCTAGTTTGTACAAATCAGACCGCGACCAAATGGATTACATTCAGTTTATCATCCGCGAATTGGAATTTGGCTATAATAAATATTTAAAGTAAAAATTCTGGTCTTATGAAGTTGATTGTTTCTCCCATTTATTTTTTGTTTCTAGTCGTTTTGTTTTCCTTTGGCTGTAAAAAGGAAGTGGTGGATGCAAACACTTGGTTTGAAGAACACAAAGAAGACCGAGTCCTCAATCTTTCCAATAAAGAAGTGGGAGTTTTACCAACTTCGATTGGAAACTTAAACAAGGTAGAAGAACTCACTTTCCAATACGATTCACTCACGACATTACCGAAAGAGATTGGAAACTTAAAACAACTGAAGATTCTAAATCTTTTTGGAAACCCCCTCACTGCTCTTCCAGAAGAACTGGGAAATTTGGAAAACTTGGAAGTATTACTACTTGGCAGAACCGAATTGAAAGAAATTCCCCCAGTCATTTCAAAATTGAAACATCTAAGAACCCTGGCACTAGACGAAACCAAAGTGCAACTAACAGAAGCGGACGTGGAAGTGATCGCAAACCTCCCCTCTTTGGAAATCCTTGACCTTAGCCTCATGAGAGAGTACAAAACTCTCCCTAAAAACTTGGCAAAACTTTCCTTTTTAAAACAACTCATCTTACAAAAAACTCTTTTGGAAAAATCCGATGTTGTTAGACTCCGAGACGAGTTACCGAAAGTTCGCGTAAAACTATAAACAATTTGATTATTTTTTCCGTTTTCTCTTTGGCCTAGAGTTCAAACACTGGTCTTACTATGGCCAAACCAGAAACGGAAAATCCTTATTCTAAAACAGTTCTCCTTCCTGAGACCAATTTTCCCATGAAAGCCGACCTGGCAAAACGTGAGCCAGGCCAAATCCAAATTTGGAAATCAGAAAAAGTTTTCCAAAAGATGAGAGAAATTCGAAAAAACAAACCATCCTTTGTTTTGCATGACGGGCCACCGTATGCGAATGGAAATTTCCATGTTGGCCACTCCCTCAATAAAATTTTAAAAGATATCATCATTAAATCAAAAACCCTCTCTGGTTTCCAAACGGATATGATCCCTGGTTGGGATTGCCATGGACTTCCCATCGAAGTACAAGTGTTAAAGAATCTTGGAAAAGAAGCAAGAAACACAAGTCCAAGTGAACTTCGAAAAAAATGCAGAGAGTATGCCGCTGAGTTTGTAGGCAAACAAGGAGAAGACTTAAATCGTTTCCTTTGTTTTTGGGATGAGGATCACAAATACCTCACTATGGCTCCTGAATTTGAAGCAAGGATTGTGGAAGTTTTTGGTTCTCTTTTTGAAAAGGGTTACATCTACAAAGGGAAAAAACCTGTGTATTGGTGTATTGATTTGGCAACGGCTCATGCGGAAGCAGAGATCGAATACCAAAACCATGTTTCTCCTTCTATCTATGTGAAGTTTCCTGTGAAGGGAGAATCGGATACATATTGCCTCATCTGGACAACAACTCCTTGGACACTTCCAGCAAACCTTGCAATTTGTTTTAACGAAGAACTTCCCTACTCTCTTTTCCAATCAGACAGCCATGGCCGTCTCATCCTTGCGGATGGATTAAAAGAAGCAGTGGAACTAAAAACAGGGATCACTCTTACCAAAATCAAATCCCTATCCAATGCCGACCTCAAACAAATGGTATTCCACCATCCATTTTTAGATCGTGAGTCCATTCCACTTTTTGGAAACCATGTGACACTTGATGCAGGAACAGGTTGTGTACACACAGCACCAGGACATGGAACAGACGATTATCGTGTGGGAACCGCAGCAGGGCTTCCAACACTTTCTCCTGTTGATGATTACGGCCGTTATACGGACGAGTTTGAAATGATGAAGGGTGTAAAAATTTGGGATGCAAATCCAAAGATTGTAGAACTCCTTAAAGAAAAAAATGCCCTTGTCCATTTTTCTGAATTCACTCACTCCTACCCACATAGTTGGAGGAGTAAAAAACCACTCATCTTCCGTGCCACACCACAATGGTTTTTTTCCATCGACCATAATGGACTCCGTGAAGAATCACTGAAGGCCATTGACAAAGTGCAATGGATTCCTGATTGGGGAATCACAAGGATTCGTTCCATGGTGGAGTCAAGACCTGACTGGTGTTTGTCGAGACAAAGGAATTGGGGAGTACCTATCCCTTCCTTTACTTGTAAGTCTTGTGGTCAGACCCATTTGGATGACAAAACCATCCAACACTTCATCCAAATTGTCAAAAAAGAAGGGATCGAAGTTTGGTATGAAAAGGAAGCAAAAGACTTACTTCCACAAGGGACAAAATGTAATAAATGTGGGTCATATGATCTCAAACAAGACAAAGATATCCTAGATGTTTGGTTTGATTCAGGTGTTTCCAGCTTTGCTGTGTTTGGTGATTCCATTGGAAAAGAACCAGCTGATTTGTATTTGGAAGGATCGGACCAACATAGAGGTTGGTTCCAATCTTCACTTTGGCCATCGATGGCAATTCGTAAAACTCCCCCTTATAAATCCGTTCTCACCCATGGGTATGTGTTGGATGAAAAAGGACATGCTATGTCCAAGTCTCTTGGAAACGTAATCAATCCAACAACAGACATCATCAACCAATACGGGGCTGATATTTTACGACTTTGGGTGAGTACACAAGACTTTCGGGATGATGTGAAAATTGGAAAAGATTCGATCAAAACCGTCTCAGAAGCCTATCGTAAAATCCGTAATACCTTCCGGTATTTACTGGGAAATACAAGTGCGACAACACTCGAATGGAATCTGAAACAAGAAGACCTAGAAACCATTGACAGATACTACCTTCACAAACTTGCAAAACTCAATGAAGAAGTGAAAAAGCTGTATGATACCTACCAGTTCCACCAAGTATACCACAAGGTACTTGTGTTCTGTACGGTAGATTTATCACAAGATTACTTTGAAATCATTCGTGATCGTATGTATTGTGATGCCAAAGAATCCAAAACAAGACGTTCTTCTGAATACACACTCGCTGTGATTTTAGAAGTGCTCTCCAAACTTCTTGCACCTATCCTTTCGTTTACAACCGAAGAAGTATGGTCTAACTTTGGGAAAAAAGATTCTGTTTTTTATTCTGATTTTTCAGACCTAACAGAATGGATCGATGACTCTCTTGAAGCTCAAATGAAACCAGTTTTTGCTACAAAAGAAGACGTACAAAAAGCGTTAGAAGAAGCAAGAAAACTTGGAAAACTCGGAAAGTCTCTCGAAGCGGAAGTTTTCATCCCTGGAAATTCCTTACAAAACACAGAGTTTACAAAAGACGATCTTAGCTTATTTTTTGTGGTATCTGAAGTTTCCTTTGATCAAAAGGAAATTAGTGAAGTGTATTCAGAGTGGAAGGGAGAAACAGGTTCTATCCAAATTCGAAAACCCCACCACCACGAATGCCCACGCTGCTGGCGCCATGTTTCGGAAAAAGAAGGAAAACTTTGCGATCGTTGTGAAGCAGTGGTTTCCAAACTATCCCCTAAGTAAAATTAGGGGATCGATTTTAGAATACTGAACATAAGCTCAGTTGAGAATGGAACCTGTCTACTGTCATGCGGAAGACAGGTTTTTTTATTTGTTTTCCTTTTTTTGTTTCCACTTTCGTAAAAACCTACCCAAAATGATTTCGGATTCCGAAAGGCCTGTATAGGTGGCAATTCCAAAATACAAAATAACCGCTGGAACCATCGAAAGAGTTAAACTCAAGCGACTGAGACTAGCATAACTAAGACCAAGTGTATTGGTTCCCCAAGTTTGTAAGTTTGGTTTGATCACCCATTCTGAAAACAAAAGCCAAAAGAAAAGTCCAAAAAGTGCAGGTACCATTTTCAAAATTCGTTTCCCAACAGTCACAAAAGGAATCCTCACTTGGTGTGCTTTTAAGTAAAACAGTAATAATGATGATGTGACAATGGCACTGAGAGCCGAGGCAAGGGCAATGGCGGAGTGTTTTAGAAAAAACATCAAACTAATACTCACAACAACACTTAAGACAAAAGAAATCAATTGGATACGAAGTGGAGTTTTTGTATCGGAAAAAGCATAATAGGAAGAAACAAGAACTTTGTTGATGCTATAAAAAGGGATCGCAAGTGAATAAAACACTAGTGGGAAAAATGCTGTGAGAGTGGCAAGATGGTCCCAACGTCCCCCATAATAAATAGAATCCAAAACCGTTTCCCCAAGAACCGCCAAACCAATGCTTGCTGGCAGTGTTAAAAAAAATGCAAACGATAAAACATCCGCAATTTCTTTAGGTACATTTTCTTCCCTTCCCTCTCGTAAATCTTTGAGTAGAGAAGGAAGAATGGTAGTCGCAAGAGCAACCCCAATGATCCCTGTGGGGAGTTGGACGAGTCTTTGGGAATAATCTAAACTGACTACAGCACCAAGCCCTGGGTTTTGGTTTTGGATGTAGTTGGCAAGAAAGATATCCACTAGGAGTCCAATTTGGTAAAAACTCCCGCCAAGGGCCGCAGGTAACATAAGTTTAAAAATTTTTTTGATGGCTGGGTGTTTGAAATCCAAACGAAAGATGGGACCAAACCCGTTTTTGTAAACAAACCATCCTTGTACAAGTAATTGTAATACACCACCACAAACAATCCCGTAGGCAAGGTAAAATACCCTGTCTTTGATTTCGTGATAAAAAGGAAAAACAAAAAGAAATACTGCCAGATAACTAAAGTTAAGGATGATTGGGGATAATGACGGAACAAAATATTTGTGATGGGAATTGGAAATCGACATAAAAATCGAAGAGAGACTGGCGGTCATGATGAGAAAAAACAGAACTAACGAAAGTTCTACGACTAAATTCCCATATTCGGGTGTACCACCAACAAGAGTAGGCAAAAACTGAGCTGCAAACAGCCAAAAAAAAGTCACAAAAATAGACAAACAAAGGAAAAGAAAACTAAGGACAGTTCCTGCCATCACACGAGCTTCCATCACACCCATTTTTTCATACTCTGAAAAAATAGGCATAAAGGATTGGCTTAAGGTTCCTTCTGCCAGGAGATTTCGGAACATATTGGGAAGTCTGTAGGCCACACTAAAGGCGGATGCTACCATTCCTGTACCGAAACTAACAGCCATAAAGTGGTCACGAATGAGCCCTAAAATTCTTGATAAGAAAGTATAAAAAGATAAAGCAAGGGATCGTTTTGTACTCGATTCGTTCCCTGGGACTTTGTTTGTCATACGACCAGAGTTTAGATTGGATTTAATTTTTCAAGAAAACGGATAGAACCGTTGGGACTCAACTGGAACTGCGTTTTACAACTTGGACATTCATGTTTACCAAATTTAAATAACCTAAGTCTTGTCCCACAGACTTCACATTGGATGATCCTTTCGACAGTTTCCAATTGTTTGGTTTTCGATTGGATGTAATTTGGAATTTTATCCAATTGGGTGGACTCGGCTACGGATGTACCTGATTTATAATGAGAGAATCGCCTTTCCAATTCGGAACTCAATGATTCTTTGATTTCCAACCGGAGTTGGTTTATCTTTTCTTCGAGCACAACTTCCATAGGAGAAGGAGTGGGTATTGTTTCCGTGGTTTCATCTTTCAACGATTCTAAAGTTGAAACAGGTTCCTTTCCAAGGTTCGATTTTCCATCTTCCCTTGACTTACCTGAAAAATAAAATCGAATTTTATTACTGTCTGATTTTGATTCCTCTCCAACTTTTTTGTGATCCGAAGGTTGAGGAAAGGAAGAAGGATCTTTTACACTTGGTTCGGTACCTGACACATCCATCTGCAATAAGAATGATTCAGCAGCATTATGGCTACGGAAGATAGGAAATTTATCAAAAAGACCTACCAATTTTAATACATCTTCCACTTCCGATTTTAATCCATAAATTGCATACACTGCATTTGATTTCACAATTTGTTTGTGAATTTTCACAAGGGTACTAATCCCATTTGATGTGATGAATTCAAGTGATCCTAACTGGAATAAAAATTTTCGATACCCTTTGTTTAATTGTGATTCGAAGTAACGATAAAAATCATCAGCACTACTTCCGTCTAAACCACCTTTTAATTGAATGGAAAATACTTTGTCTTTTGATTCCATAGTTTATCCTAAGAAAATTGCATCTCTTACAGTATTTGTTTCGTTTGGCTGACTATTCATTTGGTCAATCACAGGACCACCAGGCAGAACTTCAACATCTGGCGAAGGGTTTGTTGGGTTTCCTTCAGTGGATGGATTTTGCACCTGCAATTCACTCACAGCTTGGATGGAACTTTCCATTGGTTCCAATGTTTTTTTCTGAACGAGAGGTAAGGTCTCCCCTGATTCTTTTTCCGTTAACTGGTCTTTTGTGAGGACTAAGGAATACACAACAAATGCCCCTGTGAGGAGTAAACTCACAACAAGTGCAATCAGAAAGTAGTTCAATACCATCCATTCCACAAGTTTCCATTGGTTTTGAAATAACAAACCTAGGTTTCCCCGTTCATACACAAGGATCACAAGGCCCGAAACATCTAATGTCCCTGGTTTGTACAATGGTGTTGTCAGACGAACTGTATTTGATTTTGCTAATGGAAGGTAAGTTAAAACCCATTCAAAACCATCCCGAACTTTCGGATCTCGTTTGGAATTGAGAATGGGATTTTCACCATTTTCTGGTTCAGACCATTCCCATTTTTTCATTCGAACGCCCTTACGAAAGAATGTAGATTTCGCTAACTCATCATCAGGTTTTCGTTTTCGGAGTTCTTCCAAAGTATAAATTGTATCAGTGGAAACAAGTAAGGTAGCATCAGGAGCATACAAACTAATCTTTAAAAATCGAAACTCTTCTGGATCCTTTTTGGATTGTTCTACATAACGGTGGAACATCTTTTCAATTTCCACATAACCATCGTTATTCAATCTTTGCTCGGCACTTTTTGCGAGAGCAAGGCTCAAGTCCCTGGCTCTGTGGTCAGAAATAAACTGTTCTTGGACAAGAGCATTTTGTAAGGATTCATAAAATGTCCAAACCACCCCACTCAGAGCAAGGGTTTCCGAGAGGATAAAAAAGAGTATAAAGGATAGAAAAAAACGTGAATATTTCATGGATCCCCCTTTTACTTTTCGGCCAAATCCATAAAAAGGACATAAGAAATTCGAGGTTATTGGAGAAGGGAAAGGAAGTGTTTTGAGAATCGAGACACAAATTCTTTTCGTTTTTCGGGATACCCTTCGGAAAGTCCCAAGGCAGATAAGGAAACCATGTCCTCAGACCTTGCCCCACAAGGGTTGATGAGAGAAAAGGTAAAGAGGGAATTGATTCCGTTTAAGGCAAAACCAAAACTTGTAAAATAAGATTTGGCATAAATCCCTTCTGAGATCAGTTTTTTCTTCGTTTCCTTTGTATACAAACCCGGTGATTTTGGATTCTCTTCCACTTCTAAACCCCAGGTATCTTTTACAGCGACCACCAAACTTTCGTTTAAGTTTCGCAAAAAATCTCCTAAACTTAAGCCCCTTTTTTTTAAGTCAATGTGGAGGTAACCGACAATTTGCCCTGGTTCATGCGCGGTAAAATCCCCACCTCTCGGCAAATTGACAAAGTCCACACCAAGTTCCTTAAGTCTCACCTCTGGTACCAAAAGATTTTCCGCTTTCGCACCTATGCCCCCTGTCAAACATGGACTGTGTTCTAAAAAGAGCATGGATTCTCTTCGATTTTTCCTGGCATTTTCCTGGAAATCCAAGTATCGTTGGTACGAAACAATCGAAGGAAACAGATAGGAAGGTAGTCCTTTTTGATGGAGAAACTTTTGCATGCGATCCTTTGGATCCTCGAAAAATCACCGAATGGAAGAGCCCGCTTGGATTTGGCGAAGCTCCTCTACTATTCGGATGGTGTTCATTTCCAAAAACATGCGGAAATGATCACAAGAGGAGACTATATCCACTTAGAAGACTCTCCTTACCCCGTCAAACTGAACGAAGCCCTTTTGTTTTTAAAAGAGAAAGGCCATATTGAGGTGGTTCCAAAAATTGAAGGGAATGGCATCCAAGGTTTTGCCTTACGTTTTCTAAAACCAATGGAAGGACTCATCCTCTCTAGGGAAGAAAAACGAGTGATGATGAAAGTTGTGGAAGCCTTCCGGGGACGAGTGGTAGACGAAAACCGCCATTATCCCAATTTATATGAAAATTACGTCGTTACACCCTTATTTGATTCCATTCCGTTTTCAGTCGCAAGGATCAATACGAAAATCCACGTCCTTGTACAAAAAAGCCTTTTGAATCTATCGGGCAAAATGTTTAGAGTTTTATTTGAGAGGTCAGAATGATCATCACTGTTTGCAAAGGCAAAATCCATAGAGCCGTCGTTACCGAGGCGGAACTCCACTACGAAGGTAGTCTCACTGTCGATCTAGACTTAATGGAACTTGCCGGAATGAAACCTTATGAACAAGTGAGTGTGGTGAACGTGAATAACGGTGCCAGATTCGAAACCTACCTCATCGTGGGAGAACGGGGTTCGGGGACCATTTGTTTGAATGGAGCTGCGGCAAGGCTTGGGATGAAAGGGGACAAGGTCATCATCATCACCTATGGCCAAGTAGAAGAAAAGGACCTCCCAAGCGACTACAAACCAAAAGTTGTCTTCGTGGATGAGAACAATCGGCCGAAAAAAGCCTAAATTCCCTAATTTTTCTAGGGCATTTCTACGATACTAACTGTATAAACCAAATTGGTAGTCGGAACATGAACAAAACAATATTCGCTCTTTCATTCACCCTCCTCACTTGTGCACTTCTTGCCCAAGAATCAGGGAATCCACAAGGGACACAAGTTTCCGCGGCGTCTTCCAAGGACAACAGGGATCTTTACCCTCTATCCATGTATGATGCAAGGATCCGTTTAAAGAACGTAAGTTTTGTTAGACGACATGCAGACACAGGGAAAGGCGAATTTTTAGATGTCCAAGTGGAATTGGAATCAAGAGTTCCTGAAGACAATGAATATTCGATTTTTGTTTTAGCTGGTTTTGAAGGGGACCGAGTGAACCAAGATGAAAGAAGGCTTGTTCCTTATCCAGCTTGGCGTAAAGCAGACCCTGAAAAAGACGAAAGAACATTATACTTTTCCAACATCATGCCAACTCCTTTCACTGCGAAAGAAATTTGGGGTGAAGAAACATATGCAAAGAAAAAAGCAGAAATGGAAAAACGCCATTATGCTGGTTTTGAAGCAGAAATGCCAGAACCTACTTTTACTGAAGTAGTCGATTATCTTTGTAAAAACAACGCAAAAGCACTCCCCTTCACTCTGTTTGGTGAAACTGGACCATCAAAAGAAAAACAAGTGATTTATAACTACGTGGCTCAAACTGCAGATGAAAAAAAGCGACAAGTGCACGAAACGTTACCAAAACACACGTACACCATTTACAATAACAAATACAAAGCTACCATCACAAGCCACCACTACACTCAGTACAGACCAAATTTTCTCAGTTTTAACAAAGTAGCGGTTCTTGTGTTTGATACAAAAAAACCAACAAACAGTTTGTTATTCCGTAAGTTCATTGATATCTCTGATATAAAGATTACCTACTAACCAAACATTTCCTTCTGTTCCAACCTCCAAGGCCGATCAGGTCTTGGACGGTAACAACATCCGAAAACTTAAAACTGATTTAGTGGTCTGTGCCTTCTGGGCGGATTGGGGGGAATTGTTCCGATGCACGAACCCTCCACTCGTCCTCAGGGTGGTTTAGGTGTAACCAACCATTGGCAAAATCCCAACGACCATCCAAATCCAAAAAATCCCAGAAAATTGCCTGGTTCATGTATTTGTAGGTGTCGAGTAAATCGAGCAGGTCCCTTCGTTTGCGGGGGGTATTGTCCATTCTATTCCAGTTTCGGCAAACTCTGGTCCAGGTCGACGTTTTTTATGGACAAATCCAGGTCTTTCTGCCGAAAATGAAACCAGACATGGCAATCACGAAGGAAAAAAAAGCTGACTTCAATGACAAATTGGTAGATTTCAAAAACTACCTCGAAGAGTTAAAAAAAGAAGCCAATATTTTCAAAGTACAAGCCAAAAAAAGTAAGGATATGGAACCTTATTTTAATATCTCTCTCGCGATCAATTCTATCAAAACCATTAACACGTGTATTGTGATCAATGAACTTTCCACTGCCATTTTAGAGATCAATAATAATAACTACTTAGAAACTGCACGAAAAGAGATTTATAACTGCATTTCCTACATTGAAAAAACAGTTGGGAATAATGTGGATGGTTCTTTATCCGAAAACAAAGAACAACTTTCCAAAATCGAAAGATTCACACCTACCCAACGTTTGAATCTCATCAAAGGATTACTGCAAGCGATGAAAAAAACAGTAACAGCCTTTGGTACAAACTCGAAATGGAAATGGTCTTGGCCTGATATCAATTTCCGTGTAGCCGCTTGTACAAAGAATTTATTTGATTTTATTGCGTATGAAAAAGAACAAGATTTAGAAAATCCTTATTATTATATCCGTAAGGAACATTTTAACCTCATCATCGAACTTGCCAACCAAGCCGCCCAGGACTATCGTTCCAAATTTGAAATGTCAACACAAGATTCCACAGATTTGAAACATTCTGTAGAAATGTTAGAGATGAACCGTAAAATATTCCAAATTACTGGCGAAACAGAGGATTTGGAAAAAACCAAAACACTCATTGAGTCCTTCCAACAAAAGATCGCCGACCTCGAATCCGACGATAAAAAGAAAAAAAAGAAACAATAATCGACGTTTTTCCCTAGAATATCCAGTCTAGTTTATAGAAAGGTTATACGTTTCAAAAGGAGATTTCGAAATATGGCACTTACAGAAATCAATGACGCCAATTTCAAAGCAGAAACTGCAAATGGCGTGGTTTTAGTAGATTGTTGGGCAGAATGGTGTGGACCATGTAGGATGGTAGCTCCTGTTCTTGACGAACTTTCGCAAGAAATGGCGGATATCAAAATTACAAAACTCAATGTTGATTTCAACCAAAAGACAGCGCAAGAGTTGGGAATCCAATCCATCCCTACCCTTCTACTCTATAAAGATGGAGTTTTAGTAGACAAAGCAATTGGTGCTTTACCAAAACCGCAAATTAAAAAATTTATAGAAAATCACAAGTAGGAAATAAATTATCCCCTAATGGTCAGTTCCGAACCGAATGGTTTTACAGCACTCCCTAGAGGGGGATATTTAGTCGATACATCAGAAGGGTACATCCAATTTGGATCCCCTCCTGAGACAATTAAGGACACCATGGGGCTCGAAAAAAAGACCCCTCTGGTGTTTGTCCTCCCCAATAAGTTCTTCCATGTGGAAAAAGGCATTTCGATTGCCGAACTTGAATTTCCCATTTACTTCAATTTTTTCTTTCGTGGTGGCAAAAAAACCTTCATCATCTGTTCCGCAGAACAAAAAGAACAGCTAACCATTGTTCTTGGGGAATCCCTGATGGGACCACAAGAAGTAAACTTATCTTCCGAATTCATAGATGGTGCGGAAAGTTATGGATTTCCAGACATCAAAGCTGAAATGGCATACTTTCGAAGTTACAAAACGATGGAAGAAGTGGTGGAGTTTGTTTTGTTTGATGATACCCACAAAGCAAAGTTTGGTGGGATCACCATTGAACAACTCACCACAAACGAATTCCTTGTTGTAGATGGAGAGAAAAAAATCAAAATCCCTGGTGAAGTGGATTTCCATGTCAAATATGATATTGGAAAACGATTGGAAGAACCATTCCAACCACCTCTCATTGGAATCACATGCCTTGGACCATCACATGGTTTTGATCCAACAGACAATACATCCGGATTTATCATTTGGCTGAATGGACAAGGGATTATGGTCGATCCACCTGTAAACTCAACCGAGTGGTTACGAGAATCGAATGTCAATCCCAAGTTCATCAATTCCATCATTCTCACCCACTGCCACGCTGACCATGATGCAGGAACCTTCCAAAAAATATTAGAAGAATCCAAAATCACCATTTATGCAACAGCAACCGTGATGGAATCCTTCCTCAAAAAATATTGCAGTCTAACAAAGATTCCACGTAAAGAAATCACAGATTTATTTGATTTTATCCCAGTTGTCATTGGTAGACCAACTATCATCAATGGTGGTGAGTTTTATTTTCATTATGCATTGCATTCGATTCCATCGGTTGGTTTTGAGTTTTTTTTCCAAGACCAATCTTTTTATTATACTTCAGACCATTTAAACGACCCTGAAGCCTTCGAAGATATGTACAAAAAAGGTGTCTTACCAGAAACAAGATACCAGTTCCTAAAAGATTTTCCATGGGATCGTAAGATCATTTACCACGAAGCAGGAGTCCCTCCCCTTCACACCAAAATCAGTTATTTGGCATCCCTTCCGGAAGAAGTGCAAAAACGAATCACGGTATATCACATTGCGGCAAAAGATATGCCTGCCGGAAACCATCTAACACTTGCTAAGTTTGGAATTGAAAATACTTTATATCCGGAGATCACTCCCCCCAAACACCAAGAGGCTTTCCAACTTCTGGAAATTTTATCGCAGATTGATATCTTCTCTGGTTTCCCCATCGAAAAAGCAAAAGAGTTCTTACAAATTGTCAAAGAAGAACGATTCCGCCGTGGGGCACAAATCATTAAAAAAGGAACCCATGGAGATCGATTTTTTATCATCGCATCAGGGAACGTTCGTTTTGAAGGACTCTCCAGTGACCACTCTGCTGTAAAACGATACGGAACCTACGAATACTTTGGGGAAGCATCGCTTATCCTCGACACTGTGCGACAAGCGGATGTTTATGCGGAAACAGACGTGCTTGCCCTCACCATTGAAAAAACACGTTTTTTCCAGTTCATCCGTGGTTCCAAACTCCACGAAAACCTAATCAAACTGAATAGTATCCGAGAGACCAATACTTGGAAAACTCTCACGGAATCCCAAACCTTCCGAGGCCTTACCAGTTACCAAGTCACCCAATTAGAACTCATTTTGAAGCTAGAAACTGTGAAAAAGGAAGCAGTTCTCATTGAAGAGGGCCAAACCTTCCAAAATGCCTACATTGTTCGTTCGGGCACGGTTGTGGTGATGCAAAACCACAAAACGATCCGGGAACTAGGTGCAGGGGATTTTGTGGGAGAAATTTATTCCCTCACCAAAGGCCTTCCCTCTCATTTCAGTTTTATCGCTTGGCCAGGCACAGAACTCTATGTGCTTTCCCAAGAAGACGCCATCCAGTACATCAAGAAAAATCCTGGTGTCTATATGAAGCTGAACACTGTTTATAATTGACCTCATTTCGCCATTTCTGTAACATTTCCATATCAAGGAGTCACAAATTTTATGGAGCGTATCCTCCCCTTTACTGAAGAACACCACCAATTCCGCGAGATGGCTCGGAAATTTTTTGAAACAGAAGTAAAACCACACCACGAAACATGGGAAAAAAACCATATCGTACCCAAAGAAGTATGGAGAAAGGCCGGTGAAAACGGACTACTCTGCCCCGATGTCCCAGCTGAATATGGTGGGTCTGGTGCAGACTTTCTTTATAACATCATCATCATTGAAGAATCTTCTCGTGTTGGAAACAGCGGATTTTTTATCTCCCTACACAATGATGTGATCGCTCCGTACATTTCGACCTATGCAAATGACGAACAAAAGAAACGTTGGTTGCCAAAATGTGCTTCAGGAGAATCCATCCTTGCGGTTGCGATGACTGAACCTGGTGCAGGATCTGATTTAAAATCCCTTCGAACGAGTGCTGTCGATAAGGGTGATCACTTTGTTGTCAATGGACAAAAAACGTTCATCTCTAACGGACAATTGGCAGACCTCATCATCACTGCTGTGAAACATGATAACGGAACCATTTCCCTTGTCATGATTGAAGAAGGAATGAAAGGTTTCGAACGTGGACGTAACTTAGATAAAATTGGTCTCAAAGCGCAAGACACATCTGAATTGTATTTTAATGATGTGATTGTTCCTAAAACAAATCTCATCGGCAAACAAGGACAAGGTTTTCGTTACCTCATGCAAAAACTTGCACAAGAACGTTTGGTTCTTGCAGTTGCTGCTGTGGAAGCAACAAGACTTGTTCAAACGATCACTCTGCAATACATCAAAGAAAGAAAAGCATTTGGTCAAAAGATTGGGTCTTTCCAAAATACAAAATTCAAAATGGCAGAGATGGCAACTGAATTAGAAATGGCACAAGTATTCTGTGACAAAGTGGTCATGGAACACATGAAAGGTGAAAACACTACTGCTGAAGCTTCTATGTGCAAATGGTATGCGACAGAGATGCAAAAACGCCATACAGATGAATGTTTACAATTCTTTGGTGGTTATGGTTATATGATGGAGTATCCAATTGCAAGAGCTTACCTCGATGCAAGGATCCAAACCATTTATGCAGGAACCACTGAGATCATGAAAGAAATCATTGGTAGAAGTTTAGGTCTTTAGTTCCAACAAAGATTTACGATTTTCAAACTGAAACCAAGCGAATGTCTTTTAAGTGAACCCGGTCAAGTGACCGGGTTTTTTATTCAATAAACTTGATAAACTCTACAAACTAACCATTCGAATCTTCCACACCTACTCCCACCGAATCTTTGCGTAAATCTGATGTGAGTCGCATCGAACAAAAATGAGGTCCACACATCGAACAGAAATGAGCTTTTTTCATTCCATCTTGTGGGAGAGATTCATCATGATACGACCTAGCAAGTTCTGGATCAAGAGAAAGGGCAAACTGGTCTTCCCAACGAAATTCAAAACGAGCTTTACTGAGTAAATCATCTCGTTCTTTGGCACCAGGGTGGCCTTTGGCAAGATCTGCAGCATGTGCGGCAATTTTATAAGCAATCACCCCTTCTTTTACATCTTGTTTATTCGGAAGACCCAAATGTTCTTTTGGTGTCACATAACAAAGCATAGCGGTTCCATACCAAGCAATCATCGCCGCACCAATGGCCGATGTGATATGGTCATATCCTGGAGCAATGTCTGTCACAAGTGGTCCAAGTGTATAAAACGGGGCTTCCATACAAATCTCTTCTTGCAAACGTACGTTTTCCTGGATGAGATGCATAGGAACATGACCTGGACCTTCCACCATCACTTGGATGTCATCGGCCCAAGCTCGTTTTGTCAACGCCCCCAAAGTTTTTAATTCCGCAAATTGAGCTGCATCGTTTGCATCATTGATACAACCTGGTCGTAATCCATCACCTAACGAATAAGAAACTCCATATTTTTGCATCACTTTGGAAATAGCATCAAAATGTTCATACAGAAAGTTTTCCTTCTTATGGTGGTTACACCACTTCGCTAAAATGGAACCACCTCTGGAAACAATGCCTGTGATACGTTTTTCAGTCAGTTTGACGTAATCACGTAACACCCCTGCATGGATGGTAAAATAATCAACACCTTGTTCTGCTTGTTCTTCCAGTGTTTCGAGGAATACTTGGATGTTTAAATCTTCTACTTTTCCTTTTACTTTCTCTAAGGTTTGGTACAAAGGAACGGTTCCAATGGGAACAGGAGAATTGCGGATGATCCATTCCCTGGTTTCATGGATGTTTTTTCCCGTGGATAAATCCATCACAGTGTCAGCTCCCCAATGTAAGGCCCAACGTAGTTTTTCCACTTCGTCTTCTATGGAAGAAAGAATCGCAGAATTTCCTATATTGGCATTAATTTTCACTAAAAACTTTTTCCCAATGATCATGGGTTCGAGTTCCAAATGCCGTTTGTTCGAAGGAATAATCGCTCTACCAATTTTAACTTCATTCATCACAAATTCTGGTGACATTCCTTCCCGTTTTGCCACGTATAACATCTCTTCTGTGATGATATCTCGTTTTGCATAATAGAGTTGGGAAAAATTTTGATCTCCCCTACTTTCTCTAACATCAATCCAAGACTTTCTTAGTTTCGGAATTCCTTGTTTGTAATCATATGTTTCTTCATGGATACAATACATCCCTTCCGTGCGGTAGGTTTTGAATTCTGTACCATCCGACAAAGGAATGGTGGTTTCTGGTGTAAACATTTCATTTACAGGCAAATGGTTTGGATGGTTTTGAGACATGAGATTTCCTTGGCCGGAATCACTCATCACTGGTTAGGAAGAGAAGGGAAAGGAGTATAACCGAAGTTAGCGTTAAAAAAACCATTTCTAATGAACATGGCCACTTTCACATGCTAAGGAATATTTTTTCCCGTTTCCCTTCGCAAGCATTACCAAGATCAGGTTCAAAAAGGGTATTTCTCAGCCGAATTTTTGGTAAACCAAAAACCTTAGGCACCCCTAACGGTTATCTCTTATCCTACGGGATTCAAATTTTTTGACAACAAAATATATGTTTAACTCAAAACCCGATTTTGCCTTACCATACGGTTGATGTACACTTGTAAGTCTTGTTTCCCTTTTGGGCCCATGGCAGTAAACTGGACACCGTATACTCCAGATTCTTTTGATTTTTTACCAATTTGTTTGATCACACCTTTTGCCAAAAAATCAGCCAAATCACCAGGAAGAGCCACAAGGATTTCCACGGTTTCGTTCATATCCCATTCATCAAAATGGTTAGGAGCCACGATTCCCACCCCACCCATACTGATGTCACTTGCATACAAAACATCTAATAACGCCGTTCCCATCAAATGGATCTCAACTGGTTCGTTTTCGAGGGGTTTTACGCGGACATATTTCCGTTTTTCTTGGATAGGAGCCATATTTGAAATTTGGCATGGTTTTTCCTCCTTGTAAACTCGGAAATTCTAAGCATCCCAATTGTTAAGAAAACGTAGACCAGACTCCGATATATGGTAAAATGGGACCCTCATGAGAAATCGTACACTCACACTCCTTCTAATTTTGGGAACATCATTAGTTTCCCCTAGCCGAATGGACGCAGGTGTTACCTGTTCTGGAGATGCTTGTACGATTTTACCAGCCTCCATCCAATCTCAAATCAACAATTTAGACCAAGCCTTAAAATTACAGTATACAGACAAAGTTCTAACAACGATGTCGGAAGCAGCGGTAGTCTCTAACATCAATTCCTCCATGATGGGACCAGGACTTGTGAATCGGTTTCAAGTGGGACTTGGTGTTGCACTCGCGGGCCAACAAAAAGAAGACATCAACGTAGCATACCAAAACTTAAGTTTTCAAAAATTACCAAATGTAGGTGCATCACTTGCACCTAACTTTGTTGTTGCGGTTAACTTAGGTTGGCTTATGGGTGGTGGACCGTCTGATACAGAACCAGAACTCAAAACCTTTTTACATCGATTTAATTTGTATTTACATGGTTTTAAATTTAACTTTGCCCAAGGTGATGTACAAAAAGCAATCGAAGCACAAAACAAAAATGTAGATTTAGGGGGAGACATCACATCAGGTGGTTTTACCCTTCGTTACCACTTGATTGAAAACTATTCTGATGGAATTGGACTTTTTGAATTTTCAGGAATCTCCATGGGACTTGGGTTACATTACCAAAGGCAAGTCATTGACGTCACATATAACGACAATAAAACGCAATCACTCACATTAGGTCCCGCTGTTGGTACTTGGGGTGGAGCCACTACCTTTAATTATTCGAGTACAGTCACAAGTGTGCCCATAGACATCCGCACAGGATTTCGTTTGTTTTACTTTTTTACTCTATTTGCTGGAGGGGGAACTTCCATGAATTTTGGTAGTTCCTCTCTGAACTTAACTCGTTCTGGCCCACTTGTCCTTGCTCTTGATTCCAATGCGATCACGGCTTCCCTCTCTCCAGAGATTGCTGCTCTCATCCCCACATCTGCTCTTGGCCAAACAAAGACGGGAACCTTATCAATGGATATCAGCGGAAAGGCACAAGCACCTAACACCACAAATTTTCTCATTGCCGGTGTGGAAATCAACGCACTCATCACCAAACTCACCGTGGAAGCGGTCGTGGCACAAAATGTCCAATCCGTAATGGTAGGGGCAAAATTTGCCTTCTAAGAGACTCTTTGGCATTATTTTTGCATCTTTTTCAATGAAACCGTTTTAGAACCAGTGCAGGCAATTCCTGGCACGGATTGTTTAAGTTCTAAGCAAAATGCAAAAGTTTTAGGAGAGTGTTATGGCACAAGTCATACAAGAAATCAAAAAACCGATCCTCCATATATCCTGTGTCCCGAGAAAGGACACAACTCTCCTGAAAATTTCCCTTTCCCAGGATGATTTGGGGATTTTATACCGAGTGACTTCGGTTCTTTTCAACCACCGCTGGGATATTTTGGAAGCCGTAGCAGAGACAGCAAGTGATGGGCATGTCCAAGACTTATTTGTGATCCGCAGTTGGGATGGTGCTGAGATGACAGAAAGCCTCCTATCCCAAATTCGTTCTGATTTATATGCACTTTTTTATGAAGGCAAATCAGTAGCGATGTACCTTCGTGAAAATGCAAAAGAAGAAATCCTTGTACGCAAAATTGGAGACTCAGAAGCTTCCCTCAAACTTTACAATCCCATTTCTTCTGATTTTACAGTCATGGATTTACGAATGAAAGACACTCCTGGAATTTTATTTCAAATTACAGAAGCGTTGTATCATTTAGGAATTGATATCATTAGTTTTACAGCGAATAGTTTTGACGGGAAAATTCGAGATAGTTTTTTACTCCGCACCTCTCTCACAGGAGAGAAGTTAGATGAAAAGCTCATGTTTCCTATGTTACGTGCTAAATTAGAATCCTTTCTTTAAGTGGTTCGTTCTTGTTGTTTCCCGAGTAAAATCGTAAACCCACAAAGGAGGAGTAAGGAAACAAAAAAAGCAAAACTAGGTCCCTTCTGAAAGTATAACAAAGAGAATACGATTGGAGAAACAGCTCTTCCCAGGGATCCAAAACTGCGAAAGAGCCCAAGTGACCTTCCGAGATCCCCTTTTCCACTCTCTAAAGAAGCAAAAGAAGAAAGCCCTGGGTTTACTAGGGCACTTCCAAATGCTAAAAAGAAAAGGGAAACGAGTAACCCCACAAATTCAGATCCAAAAAGTACTAAGAGTGCCATTCCCAATACCACAATAAACCCACCATACAATGAAATTTTCTTTTCTGAAATTTTACCAGACAAACGTCTCACCACACCACCTTGCACTAGTATGATGATGATTCCAATGTATAAAAACGTAAATCCAATTTGTTTGGGGGAAAAGTGATATGTATCGGAAAGAAAAAAATTCACAACAAATTCAAATCCAGAAAAACTTAACACAAACAAAAGATTGAGTAAGGAAATCCGAACCAAATTCCTAGATTCAATTTTTTTTAAGGATAAAAATGGATGGATCTCTTTTTCTTGAACTTTCTCTGGTCTGGTTGCAGGTAAAAACAAATACACAAGCACCATAGAAACAAGTGAAACGAATATGGAAAAAAATGCCGACGCAGGGAAAATCACAAACGTCCCTTCCTGGTACAATGAATCCAAAAACGTCCATTGGGAACTAATTCCACCAAGAAGCGGGCCCATCACAAAACCAAGACCAATCCCTGCCCCTAAAATTCCCATTCCAGCGGCCCTTGATTTTTCGTCCGTTTGGTCAGCCATAGCTGCAGATGCGACAGATAAATTTCCTCCCATCATCCCTGTAATGACTCTGCTCACCACAAACATCCAAAACTGGGAAGAAAACAACCATATCACATACCCTATGGTATTTCCAAACGTTGTGAAAAGTAATATGGCACGCCTTCCAGAATGGTCTGACAACCTACCCCAAACAGGTGCCGCCAAAAATTGCAAAAAACTATAAATACTTCCTAAAATTCCACCAAACAATACAAAGGTGTATTTGGTTTCACCACCAAATGATAAGATGTTTGCAAATGAATAAAATGTTCGAAAGAATACATCATCTCCTTTCGATAGAAAAAACTCTAAGGTCTTTGGGAATAGAGGAAACAAAAGGGAAAACCCCATCATATCGGTAAAAACAATTAAAAACAAAATGAATTGTATTTTTTTAGGAGACTGACTCATCATGGCTACTCTGTGAAAACAAATAAAAAAAGCCACAGAAAACTCTGTGGCTTTTGGTGATTTTCATCAATTTCTTGAAACAACTATTTTGATTTCGCTTTGTCGATTAGAACTTTAAGTTCATCTAACGTTTGTTTCAATTTCTCTTTCACTTGAGGAGGGATTGCAGTATCAATTTGTTGGTAAATTGATTGGTAGTTTGTTTGTAATTTTGCTACAATTTCATCATAACTTGCGTTAGTTTTTCCAAGCGCACCTTGAGCATCAGCAATTGTTTTACTTAATAGGTCACGGATTTTTTGAGTTTCCGCTGATTTATCAAGTTCCCCTTTTGATTTTAACTCATTGTAAACTTTTTCTAAATCCACAACTGCAGTTCTTAACTTTTCTTCACCAGAACGAAACAATGCGATTCCAGCGTTTACGACATCCATAACCAATTTTTCCATACAACATTCCTAACGAAGGGATACACCCTAGATTTTGGATTCCAAGTCTATGAAGGAGAAACAGGGATTACAATAAAAAAATTCCAACTCTTCCGATTTCTATGAGACATAGTTAAATTTGGCCAATGACGTAGCAATGACCTGGTTGCTCCATTGGTGATGACTTGCTTATTTCAGTTGGATCGGATCAACTGTTTTCGATGAGTTTTTTGATTTGGTCGCGGATTTTTGCCGCAGTTTCATAATCTTCAGTTTTCAGAGCATTTTCCAAAGTCTCTTCTAAGATTTGGAGGTTTGATTTGGGAAGGGCTTGGATTTTTTTCTCAGAAGAGATGTTTTCCCCTTGGATTTCATCTTCTTTCATGATGATACCAGTCTCATCTAACACAGATTTTGCGATAAAGATTGGTGCATTGGCACGTAGGGCAAGGGCAATTGAGTCAGAAGGCCTTGCATCCAAAGTGATAATTTCCTCATCTCTTCGCAATTGGATTTTTGCATAAAACGTACTGTCCACAATCTCTTCGATTGTAATTTTCAGAACAGTGGCACCAAGTGATGTTAACATGTACAACATCAAATCATGGGTCATAGGTCGTGGTGGTTTTGTGCCATCAATGACTGTAGTGATGGAATGGGTTTCGAGAGGTCCAATGAAAATCGGAACCACACGTTTATCTTCCGAATCCTTTGGGCGCAGGAAAACGGCAAAACCAACATTTGTCAGGCTGATATCAGAAATTTTTACTTCATAAAACTCCATACAATATCGTTCCCTTTCCTGTTTTGTGGGCCCAGAAGGGCTCGAACCTTCGACCCGCAGATTATGAGTCTGCTGCTCTAACCAACTGAGCTATAGGCCCCACTGACTTCCAATCTTTCGAGGAAATAAAGAGAGACAAGCACAAAACAAGTGACTGGTCATTAAAGCGAAAGAAAGCGGTTGGATTCAAAAAAATCGGTAAGGTCCTTACGATCTGATTTCCATTGGATCCATATCCAAAGATAGGGTTTCGCATCCATTCGCACCCAAACTTGGTTACGTAATGCATTTTGGTTACGAACTTGGCCTGCTTCATACACTTGGAAGGTTTTGCCAAGTATGACTCTCTCATATTGTTTTGGCTCTATGGGTGTATGAAATACGGACCCAACCCAAAGGTTTTTGTCCGTGATGGGTTCACTCCAGGGTAAAATCCTGACAACCATAAAAAATCCATCTCGTTTGGCAGGATAGACTGTGAGTTTTTTTTGGCTAGTGGACTCAACTTTGACAATAACAGGTTCTGGAAATTGAAATGAAAACGATTCCCAGAAAAAGTTTTGGTTTGGTTCCACAAGAGTCTGGGAAAGAATCGTATTAGATAAGGCAAATACGAACAATAAAGGAATTGAAATACCTTTCATCACATGAAACAAACAACAAATGAAACCATCTGGCAAGTCAGAAATTCCTTTTTAGGGATCTATGTACATTTCCCCTATTGTTTCAAAAAATGTGATTATTGTGATTTTTATTCAGAAGGAATTGGCAGTGGACCAGCTAACGATGAAATGTCGCTCTTTTCTTCTTACCAGAAAGAAGTTTTAGAACGAATTTCCCATTTTCCAAACCTAAAAAACAAAACCATTGATACTGTTTTTTTTGGTGGTGGTACACCATCGAAGGCCACAACAAAACTTTGGGAAAACTTCCTCCACTTCCTTAGATCCGAATTTGAGTTTGCCAAAGACACAGAAATTTCTATCGAAGTAAACCCAGAAGACCTAAATCCAAACTTACTCGACGAGTATGCAAAGATTGGGATCAACCGTGTGAATGTAGGTGTACAAACGCGTAATCCAATTGGTTTGGAATTTTTAGGAAGGCATTATGATAAAGAAAAATATGACTCTCTTCGTAGTACATTAACAAATTCCCCCATCAAACGTGTGGGAATTGATTTGATGTATGGAATTCCTGGTTTACAAGAGTCTGATTTTTTTTCCGACTTAACATATTTTTTGGAAGCGGGTTTACCCCATTTGAGTTTGTATTCTCTTACTTTGGAAAAAGGGACCCAGTATTCACGAGATGTAAAAGATCATAAAAAAACAGAACCGGAAGAAAGGACCCAATCGGAAATTTTACTCACCTTACCAGAGTTAATGGGTAGAAATGGATACAGATGGTATGAAGTTTCCAATTATGCCAAACCAGGTTTTGAATCCAAACACAACCTTAAGTATTGGACTTATGAACCCTACCTTGGCATAGGACCTGGTGCCCATGGTTTCGTTGAAGGTTCTCGTTATGGGAATCCAAGAAATGCAAACCTCTACCAAAAAAAACCACCTAAAAATCAATACGAAGTGGCAACTCCCAATGCGGAACTTGCCCTCACCCTCTTTCGGTTATTTTCTCCGTTTCAGTATTTAGATTTTATACAAACTTATTTAGATACTCCAAGCCAAACCCATTACATCCAAACCATTCATAAATGGGAAAAACAAGGACTCTGTTCCCTCTCCGATGGTGTATTCCAATGGGAAAGGGAAGCATTACTTTTGTTAGATGATCTGATCTTGGAAATCACCAATTGATTTTTCTCTTTGGATTGGCAAAATAATCCTAAAAAAAGATTGCCCATAGACCCCTCTCGAAAAATACTGTTCGTATCCCGGGCCTGTAGCTCAGTTGGTTAGAGCACTCGCTTGATAAGCGAGGGGTCACAAGTTCAAGTCTTGTCAGGCCCAAGAAAAGAAACGGGGCGTTAGCTCAGCTGGGAGAGCATCTGATTTGCATTCAGAAGGTCATCGGTTCGATCCCGATACGCTCCAAAAACCCGTTTTCTCTACCTCCCTCCTGTAAAAATTTCTTGCTATCTCTCCTAATTCCATTACACCAAATGTGTCATGTCCGTAAAAGAAATCCTTAAAGACAAAGCCTCCTCCGTTCTTTCCATCGAAGAAGATAGAAATGTATTGGAAGCCACTCAGATGATGGTGGGTGCCAAAGTGGGATCACTCATTGTGACCTTCCAAGGAAAACTTGTTGGTATCTTTACAGAGAGAGACCTAATGCGTGTGGTTGCCAAAGACCATGCGAATTTGGATAAAATCAAATTAAAAGATGTGATGACCACTCAACTCACGGTTGCAGGTCCTGACGAAGACGTGGATGATATTTTAAATAATATGATCACAAAACGATTCCGCCATATGCCTGTACTTGACGGGGACAAAATTATAGGACTCATTTCCATTGGAGATGCTGTCAAAACCAAACTCAGTAAAACACAAGCCGAGATGCATATCCTCAGAGAGTATATGTATGGCCCACATTAAAACAGCCGGTTCTCCGTTAACAAATCAATTGTTTTCTCTAACACAATTTTAAGATTTTTCGTATCTTCTCTGTTATACGCGATTAACTTATCAAGGGCTTCTTTATTGTTTGTTTGTTGGTAGGAATACCAAAGGAGAGGTGCTTCCCTTCCATCCATCCCGGCGATGGCTTCGGGTCGCACAAGGCCTAGTTGGATTTCCGATTTTTTTAATCCTCCTTTGATCCCAATGGAATGTAAGAGGTTCATTAGATCCAGTTGTGGATTTTTCACACGGGTATGAAATTCTCTTTCTAAAAAGGGAATATCAAATCGCCTGCCATTGTAAGTTACGATGATGTCTTCAGGAAAAATGGAATCAAATAAAAACTCTAAATCTTTTCCCCGTTCAAACGTACGAATGGTTTCGTTTTGAAACAAACTCACAACCGTTGTCACAGAAGATTCCGATATCCCCGTGGTCTCAATGTCTAAAAAACAAAACCGCTCTGGAAAGTTTTGCCATAACCTCCAATACTCAAGGCTTGGAAGTTCATCTGTAAAAAACGTAAAATTGGTCTCCTGAAATTCCATTTCCAATTGTTCCAAACGTTCTTCTAAAATGGAAACTGAGGGTAAAAGAGGATCGTTTGTTGTTTTTTGGTATTGGATGAGAGAAGGCCAATCATACACACCAACACCAAACAATTGTTTTTCTTTTTTTTCCCCAATGCCTGGAAACAGTTGCAGGCTTTGTCTTAAATGAGATCCGTACATGATTTCCACCGTTTCAGTCCTTCTAAAAACACATCTTCCTTAGCACCAAATCCAATCCGAAGGAAACCTTCCATTTCAAAATTGGATCCAGGTAAAACAAATACACCAGTGCGATCAAACAGTTTGTCAGCGTAGTCTTCAGATGTGATTCCATTTTGGATTTGTAACCAACCGACAAGACCTCCTTCTGGTGGGGAAAATGATTCTACCTTCGGCAAATCTCGCCAAACAGAAGTAAAATGGTCTATGTTATTTTGTACACGTGTTTGAATGTTTGGGAGGAATGTTTCTTTTTCCTTTAGAAGTCCAAGTGCGATTCGTTCGGAAATCGGGTTTACCGTATGAGTCAAATAATCCTTAAAAGACCTGGCACGTTTGATGAATGGTTTGTCAGCGATAAGCCATCCTACCCTAAGGCCTGTTACACCAAAACATTTCGTAAAGGAACCTGTACCATAAAAATTCTGTTTCGGATCCACTCCCGTTTTCCCCATTCCCCCACCTTTGGGTAAAAATCGGTAGTGTTCATCGAATACTACGGTTTTCTTTTTACTTCGTAAGACTGTAAGGAGTGAGTCCCACTCACTTGTGTCAAACGTCCTACCGGAAGGATTGTGAGGGTGGTTGATCAAATAGAGATCGGCTTCAATGCCCTTCCAGGTAAATGCGGAAAATGCATTCGTGTAAGGAATTGGGAGGATGTTAGCACCTAGCATTTTTGGGATTTCATACAAGGCTTGGAAAGCAGGCCAAACCAGCGCAAGGGTATCACCTGGTTTTACCAAAAGTTGGAACGCAATGTACAAGGCCTCGCCAGTTCCCGTTGTCACAAGCACTTCTTCCGGTGAAACACCTGGATACAAATTGGAGATGGCCATACGGAGTTCGTATGAGCCTTGGTTTGGTGCATCATACATCGGAATTTGGGAAAGATCTTTCCAACTAAGTCCCGCCATGGAAAGCATTTCCTCCATCGTATAGTGGGATAGTCCACTTTCCCCTAAATTACAAAATGCGGTCAGACGGAATCGTTCCAGTCTATCTTCTATGAAAAATTCTCTTGGTTCCAAAATTGATTTCCAGACAACTTAGCTTCAAAAGATTAGTATGTAAGCTATGTTGAAACCAGAAGACAATATCCTATCTTGGACGAAATCACCTTTTTCTACAGAAATCCAATCCGAAGCCAAAAAGGCATACGAAGATTGGCAAAAAGGAATCACATCGGAACTCGTCGATTCATATGCACACCCGCTCAGTTTTGGTACGGGAGGGATCCGAGGGAAAATCGGAAATGGAATTGGCAAAATGAACCTCTATACAGTGGGTCGTGCTGCTCTTGGTTTTCTTAGTTATTTAAGAGACACAAAAGAAAATCCATCCATTGTCATCGCGTATGATTCCAGAAGGTTATCAAAAGAATTCGCGGAACTTTCAGCAGGCATTGGTGCTACCCTCGGAGTTACCGTTCATTTATTTCCCAAGGTAACACCTACCCCACTATTGTCTTATGCCATTCGTTATTACAAAGCAAGTGGTGGGATTGTCATCACTGCTTCTCATAACCCACCAGAATACAATGGGTTCAAAGCCTATCTTTCCGATGGAGGACAACTTGTCCCACCAGACGATGCCCTTATCATCAAACGAATTGGTGAGATTGAAGATTGGTCGTCCATCCCAATGCTTTCCAAAACAGACAAAGTTTATAAAAAATTTGTGAAGTCAGTGGGAACTGATTGTTTTAAAAGTTACTTAAAGGATTTAAAAAACGCAAAAATCCAATCCAAAGCAAAACCAAAAACTCGCACCAACTTAAAAATCGTTTACTCTCCGTTACACGGGACTGGTGGAGAGTACATGAAAGAGATGTTATCCTATTTCGGATATAAATCTGTATTTTTAGTACCAGAACAAAAAAAACCAGATGGTGAGTTTCCAACGGTCAAATACCCAAACCCGGAAGAAAAAGAAGCCCTCGCCTTATGTGAGTTTCACGCCAAAAAGAAAAAAGCGGAAGTGTTCATTGCCACAGACCCAGATGCAGACAGATTGGGAGTGGGTGTTCGAAAGTCCGATGGGGAATATGAGTATCTAAATGGAAACCAAATTGGGTCCATTATGGCAGCTTACCTTTGTGAACAAAAAAAAGCAAAAGGCAAAGTATTCCACTTAGTGAAAACCATCGTCACAACTGACTTACAAGAAGCAATTGCCAAAAAAAATGGAATCAAAATCAAAAATGTCCTCACTGGATTCAAATACATCGCAGAAGAAATGAAACAAATTGAAAAAAAGAAAAACAATTTGTTTCTATTTGGTGGAGAAGAATCTTATGGATACCTTCCCGTACCATTTGTTCGCGACAAAGACTCCCTTTCGAGTGCACTTCTTTTTGTAGAGATCCTCGCAGAAAAAGGAGACCTACTCAGTTACCTAACAGAAATTTATTTGAAGTATGGACTTTACCGCGAAAGTCTATATTCACTAACATTAGAAGGGAGTTCTGGACAAACCAAAATCAAAGAATCCATTGAGGCCTTACGAAAAGAAAACCTAATCGGAAAAATGATTGGGGGAAGAAAGGTTGTGGGTGTCTTAGACTATGAAACACAAACTGCTTCCGGCAAAAGTAAAACCTCTGTATTCAAAGGGATGCCAAAGTCTAATGTAATCCAAGTAGAACTGGAAGGAAATGCAAAACTCACCATACGTCCTTCAGGAACAGAACCTAAGGTAAAAGTTTATTCTTCTTTTGCTTCCCAGAAAAAACCGAAAAAAACATCCGAGATCCCATCCCTATGGGAATCACTTGGATCTGAAATTTCCCTCGCTGAAACCGAATTTTTAAAACTAGCAGGCCTATTATGAGTTCCGAAACCAAAACTAAATTTGAAAGTATCAAAACACTTTCGGATAAATACCTTCTCAATACCTACAACAGATACCCAGTTGCCTTTCAATATGGTGTTGGAGAAATGCTCTTTGACCAAGATAACAAGGGTTATATCGACTTTTTAGCTGGCATTGCTGTTTCCAATTTAGGTCATGGAGAAGCAGATCTCATTGAAGCCATTCGAAACCAAATGGATAAAATTTTCCATTCTTCGAACTTGTATTATTCGGAAGAACAAGCAAAACTTGCGGAAGTCATCATTGAAAATAGTATCCCTGGAAAAGTGTTTTTATGCAATTCAGGAACTGAGGCAAACGAAGCTGCTTTCAAACTCATGCGTCGCCATGGGGTAAACCAAAACATAGACAAACCAGTCATTTTAGCCCTACAATCTAGTTTTCATGGAAGAACTTTGTCTGCTATGTCCATGACGGGAAATGAATCGGTTCGAAATGGTTTTGGAGAACTCGCAGCTGACATCCATTTTGTAGAAGCCAATAACGAAGATTCCCTCATCCAAGCTTTTGAACAATACGGTGGATCCGTTGCTGGGATCATCATGGAACTCATCATCGGTGAAGGTGGCGTAATTCCACTTTCTCAGTCGTTTGTAAACCTTGCACGTAAACTAACAGAAGAAACCAATTCTCTTCTTGTGTTTGATGAAATCCAAACAGGCATGGGTCGAACAGGAAAGATGTTTTGTTTTGAACACTACGGAATGTATCCAGATGCGTTTACTCTCGCAAAAGCACTCGGATCAGGATTTCCGATGGGTGCACTTGTTGTTTCGAAGGAATATGAATCTGTTTTGGAAAAAGGGATGCATGGATCTACTTTCGGTGGAAACCACCTAGCATGTGTAGCTGCATATGAAACATTTAAGATCATCCTATCACGTAATTTACTCGATCATGTCTCCACCATCTCGGAACAAATGTTCCTTCGTTTAAAACAAATGATGGAGTCCACAGGTAAAATCAAAGAAGTCCGTGGTAGAGGCCTTCATATTGGTGTAGAACTCTTTGCAGAATCAAGACCCGTTGTGGAAGAATGTTTAAAACGTGGCCTTGTGGTCAATAGCACAGCAGGAAAAGTCATTCGTATTATCCCTCCTCTCATCTTAAGCATAGAAAAAGCGACAGAAGGGTTGGATATTTTAGAATCAGTTTTAAAGGAAATGAAATGAAGAAAGTAGCAGTACTAGCCGGTGATGGAATCGGCCCAGAAGTAATGGAAGTGGCCCTGCAAGTGGTAGGGAAAGCATTAGGAAACAAAGCAAGTGAATTTAGCTTTGAACACGCATTAGTTGGCGGGGCAGCCATTGATGCCACTGGATTTCCGCTACCAGAAGAAACTTTAAAACTTTGTGAATCATCCAGTGCTATTTTTTTTGGATCAGTAGGTGGACCAAAATGGGAAGGCCTTCCTCCCGACAGACAACCAGAACGTGGTGCCCTACTCCCACTTCGCAAACACTTTGATTTGTTTGCCAACCTTCGACCTGCGATCATTTACCCAGAATTAAAAAAAGCAAGCCCCATCCGTGGCGACATCATTGGTGATGGCCTTGATATTCTCATCTTACGCGAGTTAACCTCTGGGATCTACTTTGGAAAACCAAAAGGTCGTGAAGGAAGTGGGCCTGAAGAATTTGCTTATGACACCATGCGGTATTCCAGAAGGGAAATTGAACGTATTGCTCGCACCGCTTTCGAAGCGGCTAAAAAACGAAATAAGAAAGTAACAAGCATTGATAAAGCAAACGTTCTCACCACTTCCGTATTGTGGAGAGAAGTTGTGGTGGAACTTCATAAAAAAGAATTCTCGGACTGTGTTTTGGAACACCTCTACGTGGACAACGCAGCCATGCAGCTCATTGTCAAACCGAAACAATTTGATGTGATGCTTTGTGAGAATATGTTTGGAGATATCCTTTCAGACGAAGCTTCCATCATCACAGGTTCGATTGGTATGTTACCGTCTGCTTCCCTTTCAGAATCTGGTTTTGGACTCTATGAACCATCTGGTGGTTCTGCACCTGATATCGCAGGGAAAGGAATCGCCAATCCGATTGCTCAAATTCTTTCTGGGGCTCTGATGTTACGATATTCTTTCTCTATGGAAAAAGAGGCTGTTGCTATCGAAAACGCCATCCGCACAGTGCTCAAAAAAGGGCTTCGCACACGAGACATCGCCGAAGAAGGAACAACAGTCCTTGGAACGAAAGAAATTGGTGTTGAAATCGAAAAGGCACTTGGATAAGGTACGTAGAACATCATGCAAGCAGGCATAGGACCGACAGGCAGACCATATCAGATTCTCATTGCTGAGAATTCCAAATTCCAGTCGAAACAACTCCAACAGATTTTGGAATCGGAAGGTTTCAAAATCATAGGAATTGCTGAAACGGGAAAAGAACTTCTTAAACTGTACAAGGAAAATCGCCAACAAATTGACCTTGTTACCATTGAAATCTTTTTACCAGAAGTAGATGGTTATGCTGCATTTTGGGATATGAAAGAGATGGGAGTATTACCGAGGATTCTATTTATCTCGGAAGAAAACACTCCTTCAGTCATCAAAGCGTTATTAGAAAACGGTGCGATGGACTATATTGTAAAACCCATCAAACGAGAAAAAATCTTAGAAAAAATCAAAGAAACTCTGATTAAGATTCCCAAAGTATAAAATTCAAATTCCGACCCTCTTCTTTGGTCCTATGACTAAAGTAAAGAGGGCTTTGGAAAACATCTGTATGTCGATTGACAATTCGAATGTTCTCACCAAATCGCTGTTCCACTCTCTTTGTAATCGCAAGTCCCACATCCAAAAGAAACTTACCACCACTGATTGGCATACAAACTTCCGTTCCCAATTCGGTGAAAAAAACTGCTACATCTTCTCCCACTTCATAATGTTTTCTTTGGATATAAGGCCCTAGTTCGAGAATTAATTCCTCAAAGGAAAAACCTTCGCTGATGAGTTTTTCGATCATTTTTTCAGTAATTCCTAATTGTGTACCTTTCCAACCGGAATGTAGGACAGAAACAAACGGTTGTTTTATGGAATAAAGGAATACGGGCACACAATCAGCAGTTCGCACCACAAGAACTTGGTTTTTTTGTAAGGAAAAAAGTCCGTCCCCTTGCTTCACTTCGATGACTGGTATATGATTTGTTTCAGAAGGAAACTTTTCAATGTGATCACCATGAACTTGCCCTAAACTATGGATCTGATACGTTGGAATTGAATAGGTTTCTGAAAAAACCTCCCTAGTATATGTGAGCCAATCCTTGGCTGATTTTGGAAACACTTGGTTTCCTTGAATCGTATTTGAGAGTTCCACTTTCCCCAATGTGCCATAAGTAATCTTTCCATACGGAACCAATACAGATTGTTTCATTTGGAATCGTTTTTCCCAAAAAAGACTGTTTGTTTCAAATCCAAACCTTCAGACAAAAAACGTTTCGTTAGATCATCACAATTCCAATCCTTCCTTTGGCAAAGTGGATTCATTTTGATTGGATCATAATTCCAAAGGTAAAACCTAAGTGGCGAAGAGCGCCATGTATAAGTGACAAAGGGAAGATCTAATTCAGGCAGACGATGATCGAGCAAAAGATCGATTTTACGAAAATTCAAATCCTCATAAGAGAGTTTTGTTTCGTGACCAACTCTCCCCCTAACATCGATTTGTTTTTTCGCAAAAATTTTGTCCGTAAGCCCTGACTCTGCTTCAAACGCAAAATTGGGTTTTAAATAATAAATGAAATGAGCCTGCGCTCCAAAAAATGCCACTCGAAAATTCTCTAGAGCACCTTCATCATATCCATTTTGATCAATTAAGTGTTGTTCATAAAACATTCGTTCTTCGCCAATTCCATGCCAATCAGGTACACGTTTGCCATCGGATTTTAATGGGTCGGTATAAATCGCAGAAGAAAGGACAAAGACTAAGGCAAACAGAATCGAATTTTTGGAATAGATCTGATAAAAACGATATTTTTGATTGGACTCAATTTGCGACTCGTTTGTCCAAAACTGGATCCTTTGGAATGCTAAATAAGAGAAAAAAGGTAAAATCGGAATCCAAAACCGGTTCCCCATAAAGTCACCACCGACATACAACACATAAACGATATAAAGTATGAGGGTATAAACAAGGAATTGATTTTCTTTTTTTGTACGAAAGATATGGAAGATCTGAATAACAGTGAGTAGAATTACAAACGGAAACAATGGATAGGATCTTAACAAATACAAAAGATAATAGAACCCTTGTGAAAAATAACTTCCTTTATTCCCTTTGGCATAAAAGGTATTCGGAAAAAAATCTTCGTAATAAAAAAAACGTAACGTACAAAAAAGTAAGAACAAAACTCCAAAAACAATAGGTTCTTTATACTGTTTTTTTCGTATCCAATCCAGTGATGCGAAAACCAAAAACAAAGCCCCTTCAGGGCGAATGAGTGATGTTAGGAAAAACACGAGAAACACACGTTTGTTTTGTTTTTCCCAAAGTAACAATCCCCAACTTAAAAAAAAAGTGAATACAGAAGTTTCTAAACCCGAACTTGCGAATATGTACAAGTGAAATAAAAATGCCAAATGGACAATGAGTAAAGGGTAAACATTTCCAAAAGAAACTTTATTTTCAGCAGTAAAAAACAAACACAAAACTAGAATATAAAAAAAGATTCCTGTAAACACAGACAACAGCTGTGGTTTGATACCAACAAAATAACCAAGGGATAAAAAGAGAGTCCAAAGAAAATTTGTATATCCTTCCACCTTCTCCCCTAGATTAAATACTAAACCATTTCCTTCAAAGAAATTTCTAGCATACACAAAACTTATGTAAGCATCATCACAAATCCATCTCCAGTGATATGCTTGGTAAATAGCAAACAAAATCATCATTGCTGCTAATAGATAATAAGAAATAAAATTACGTTTTAAATCCAACATACACTAATCCAATTCAAACGATTTGATAAACTCTTCAATGATTAGAATGTGATCCATCTCGGGAGTTGGATTTTCTAAAGAAGGTTCATAGAGATAGTCGTCAAACACATGAAAATCAAAAATTTTTAGTTCAAAATCAGGTAACGTGATGATGATGTTTTCTGCATGGATATCAAATATTAATTTTTCTTCTTCAGCTAAATACTTTGTAACTTCAATCACACGATTAAAATCCACTGCAATTTTTTTGAGTTTCGATTTGGAGATCACTCCAAACCTGTGAGAATCAAAATTTAATTTCCATTTTGGGAATAGTTTATCCAAAATCGGATTTTGGTCTAATTTTTCGTTGCGGATGGTAAATTCTTTTAAATGTTTCCCTGCAAGAAGAGGTTGTTGGTCACAGGGTGTCAGGGTGACGTTTGGAATTCCAAATGGATTTTTCCTCATTCGTAATCCCATAAAAAAACGGGTGGGAACAACTAAATCAGGAATCAATGATTTTAGTTTCCAGTAATGTAACCGTTCCAAACCCAATCGTTTGAATTTAAAATCAATTTCGTCTTTTTTGGAATCTCGGAAAGTTTGCCTTTTTAAGAAATCTCTAAGTTCAATTTCCTCAGGTTTTAAAAATCGAGTTAAATCTCTGCCTACTTCTTTGAATAGGGAACCGAAAATCACATCAGAAGGTAATTTTGATTTTCCTATCTTGACCACTTGGTTCCAAGGAAGTTTATAAACAAATTTATAAGAACCTCGTCCTATATAATCGTTTAAGGACAGAGGCATAAAATTATCTAAAAATTCACGATTGTAACGATAGGTCATTCGAAAGACATGCGAAACAGGAAATAACCTCTCGTATAAATTTCGAATAAAACCAGATTTTCGAAGAACTTCATCCACTGGTAAGTCTTCCAGTGGAATGGGTTCTTCATTTTTATTTGGATCGACAAACAGCTCTTTGTCGAGACCCTTCTCCAACAATTCTAAAAATTGTGGAATTTTCCCCCAACTAGGATATTGATTCCAAAGTTGTGAGATCCGATCACGGATCCCTTTGATTGGACCTTTTTTATCTGCCACTAACTAAGATTACTTCCAACGAACAATGGATTCGTAATCGAAAAACTTTTCTTTTTTAGAAAGGCTCTCAGTTAACTTTTTATCTCTTTCTTCATCATACCACCAATAGTCAGATGAAAAACTCTCATCTCCATATTTACCAAGTGGTAAACTAGGCATTCCGTATTTTTGCCAATACAAAAGTCGTGTGCTTGGCAAATGCCATAGTAATACATATGGGTATTCTTTATAAACAATTCGATCAATTTGTTTGAGAATTTCGTTTCGTTTGGTTACTGAAAATTCAGTTTTTTGTTTTTCAATGAGTTTGTCCACTTCTGGTATTTTTAATCCAGGTAAATTAGGTTGCCCTTCTTCATCTGCATACTTTGATAACCATTGTGATTCAGGATCTTTAAAGATCCCGGACCCCCAAGCGGCCCAAGTCATATCAAAATCATATTTATCAACTCGTTCACTCCAAGCAGCTAAATCCAATGTATCAATCGATGCTCGGATACCCACTTCTTTGGCTTTCTCCAGAAACACTGTAAAATATTTCTCTGTTTTTTTATCTCGATCAAGGATTGAAAACTGGAATGGTTTTCCATCTTTTTCCAAAATCCCTTCCGAGTTAGGTTTCCAACCAGCTTCTGCTAGTAATTTTCTCGCCTTTTCAATATTAAACTCTGTTGGAATGTTTGGATTTTTTTCACCACCTAAATAAAAATCTGGGTAATAACTATTTGTTGGATCATATTCACCATACGCTAGTTTATCGATCATTAATTTCCGATCCACAAGTAAGTTCATTGCTTCTCTCACACGTTTGTCAGCAAATATAGATCTCCGAGAGTTCATTGCCCAACCTTGGAATCCAATTGGTTTCAAGTTGAAAATACGTTGTTTGGCAATCCAATTAAGATCAAAAGCTTCCCCTTTTGCCTCTTCTACCCATACAAATGCTGAGTAAACAGGATAAATGTCTATATCACCTTTTTTGAATGCTTGTAAGGCTACTGCTTCTTCGTTATAAACTTTGTATACAATTTGATCAAAATTGTTTCGACCTTCGTTAAATGGATATGCCCTTTGCCACCAATCTCCTCTTCTTTCTAATTTGATGTATCGGTTCTTTTTGACTTCTGTTATTTTATATGGACCTGAAACGATCGGAAATTCCATATTTTCTTTATTAAAATCTTTCCCTTCAAAATGATGTTTTGGTAAAATAAAGATGGACGATGCGATATCATTAAAATTATTCCAATGAACTTCTTTTGCCTCAAAAACAACTGTTAGGTCATCTACCTTAACAGGTTTTAAGAAACGAGAAAGAGAGATTCTAAATACTGCCGTTCCATTTTTTGGATTCATGATAGTATCATAAGTAAAAATAACATCATCTGCGGTAACAGGTTTCCCATCAGACCAACGTGCATTGGAATCTAAATAAAAAGTGAACTTCTTTTTGTCTGGAGAAATTTTCCATTCCTTTGCAAGGTGAGGGATGGTTTCCAGCGTAAGTGGATGATAAGCTGTAAGCGGTTCGTATAAACTTGTAAAGATTCGTGCAGTAGTTGTAAACTGGTCTAAGTAATAGTTCAATGATTTTGGAAATTGATGAGAGTAGATCCGTATTCTACCTCCCTTTTTTGCCTTAGGGTCCGCGACTGGATTTTTTACTTGTAAGGCTTTCGGTATGGAATTTGGATCACCTTCCCAAGCAAGGTCAACCACGCGGCTCAGACTTTCTTTATTGTCCTCTTCTGAACAATTTTGGAAAAAAAGAATTGGTAAAAGACAGGTAATCCCCACCAAAACAAACTTGATTACTTGGGAACGGACCATATGGTATTGAACTAATTTATGAAACATCCCTTCCATCAAATCCATTTGTACGAGATAGGCTCAAGGCTTTTTTGTGGAAAAAAGGGGGAACATCTTCCTGTTATTTTGAATGAATTAGAAAAAAAAACTCCCTTTGATTGGGCAGATGAAATTTGGCTTATGGGTGTTTGGAAAAATAGTCCAAGCTCACAAAGAATCGCACAAACAATGCCTGAACTAAGGCCAGGATACGATTCTGTTAAATCACAACTGGCAAACACTGATATTTACGGATCTCCCTATTCCATTTATGAATACAATTTGGACCCTCTGATAGGTGGAGATCAAGACCTAACAGTCATATACGAATGGTTCCAATCCAAAAACAAAAAACTAATTCTCGATTTTGTACCCAACCATATGGCAATTGATTCGCCACTGGTTTCCGAATTTCCAAATTTATTTCTAAAATCTATCCCTACGGAAGAGGATAAAAATAGTTTTTTACACCCAAATGGAAATCGTTACAAACATGGTAAAGATCCGTATTATGATGGTTGGACGGATACAATCCAATGGGATTTTTCAAACCCTGAAGTAGAAAATCACCACATTCAAATTTTAAATAAGATCGCAAAACACTGCGATGGTGTTAGATGCGATATGGCAATGTTACTTTTACCTGATATTTTTGAAAAAACTCACGGGAAACGATCCGTATATCATTGGGAAAATGTTATCAATTCCATCAAAAGTGAATTCCCACATTTTCGATTTTATGCAGAAGTCTATTGGGGATTAGATGGTACATTACGTTCATTAGGTTTTGATGCTACTTATGATAAGACACTTTATGACGAGTTGGTGCATCATAAATTAGATCAGGTGGCAGAACTCATTTCATATGAATCTGAACAGATTTCAAAGCCAAACTTAATTCGTTTTTTGGAAAACCACGACGAAAATAGAGCCAAACTTACATTTGGCGAACATTCCAAAACATACTTTAGTTTATTATCTTGTCTACCAGGCATTCTACTTCTATTTGATGGCCAAGAAGTTGGTTCTCTCAAAAAAATTCCTGTCCAATTGAAAAATGCAGATGAAGAATCACCTGACAGAGAAACAGAAGAATTTTACAGGAGAGCCTTTTCCACAATTTCCAAACGTTCCACTCAGATCGAATACCAAACTGTACATTACTTAGAAATGAACCAATTGCCTGTTTTTATGCGATTGCTGATCTCAAACAATCAGACAGAACTTTTCCTTTGGAATTATCATCAGGTACCTTGTTCAGGATGGATTCCTTATGAGGAAAAAATACCATACAAGGAAACATTAATCAATATTGTTTCGAATCAGGTTTACCCGCAAGGCAAACCACAAAAAGAAGGAATGTATTTCAAATTAGAACCAAATGAGATACAATGGTTTATTTTTTAACCCTTTCAGCAAACACTACACCTTGAATCATTCTCAAATTTTCTAATATTTCTTTTAGTTGGTCCAAGTGATCAACTTCTAACATGAATTTGGCGGTCAGTGTTCCATTCGGATGAGAAGAAGCACCTGCCTCCAAAATATTTGTTTCTGTACTCGAAATGGATTCCACCATCGATAGATAAATCCCTTGTACGTCTTTGGCACGAACTTCAATTTGGATAGGGATTGGTTCACCAGGTCCTTCCCATCGAACTGGAATTGTTTTCATCCATTCTAACTGTTTGGTTGCCGTTGAGCAGTCTTTTTTGTGAACACTAACACCTCTTCCACGTGTGATAAAACCGATGATTTCATCCCCTGGAATTGGTGTACAACAAGAGGCAACTCGAACTGGTACATCATTCCAACCTGCAACCGATATCCCAAACTCCTTTGATTCTTCTTGGTTTTGGTTCGGTTTTGTTGGTTTTTTAATTTTTACTTTTTTGATTTCTTTGATGGTATTTTCATCAAAGCTTGGATTTGAAGCTTCTAAGACAGAACCAATGGTTTCTTTTTGGGAATCTTCCTGCAGTTTTCGAAAATAAGCACGTAACTTTTGTCTGGCGCCAGAAGTTTTCACAATCCGAAGCCAGATTGGTGATGGTTTCGAATTTTTTTCCGTAATGATTTCTACTTGGTCACCCGACTTCAATTCCGTACGAAGTGTAACCATTCTACCATTCACCTTACCTCCACGCGCGTGAAGGCCTACATCAGTATGGATACGAAATGCATAGTCTAAAACCGTCGCACCTTTAGGCATTTCGATGATTTCACCTTTTGGTGTAAAAACAAAAACCTCATCTTCATGAAGATCATATTGGAGTTCCTCCATAAACTCTTTTGAGTCTAAACTTGGATCTTGCCATGATTTTAAAATCTCCAACCACTTCATTCGGAAGGCATTTTCTACACCATTTTGTAAGATAACAGATGAACGAGAAAGGTTCGTCGATTCTTTGTATGCCCAATGTGCTGCCACTCCATTCTCAGCAATGGCATTCATTTCTTTTGTACGAATTTGTACTTCCATGGGACGACCGTCTGGTCCAAACACAGTTGTATGTAAAGATTGGTAAAGGTTTGTTTTGGGAGTGGCAATATAATCTTTGAATCTTCCGGGGATAGGAGTCCATAAGGTATGTACAATTCCAAGCACACCGTAACAATCTTTAATTTCATTCGCTATGATTCGAACAGCACGTAGGTCAAAGATTTCAGAAAAAGATTTTTCCTTGGTGACCATCTTGCGATATATTGAATAAAAATGTTTGGCCCTTCCGTCTATCCTTGCATCAATATTGATTTCTGCTAATCGTTGTTTTAAGATAATTTTAATTTTTTCAATGTATTCATCACGTTCAGATTTTTTAGCAGAAACTCTTTTTTTGATTTCTTGATATTCTTCTGGATGTAAAGACTGAAAGGCTAAATCTTCCAATTCAAATTTTACCTTATAAACACCAAGCCTACCTGCAATAGGAGCATAAAGAGATAACACTTCTTTGGCGATTCGTTTCTGTTTCTCTTCCGGTTGGAATTTTAAAGTTCTGACATTATGTGTTTTATCTGCCAGTTTAATTAACATCACACGCACATCTTTAATTGTAGCAAGTAACATCTTTCGAATGTTTTCCGCAGCTTCAGTTTCTTTCGATTGCGATTTAATTTCAGAGATTTTTGTAACACCTTCTACAAGAGCAGCAATGTCCTCACCAAACTCTTTTGCCATATCTTCTTTGGTGTAACTTGTATCCTCTACAACATCATGTAATAATCCTGCTGCGATTGCCCTTTCATCTAGACCTAATTCATCTAAAACAGAAGCTACATTCATCGGATGGATGATATATGGTTCGCCAGAAAGCCTTTTTTGCCCTTCATGCATTTTATCGGCAATGTGATATGCCTTTTCGATAAGTTGTGCTTTTTCAGGACCAAGTCTTTTTTGGACAGCATCAAATAACTCTTGTTTGTCCTTTATATCTTGATAAAGTCCCATTATTTGATATCCAAACTTATGTCCAAAAATTTCACAGTATGAGTTAAATATCCCATACTCACTCCAATTCCTTCAAACTTAGATAAAAATTTTAATTTATCGGGTGTAATACCACCTGAACATTCGATACGAATCTCTGGGGCTTTATCTTTTAAGATATAAATTGCTTTTTCGGTATCCCCATCGGAAAAATTATCCAAAAGAAGGATATCTGGTTTGGATTCGATGGCATCTTCTAGTTGGGAGAGCCCATCAATTTCCAATTCAATTTTTTTCCCTGGATTTTTTTGCCGTACCATTTGTACCGCTGATTGAATCGAACCTGCTTTTGTTATATGATTATCTTTTAACATCGCCATATCAGATAAATTGATTCGGTGATTGGCACCACCACCAGTGTATACCGCATATTTTGCTAATTTTCGATAACCAGGTAAGGTTTTTCTAGTATCTAGGATGAGGAGATTTGGAAACTGTTTGGCAACTCGATTGGCATTTGTGGCAATTCCAGAAAGGTATTGGATGAAATTGAGTAA
Organism: Leptospira ellinghausenii; assembly: GCF_003114815.1. Classification (NCBI taxonomy): domain Bacteria; kingdom Pseudomonadati; phylum Spirochaetota; class Leptospiria; order Leptospirales; family Leptospiraceae; genus Leptospira; species Leptospira ellinghausenii. The sequence continues at coordinate 71,138 of NZ_BFAZ01000005.1, forward strand.
AATACGTTCCATTTTTAAGATGCCAACGAGAGATCCTTTTAACTCACCAATGATCGTTCCTTTGGATAAGGGAGCCCCATCTTCCAAAATCTGACTCCAAGTTACGTTTGTTTTCGATTTTTGAATTAGGCATGGAATCACGGAAAGTCCACATAATACACCTTCCTCTTTCGCAAGTAGGATAGCAGTACAAGATTCTTCAACAGAAAACAAAGTATCCGTTGTAATGTCTCCCGCAGGCAAATCTTCTTCCAAAGCCAATTGGACCAAAGATTCAAAGTCTTTTTCTGTGATTGATGTTACGGGAGTTGTATATCCTCTATTCATATTCATCCTATAATTTAGACAAAAAAAAAGCTGTCTTTACGACAGCTTTTTTCAAATCACCTAAACAATGTTTATTGCTTAGGAGCTTTTCCAATTTTCCCCGTTTTTGGTGGGATATTGAGTTTTTGTTTTGGATAGATTAGATTTTTATTACGAATGGATTTACGATTCGCTTCAAAAATACGTGGCCAAAGTTTTGCATCACTATAGATATCTTCACGATCTGCGATTCTCCAGAGGCAATCTGCAGGATTGGATTTTTCTACTGTGTATCGTTTCCAACCACCAGACAATTCTTCCACTTGAGAAGAAGATGCTTTTGTATCTTTTGTTTCAGTGGTTGTTGTCTCGGTTGTTTCTACCGTTTTGCGATCTTTTTTAGCTACGTTGTTTTTTCCTTTGAGAGTTTCGATTTGGTCGATAGAAATTTCCGCCAATCGAATTGCTTCCTCGGATTGAGCAATCGAATCCTCAAACTTATCTTGTTCTAATAAGTTCCCAGATGCTTGTAAAGATTCATTGGATGCACCAAGGTTTTCTTGTGTGCTTGCATATGATTCTTTTGCATTTGATTTGAGATAGGTTTCTGCATTTAACTCACCAAATCGAACGTTTGCATCTTCAACCACTTCACGTGCTTGTGCATTTCGATTTTTTGCATGGTCTTTAATAGAATCTTGCAGTAGGGATGCAGATGCCAATCGAGCAGCTTTGATTTTTTCGTCCGCTGATTTTAATTTACCTGCCTGGATGTCTTCTCTTGCAGAAGCCACTCTCGCTTTTTCTTCATCAATGGCAGGGTTTCCTGCTTTTGAATAGGATGCTGCTTTATCGAGTAATGCGTCTACTTCGTCTGCAGATTTTACAAGTGCTCCACCTGATTTCTCAAGTGCAACTTTCCTTGCGTCTGAACTGATCTTTGATGCTTCTTGGAATTGGTTATGAGCATCTTCATATTCTTGTAAAGCAACAGTTCTTTTTAATTCTTTTGCAGTTTCGTCTTTATCTTCACGTAAGTAAGAAGCAAGGCTAGCATCAGCTTGTGCTAATTTAGTTTCACCTGCATCTCTTGCACTCACTGCTTTTTTATATTCTTCGGGAGTGTATTCAGACGCGTATGCTTCGTCTGCAGCGTCAATGGCAGCAACTGCCTCTTCTCTCGATTTTGCAGCTAACTTCGGTAATGTTTTTTCTAATGCATCATAAGCTTTGGAAATTGCATAGTCAGCACTCTTTTTGGAGTCCGATGCTTTTTCTTCGGCAGCAAATTCATTTGCAGAAACTAAACTTTTTTTAGCCTCAGAATATTCTTCAGGGGCATATTCTTCTGCGGAAAGTCTTTCAGCTCTTTCTACTTGAGATTTTGCCAAAGCTAATTCTTTGAGAGGTAGTTCTTGGGAGCAGTTTACAAAACCTGCTGAGAACAATACCAAAGCGGAGAGAAAGACAGATGTCTTTTTCTTTCTTAACATAACAAACTCCTTAATGTTTGGTAGGGGGGTAAAAAAAAGAGAGAAGCGCATATACGCTTCCTCTTTTATTTGAAAGCTGTGACTGCTTCGTCTTCGCTATCGAAAATTTCAAAAAATGAAGTCAACTTTGTGAGTTCAAATACCTTACGGACAGAACCTGCCACGTTGATGATCTTTAATCCACCTTGGTATTTTTTCAGGTTGGACAAACTTGAAATTAAAGCTCCAATTCCGGAAGAGTCGATATAAGATACCTTCTCGAGATTGATGACGATGCAATACTTTTGTTCTTCGATCAATTTGGCAATTACATCCTTGATCTCAGGCGCGTTATAAAGGTCGATTTCCCCGTTAATATCGAGTACTACGATTTTATCTTTTTCCCTTCTGGTGATTTCCATGTGTGTCTAGAGACTCCTCAATGAAGCTACAATCAATGTAGAAATGACGGTACAATTGCATTCAAAAAAAATAGGTACGTCAACCTAATAATTTTAGCTACCAAACAAATTTTTCCAATGGTCATAAAATGGCCGAAAATTGCCTGTTTCTATGGACTTTCGCATCTTTTCCATGAAGCTTTGCATAAAAAATAAATTATGGTAGGTGGATAAGGAAAACGCGGTTAATTCCTTTACTTTATGTAAATGGCGAATGTAACCAAGACTATATGTTTTACATACCTTACATTCACATTCGGGATCAATGGGCAATTCACTCAATCGATGGGATTCATTTCGTAGGTTGATTTTGCCTCTCGATGTAAATACTTGCCCATTTCTCGCGTTTCGTGTTGGCAAAACACAATCAAACATATCGATCCCATTTTTGACTCCTTCTAGGATGTCCACAACAGTTCCAACACCCATCAGGTAATGTGGCCTTTGTTTGTCCAAATAGGAAGCCATACATTCCAATATACGAATGTATTCCGGCCGTGGTTCCCCAACACTGAGTCCCCCAATGGCAATCCCAGGGAAAGCTATGTTTTGAAGGGTTTCTAAACTCTTCAGCCGCAAGGATTCGTTCACACCACCTTGGACAATCGGGAATACATTTTGCCCGTTTGGATTTTCCATCCAATACTGATACGATTCCTTGGCCCACCGATGTGTCCTTTCCAGGGCAAGTTCCAATCGTTTGGTATCACTACCATAAGGAGCACAGTCATCGAGAACCATCATGATATCGGAACCAATGGACCGCTGCACATCAATGACAGAAGCAGGTGTGAATTTATGATAACTCCCGTCAATATGGGATTGGAAACGAACACCGTCGTCTTCAAATTTAAAAAGACTCGCAAGGCTAAAAACTTGAAACCCACCGGAGTCAGTGAGTAATGCTTTTTTGTAAGACATGAAATTTTTGAGACCAGCAAAATGGTCCAAAACTTCTTTCCCTGGTTTTAAATACAGATGGTAAGTATTGGCAAGGATGAGCTCGTATCCCAGTTCATTGATGTCTTCGGATGTAAGTGACTTGATGCTTCCCCGAGTACCCACTGGCATAAAAATAGGTGTTGGGATTTGAATCCCACCTAGAGTTAATGTACCAGTCCTTGCGTACGATCCAGGATCGTAGACTCCTTCTTTAAATATCGAAGTCACTACTTTTTGTTCTTATGTTCGCAATTTGCAAAGTTCAAACAATTCCCGAAAATATTCAAACTATGCCCCGTGATGGTAAACCCATTTTCAGAAGCAGCTTTGTTTTGTAATTCTTCAATCCTTTCGTCGATAAACTCAACAATCCTACCACATTGCATACAAATGATATGGTCATGGTGTTCGTGACCAATGATGTGTTCGTAATATTTATAATCCTTACCGAAGTCATGTTCTTCGAGAAGCCCGGCTTCTACCATAATCGCAAGGATTCGGTAGATGGTAGCCTTTGAAATGCGGTCTTTATTGTCTTTCAGTTCGTCTAGCAAACCTTCCGCCGTAAAGTGGTTATGAGAAGAAAAAATCTTTTGCGCAACTAACAAACGTTGGTTTGTAATTTTTAAACCTTTTTCTTTGAGATATTCTTCAAAGGCGAGCATCTCTTTTTTTGTGTCTTCATTGGTAATAGGATCGTTTTGCAAGGGTTAAATCTCCTAAATAATTAAATTAATTCAATACACCAGAGAGAGAATAATACCAAGCCCTTTCTGCTTCTTCCGCAATTCGAAGGGCCATCACACGTAACAGTCGATTTTGTGCTTCTAGTTCTGATTCTCGATACCCAATTTGGGTCGAAAAATGCACTCTTCCAGGAATTTCACTTCGTTCCATAGGAATTTTGACTCCCGTTTCGGCTTCAATGATTTCCACTCGAGTGACCACAAATAATTCAGAAGTGATGTGTTGGTCAGCCAAATCCATGAGATCCCCCACTTTTTGGTAGTGGACAATTTCCGCATACAAGCGGTATTTCGCGAGAGTTTTTTCGCGAGTTGTGATGAACCTTCCTCTCCGATCAATCTCTTCCATGATCATTTGCGTCAGACGGGTGTGCATCCCAGGTGAATAGGTGTTGTTTCTTACATTTTGAATGTATAAAAGTCTTTTGGAATCGGGAACGGGAACTCCATCGATTTTTGGTGGTCTACCTGGTTCCTTAAATAGAAAAGAACAACCAGAGACGGTAAGAAAGAGTAAAATGATGACACCTTGTTTCATGGGAATTTGTTCCCTGTCATACTAGGTCTCAAGTCTAGTTTGTCAAGGGAATCGAAACCGAAGAGAATTTCCTTTTCTTCAAGGAAAGGCATGACAAAGTATGCGGTTGGTTTCTACTTTTCCCATGCGGCCTAGAGAGATTTTTACTTTTGGACTATCCTTAGTTTTTTTGGTACCCACCTTATTTGCTGAATCAAAAATTCCAGAAATCCCTCATTCAGAAGTTGGATTTCCGTTACCATATTATTCTCCCGTTTCTGGAACTTTTGCTGAAATCAGAAACCATAATCTACATTTAGGTTCAGACTTTAAATCGTATGGCTTAAACGGCCACAATATCTTAGCCACTTTTGACGGTTATGTGGAAGAAATCAGTTATTCCAAAACAGGTTATGGACTTTCATTAAATTTATACAATCCTAAATACAAAATCAAATCAAAGTATGCCCACTTACACTCCTTTGGTGGAACCTTGTATGAATTAGAACTCTTAAGAAGAGCCCTACTCCTTATGGGAGACCCGACAGGATTCCAACTCAAACTTCCTCCTGGAATGTTTGTTACCAAAAAAGGCAATGCGATTGGAAAAACTGGGGAAACTGGATCTGGCCCTCCTCACCTTCATTTAGAATTTAGATCTGAAAAAGGAAATATCAATCCGCTATACTTTGCTGAAATCCACCAAAAGGATGTCACTCCCCCAACCATCGTATCTATGTTTTTAGAAGGAGACGGATTGGAAAAACCACTACTTCTCACTGCTAAAGAAATTGGGAAGGGAAAATTTGAATTGTATACAGAACAAGGAGATAAATTCTCTCCTATCCAACTAACAGGAAAGATACGAATCCGTTTAAGTGGTTATGACAAAATTCGATCTAGAAACAAAAACAATGTTTATGGAATGGATCTTTTTGTGAACGGGAAATCCGTTTTCTCAAGAAACTTTGACTTTTTATCCTTTGAAGATAAATCACAAAAACACCAATTTTACGATATCAATCGATCTTCGTTGTCTCCACCTGTTTATTTTTATCATATGTATGAACAACCAAAACTCTTTAAAGAGGAAGGTTTTTCGATCGATCTCAGTTCATTTCCGAAAAAAGATAAGGTCCAAGTCCAGGCTTCATTAAGGGATGCCACAGGAAATGTGTCTTCTGTATTTTTTGATATTATCCATGAAGAGCAAACATTGGATCTCAGCGTAAAACCTATTAGCAAAAAAACAGGAAACAAATACAAATCATTGGATGGAGTTATCTCCATTGATCTAACCAAAGCAGAGATTTCAGGTGATGGTAGTTTACTCATCACAGAGCTATTAGAAAAAGAAATTCCATTTAAAATCCCAAAGGGACTTCCTTTAAAAGGTAAAATTTACCAAGTTGAAACCAAACGAATGAGTTGGAAAGGGGAAGGCCAGGGAGAGATGAATTTAGGCTTTACCCCTTCTATCAAAGATTCTTTATATTTTTTTGATTCTTCTATTGGCAAATTCCAAGGTATACAACCAAAACGAAAACCCAATGGTTTTAGTTTCAAATTAACCAAAGTTGGATTTCTTATGGTTTTATCAGACGAAACACCACCTAACGTTTTTCCTATGACCTCAATTGCAAGGTACATTGAACTCCCAGAAGTACGAAACCACTGTTTAGAAGAAAAATACTATGGATTATCGGATGTGGGAAGTGGGTTTAAAACGAATGTAGAACTACTGGTAGATGGGCAAAGTTTTCCGTATGAATATGATCCCGACAGGGGTGCGATTCGCGTTCTCATTCCTAAGAGTTTACAAAAAGAAAGGCCTTATCTTCTTTTGGAAGTTAAGGCCTCTGATTTTGCTGGAAACAATTCCGAGCCGTTTTTGGATTTAATTTCTACAAATGGTTGGAGGGAAGACCTTCAGGCTTCCTGTCCAGTCATTGAGTAACGAGCGATATCCAATACTTCGTAAACCGTTTCTGTTGCACCGAAAACTAGAGTCGCTTCATTGCCTGTATTTTTACCAAGTAAAGACTTCGCAAGTGGTGATTGGTAAGAGATGATATTCTTTTCAGTATCCGCATCCCATGCACCTAAGATGGAGTAAGTGACAACCTCACCAGTTTGTTTGTTTTTCAAACGAACTGTGGTTCCAATTCCTACTTTTTCTGTTTTTACATCACTTAAATCTAAGATACGAGCACTTTTCAGTTCTGCTTCCAAACGTTTGATCGCTGCTTGGAGTTGTACTTGTTTTTCCATCGCTGCTTTGTATTCTGCGTTCTCACGTAAGTCCCCTTTTTCTTGGGCCTCTCCGATATCACGAGAGTTTTCAGCCATCTCAACATTCACAAGGTGTTCAAATTCAAGTTTTTTCGCATTAAATGCGCGTCTTGTTACAAGAACCACATCGTGTGGAAGGTTTGCCAATGGATCGTCATCTGCATCTTCTTCTGAATCATACTCATCCCATACAATGTTTGGTTTGAGTTCGTTAATGAGTGCATACAACTGGTCTTTTTCTAAATCAGTCACATAAGGAACTTCTTTGAATAGAGCAAAAAGTTTACGAACATACTCATCATCAGCATTGGTTAAGATGTCACGAAGAAGGCTATTGTCTTTTCCGAACAAAATGTCCATCGCTTGGTTTTTGAGTTTCGTTCCCTTGTCCTCAATTTTGGCAAGAGGTTTTAAGATACGGAATACACGAAGAACTAAGTCTTCTTCACTTACCTTTAACCAATCAAATTTCCAAGTATGAGATAAAATCGATTTTGCTACCCAAAGGAAAACTTCTGGGTTTTCTTTTGATTTGTTAGATACAGTTTCTACAAACAAATTGAGTTCTGCATACTTTTCATCAGCAACTAAGTTTTGGAATACAGATCTGTTTACCTTCACTGGAACTTCGAAAAGTAATCCAATGAGGATATTGATTGCTTCTGGATGGTGAGCTCGGATGAGATCTTTAAACCCTTTTTTGATATCTGTATTTTCTAAGGACTTAGAAATTTTCAGAGCATCTTCTTTTGTCAAAGTTTGGATGAGGGTTTTTAATTCTGGTTCACGGATTCTATGTGAAAATTCTTCCGTAGGCCAAGCCTTTCCTGCCTCTTCCAAATAAAGGTAAGCAGAAATTTTTCGAATGATATCTCTTGCTGATTCTTCTTCCACATAATGGGAGATAAAAAATTCACCAGCTTCGGCTGCTTCATCAGAATCACGCACTGCTTCCATTGCGATTTCCAATTTTTTATTCACATCATTGGTAGCTTGGAATTTTTGTGTGAGTGTTTCGGAGTGAGTGATCGGTTTTTCATGGTAAACCACTTCATCCTTTTTCTTAGGATTCATTCCGATGTTGGCTTCTTTTTTGAGAACGGTTTTGACTTTTGCCCACCATTTTGACCACTCATCTGCTTTCAAAAAAGTTCCAATGAGTTCATTCTTCATATCAGAAATGAGCATTCGGTTTTCGTAAGAAGTGAGGAGTTGTTTGAGGAATTCAGCCAAGTTCTCTTGGAACATGGCAGTGATGCCTTTTTTATCTTCGTAGTGTTGTACCCAAATATGATCTTTTTTCAAAGGTTTGAGAGAAGTGATCGCCATTTGGATCGAAAGTTTGTGGTCTTTCTTTTCTTCAAAATCAACAAAGATAGAATCTCCCGTTTGAGAGATGGATGTAATTTTACCTACACCCCAGTTTCTATGCATTACATAGTTACCGGTATCAAATACGATGTTACGTTCGAAATTTGTAATACAAAGTTTAACAGGCTTACGGTTGTTACCAAGTTCACTCATCTTTAGGAAATCTTCAAGTAACGAGTGCGCCGCATATTTTTGTTTATAAGAACGAATGAGTTCGTTTCTTGCTTTTTGCGAAGCAGGTTCGTGTTCTAAAATTTTCTTTAAGAAGTAAATGACATGATCCCAATCTTCCATTGCCTTAAAAGGTTCAACGATTGGGTAAAGGAGACCAACTAACCGAGTTTTTTCTCTTTGGCCAAGGAGGATCCTTTCAATTTTGTCAAAAAAAGCTACGTCTTCATAGTTGTTTTGAACGATGGTAGGCCAAATTTCTTCCATCGGAACGTATTCTTTGTTTTTTGCATACATCTCAACCGCAAGTTTGAGATAAGACATCGCTTTTGGTTTGTCTTCTTCCATAATGGAGAATCCATACTTCTTTGCGATCTCTGGGTTTTTACGGTCTTGTTTTGCTAATTTTTCTAAAACAACTTTGAGTTCTTTATTTTTTTTAAGTTTATCGAGTGCTTCTGCTTTCACACGGAGAGCAAGTCTATGGTCTCCAAAACGTAAAATAGAATCAGTAATGTATTCAATGATGGTCCATTTTGCATGTGCTTTAAAAGAATCCAAAATGTTCTTCACCAAATTCGCATCACCCATGGAATCTTCCATGAAAGAGATGATCATTAACATGTATTTGGCGGAGATTGATTCAGGGTGTTCTTTGAAATGGTCTTCGATTTTTTGTTTAGCTTCCGCTAAACGATTTTCTGCCTTATATGCATCAATGACATCGTCAAAGATTTTGAATTTAGAAACGGGCACCGTTCCTGCATCAGCACGAACATAAATTTCCTCATTAAATAGAGGTGTTAGTTTGTCGTTCTCGGCAATTTTGTTTGATTTGTCTTCGGTAATAGTCTCAGGCATGAAAAGAATCTCCCTCTTCGTATTTCCAATAAAGGGTGTTCATAGTTCCTATAAAGTTGTTACGGTAAATTTAGCGATGAATCCGCGAAAAGAACAGTCCTAGGGTTCATTTTCCAGGTCCGTTCGATTCTGTAAAGCCAAAAAACCCAGCCGATTGGCTGGGTTTTCCTGGTCCAAGTAGATTCCCTTGGAGTGAAAAGGGATCTATTTGTTTTGGGAAGAACCGTTACTTCCCCCACAATCACGCACTTTTGCGCCAGTGGAGATCGCTCCCGATTTTTGGAGCATTTGCTCCAACTTCACTTTGTTTTTACAATCCTCTTCATCAAAGTCAAGGTTTGCTCCATCAAAGTGAACTTCGAATGTATCCGCAAGGACACGTAGTTCATCAAAGAAAAGGTAAACAGTTTCAGGTCCAGTATTGTGTCTGGAACGAATTTTGAACTGTTTGAAGATCAAGTTTCTCGTTGCAGGGAAAGCATTTGCTTCCTGCGGGATCCCTGGAGGGATGATGATATGGAGTGGTCTCCATCCAACAAAGTCAAGAGATCCGAAAGGGAAAATATGGCTATTGCCGTTATAATCTTCTAACCAACCTTCCAAATCGTATTCATTTCCACGACCAAGAACCCAAACAGAAATGGCTTTTACGTTACCAGGTGCTTCAATTCCATACACCTTTTCCAATTTCTTTTTGTTGTCTGCGTCAATATAAGGACGAGCTCTTGTGATTTCGTATTCAGGTGCACGAGGCGGACGAACGGTCACGATGTTGTTTCCTGGAAAGGTAAATTGGAATTTCACTGCCAATACCTTTGCATTCCCAGCATCTACGTTTTTTACGTCACCAGGTTTTCCTGGCACCAATTTCACTTCTCTCATAACGAGAGGAGACTTCACAGAGTCATTGAGTACGGGTGAATACTTATTGTTTTCATCGTACTTCATGTCTCCCGATCCATCTTTGTTCACACCGTCTTTATCGGTGAAAACTTCCCAACCGTAAGGTGCGGAAGCAACTGGATTGTCCCAAGATTCAATGGTAATTGCTTTTAGTTCTAAAGCTCCAATATCATTTCCAACTGGTGTTGCCACTCCATTGGATACTTTGTATTGCGCTTGCGCAAAACCGATAAGTGCAACCGAGGTTAGCGCTACTAAAGTTAGGATTTTGGTATTTTTGTGTTTCATTGTTCCCGTCTCCCCGCTTACCAATTGTCCTTAATTTCAGATCCAGGGTATTTTGCTTCGGATCTGTCTGTTCTCACTTGCAAGTCATCTACATAAAAGTAAAAGTCCCCTGCTACTTCGTGAACATCGGATGTCACAAAAAGTGAAACAAAATGAAGGTTTTTATCTAAAAGAGCAAATCTAGAACTTTGTGGGATGAAACCAGGAACAGTTGCTGTCAACTTTCTCCATCCAAAAAAATCCAATCGACCCAAACGGATATTATGTGTTACGTCTTTATAATCTCTGAATTTAGCAAATAAGGTGTGTCTGTATTTTCTTCCAAGAACCCATACAGAAATTTGTCTTACTTTCCCTTTGATGATGTATTCATGCGGAGGGTAAAGTTCCACACGATCCAACCCTTTAGCAGCAAAATGAGTTTTGACTCCTAAAATATGGTTTTTTTCGAGTTTGTCACCGCCATCTTCTGGAACGGTTTTTTCATCGAATACATCTTTGATGAGCCCGCGTTGAACGAGTTTCAAAGTTCTTGTTTCTCCGAGTGGAGTGGTTGCTTTGACTCTCCAATCCTCAGCCTCTTCGAAATCATCTAAAACGATTTTTCTAAGAGGGCTATCCTCATCATTTGCAGTGTTAGCTGTATTTTGTCCGCCAGTATCTGCCTGTGCGTACAACATTCCTATTGAAAGGAAGAGGCCTAACAACAGTTTGGTCATTCCTAATTTCCCCATGAAACTCACTCCTAAAAGGCTCCTAACTCCGGGTCTTTCGTATTCTCATTATCGGCTATCCGGCTTTTAAATTGATGCAAGATTTCGATCATTCGATCGATTCCTTCCGCCGGAAGAAAGATCGAGGATTTTTTGCTATTCGACCATTCCGATACTTTCAGGTAAAATCCAGCCTGGTTTTTCTTCAAATCCACCAAGAAAGTCTTATTTTGTGTTACGATCTTCTCGGTTAGGATTTCGGGGTCCACCATGCATTCCTTCTCCCTGCCTACGATAATAGTATCGGTTTGCAAAACCCATTCCTTAGCTGTAATAGGAAGAAACTGAGGAATGGAAAAGGTTTTTTCGAATGTGCGCAATAAAAAATACTAATTTAGTATCATTTTGTCTCTAAGACAAGGTTTTACGCAAATCGTTTTCGCAGTTCCCTTGCGTACGCCAAATCGTGCGTTAGTTTTCGCAGCCTTCGGATGTAGTAATGGGTGACTTCTTTGTAAAATTTAAGTTCCATTTCCTTATTTTTGGAAAACATATCATGTAAATCAGCGTAACGAAGTTCGTAGAGTTCGGAATTTTCTTTGGCTTCGACTTTGGCAGACCGTTTTTCATCATCAAAAAATGGTAATTCCCCAAAGTGATCCCCTTCTCCGAGAGTGATGAGGTTCACATCGTCCCCATGGCTTGTAGAAGTGGAGATTTGTAAAGTTCCATACTTCACAATGTACATAGATTCAGCATCTTCGCCCATGTCGTACAAAACATTTCTAGGAGGTAGGTGGACTTCCCGAATCTTTTCAGCGATATGTAATAGTTCATCTTGGTTTAACTTTTGGAAGAGATATATTTTTTTGAGACTCTCTACTTTAGTATTCATTCATTCTCCTAGGATCTTTCTGAACATGGGGGAAACTTCCTGTTTTTGCAAGAGAAAATTAAGTAGAAAGACCCATGATTTTTTCTGGACAAATGAAACGGAATAGTACTAATATTTCCAGTTCTCCTCGTCTACTAGGGGGAAACGCTAGGAAGAAAACAGAATCCTAGATCCAGATAAAGGGAAATTTATGACACCTAAAAAGAAGGTATTACTCGTTGAAGACCATGCTGTGACCCGGGTCGGCGTTAAACATGTCGTGAATGCTTCAAATGATTTTGAAGTGGTTGGCGAAGCGGAACATTCGTCGCAAATTGCAGGCCTGCTTTTAGAAACCAAACCAGATTTTGTCTTACTCGACCTTCGCATTCCTGGAGAAAATGTTCTCAATATGGTGAAGGATTGGAAAAAAGATTTACCACAATTAAAAGTGGTTACCCTCACTATGCTCGATGAACAACCGATAGTCCACTCGGCTATTGAAGCTGGGGTTGATGGATACCTTTTAAAAAGCGATGATTTGAGTAGCCTTACTAAAAACCTAAACGAAATTGCATCGGGGAAAACAGTTTATTCTAAAAACCTAAAACTCAGTTTCAATCGCAAACCACAAGATGGGAAGGTAGCCAATAAAAAGGAAAAACAAATCCTTACCCTTCTTGGGCATGGAAAAACCTACCAAGAAATCGGAACGGAAATTGGCCTTTCCAAACGAACTGTGGAATACCATGTGGGACGCCTCAAGGATCGTTTTAACGCAAAAACCGTTGCCGAACTCATTGGACGTGCCAAAGAACAAATGTTAATCTAACTCTCAAAGGTCGAGGAGTCGTTTGACAATCTCGACCAATTTTGCATCAGGAGATGTTTTGGATAAAAAAGCATCTCCTCCTAGTGCAATCACTTCTGTTTCTAATTTAGTACCAGTGTTTGGATCTGTATGGGAACTTGACACAAGTAAGGATCTAATTTCTTCCATCTCAGGATTCGAATACAAATCTCTTAAAAAATCGATTCCTGTTTTTTCCGGCATCGAAAAATCCACAATGATGAGATCAGGTTTGAGTCGAGAGACCGAATACAATGCATGGTCAGGGTATTCTTCTTCCCAAATGATACAAGGTAGGTCTTTTAAAACCTTTCTGATTTGTTTTCTATAACCTGGATTGTCATCCAAAATGAGGACAATTTTTTCAAAATTAGGAAGTAAGATTTCGACAGAAGTGCCTTTCTCTTCTTCGGATTGGACCACTAAATGGGCACCATGGCGATCGGCCACTTCCCGACAAAATGCAAGACCAACCCCTGCTCCCATTTCGTCAGCAGTCCCTTTTCTTACAAAAAGAAATCCTTCTTCTAACACATGTTCGGTCCAGTAATTTGGCATTCCAATTCCAGTGTCTGTGACTTTTAAACTCCAATGTTTATTGGATTCGGTAAGGGTAACTTCTACCGTTCCTGATTCTTTTGTGAATTTGACTGCATTGGTGAGAAGGTTCCAAATCAAATGTTCGATGAGGTTCGGATCCCCAATCCCTATGGAGGAATCTTCCATATGGGTGATGACAGTGATGTTTTTGGGTTTTGCCATTTCTTGGACACGTTCGATGAGTTGGTCTGTGATTTGGCGGAAGTCAAACAGTTGGTAATCGGGGAAAACGGCCGCATTTTGGAACCTTGAGTATTTGATGAGTTCTTCCACCATACTCAAGATATTTTTTAGACCAGTTGATGCTTCTCCTAATACCTGCTTTGCTCTTTCAGGGGAAAGGGAAGGTGGTGATTCAGTGAGTAAATTGACTACAGAAGAGATTCCAAAAAGTGGAGACCTGATGTCGTGAGAAACAATGGAGATAAATTTATCCTTTAACTCACCCGTTTTTTCTGCCTTGTCCTTTTCTTTTTTGAGTTCGAGGGTTTTCCATTCCACTTCTTTGCGTAAATTAAGTGTGAGGTATTCTGCTGTTTCCCAAGTATGTGCGTTTTGTTTGGAAATCACAATCGCAAGGCACATGGCAAAAATTCCAAATCCAAGGTCGGTGATGAGCGGTAAATCCCATCGTTTGAAAAAAACTAATGAATCATAGATGGTTGCAGAAAGAATCACCAAAGTACCAAACGTGATGTAAGCTCCAATGTAACGTGATTCTCTGTGAAAGGTGGAACGAATGGCAGCAACAAATGCAAAGAGTAAAATCACAACCATGTATGCTTGGCTGATTACCAGTAAATTTGTATAAATCGCGTAAGGTGTGGTTAAGATGATGAGAATCTCAATGAAAATGGGAGCCATCAAAATACGTTTAAATTTTGAAGGCACAAAATGTGGTTGGATTTGGAAAAAGAAAAGTAAACTGAAAATTTGGATCCCACAAAAGGCAAGGTATTCTAACCTAATTTGTAACATTTCCAAAAAGTCACTGCCGACAAACCAATCCCTGGAAACCCTTTCAAATAATAAAATTCGAACGAGCCAAGAAAAACACAATAAGGCAAACCATAAGGGAGATTTATCTTTTCTTCTATGAATGAACAAAAATAAATGTGTGACAGCTAACACCAAGAAGGCGCCAAAGAAAAAAGATTTTTTTCTTTCTTTGAACCGAAGGTATAAGATGGTTTTCCCCACTTCTCCTAGGATGGGAGAATAATAAGGACCACCACGAGAGTACAAATAATTCGAGATTTGTAAATACAATACCGTAGAAGGTGTGGCTCGAAAGGATCGACCAGTTTCCAAATAGTAACCTATCGATTCCTCTTTTGTTTTGGCAACTTTGCCAGCAGAACCTAACAAAACAAGGCCACGTTCCTGATTATGATAGTACATTTTGTACGCAGAAGAAGCTTCGCGTAAATATACCATTAGGTTCATAGGTTCTTTTACCTGTAATTTGAGCCTATAGGTAACAACTCCATGCGCAGGAAGGTTTTGGTTCACCCAATACCCAGGGATAGCGAGTGTTTGTGGGGGTTTTTGGTCGAGTGCCTTAAACTCAGCTTCTGATTCTGGCATTTCCCCAGGAAACGCATGCCACTCACCTGCCAAAGGAAAGGGTTCTAGGGAATTTAGATCTTCCTGCGTGAGATCCAAAACCCCATTTTGGATGGTTTTGGCCGAGGATAAAGAGGGAATCCCTCGGTTACATTGTACGAAGGGAAATAAAAGAAAAACTACGAAAAGTAGATAAACTCGTTTGGTTGTGAGAATCCGTTCCACATCCAAAGAGTAAAAAGATTTTGGAAAAACTCAAATCATATTAGGATTACTACGAGAAATTTGTGGCAAAGAACCAAGTTCCCCAAGGACTCGTGCCTTTTTTCCGTACTAGAAAACATTGACTTCGGTGGGAAACAAGTCGAACTAGTGGATTTTCGAGGGAACGAATGGCCAAACAATCTGATGCATTTACAAAAAAAATCGAGGAAGGATACCCAAGTGATGGATCCTTATTCCTTGGTTGTGGGAAATTTGATGGGGATACTTTCCCCGAGGCCAAAGTACAAATCCCCCTTTCGACGTTAAACCGCCATGGTCTCATTGCTGGTGCGACGGGTACAGGGAAAACAAAAACCTTACAACTCCTTACCGAATCACTCTCTGATGTGGGAGTTCCAGTGGTGCTTATGGACATCAAAGGTGACCTTTCTGGTCTAGGAGCCGAAGGGGAAGAAAATGATAAAATCAAAGAACGTACAAAACTATTAGGCGTGGATTGGAAACCTAGTGCTTACCCTGTAGAATTTTTATCCATCTCTAAAGAACCAGGAGTGAGATTACGAGCTACTGTTGCTGAATTTGGTCCCATCTTACTCTCTCGGATTTTAGAACTAAACGATACACAAAGTAGTGTTGTTTCGTTAGTGTTTAAGTACTGTGATGATTTGGGATTACCAATCCTTGACCTCAAGGATTTTAAGAAAGCACTACAATACATTAACGACGAAGGGAAAGAAGAATTAGAAAAAGAATATGGAACTGTTTCTTCTCAAAGTGTCTCCATCATTTTACGTAAGTTAATGGATCTAGAAAGCCAAGGTGGAGAAGATTTTTTTGGTGAACCTTCTTTTGATGTAGAAGACCTATTAAAAACAGAATCAAAAAAAGGAAAAATTTCGATTGTCCGCCTAACAGACATCCAAACAAAACCCCGACTTTTTTCAACGTTTATGTTATCCCTACTCACTGAAATTTATGCAAACTTCCCTGAAGAAGGGGATTTGGAAAAACCTAAACTTGTTTTATTTATTGATGAAGCACATTTGGTGTTTGATGAAGCTTCGAGTGATCTACTGAAACAACTCGAAACTATGGTGCGCCTCATCCGTTCCAAGGGAGTTGGGATTATCTTTTGTACACAGTCTCCAACCGATTTGCCAAAAGAAATTTTAGGGCAACTAGGACTTAAAGTACAACATGCTCTTCGTGCTTTCACAGCAAACGATCGCAAAGCGATTAAAACTGCCGCAGAAAATTATCCTGAAACGGACTTTTATGATACCAAAGAAGTGATCACTGAACTTGGGATCGGTGAAGCCTTTATCACTGCTCTCAGTACAAAAGGATCCCCCACTCCCCTTGTCCACACTCTACTTTCACCACCCAAATCTCGGATGGGGACTTTATCTTCCAAGGAACTAGAAACTTTGATTGGGGAATCCGATATGGTCAAAAAATACGAAAACTCTCTCGACCGCGAAAGTGCCCACGAGATGCTCACGAAAAAAATGGAAACCATCGCTTCTGAAACAGAAACAGCGGAAGAAGAGGCAGGAACGAAAAAACCCAAATCCAAACGGGCACTGGAAAAGGAAGACCCAAGTTTTGTGGAAACCCTTTCCAAAAACCCACTCGCCAGAGAAGTCGGAAGGACAGTGGCAAAAGAAGTCACAAGGGGACTCCTCGGAATGCTTGGGGTCACTCCCAAACGGGGTTCCAAACGGAAAAAAACAGGGTTATTTGGATTCTAATCCTTTTTTGGCACTCTTCGCTTGAAAGTGCTTGACCTATTTCTCCTACAAACATTCTATGGTACTGGAGTTTAGCACTCTTTTTTGAAAGGTGCTAAACTTAGTATTAATCAGTAGATTGCATAAAAGGAGTCACTCATGGCATCAATCAAACCTTTAGGCGACCGAGTAGTCGTAGAGCCAAAGAATGAGTCGGAAGAAAAAATCGGATCCATCATCGTACCAGACACTGCCAAAGAAAAACCACAAGAAGGCAAAGTCATCGCTGTGGGACAAGGCCGTTACGAAGACGGTAAACTCGTTCCTTTAGAAGTAAAGGTAGGAGACACAGTTCTTTACGGAAAGTATTCCGGAACAGAAATCAAACAAGGCGGAAAGGAATTACTCATCATCCGTGAAAGCGACATCCTCGGTGTTGTGACAAACTAAATCTAAAAGGAAAGAATCATGGCTAAAACAATAGAATTTGATGAAACAGCACGTAGAAAACTTCTTAGCGGAGTAAACAAACTCGCTAACGCAGTAAAGGTGACTCTCGGACCAAAAGGCCGTAACGTAGTCATCGACAAAAAATTTGGATCTCCTACCATCACAAAAGACGGTGTAACGGTTGCTAAAGAAATCGAACTAGAAGATGCAATCGAAAACATGGGCGCTCAAATGGTGAAAGAAGTTTCCACCAAAACGAACGACATTGCGGGTGACGGAACAACTACTGCAACTATCCTTGCACAAGCCATCATCAATGAAGGTTTGAAAAACGTGACTGCGGGTGCAAACCCAATGGCTCTTAAACACGGGATCGACAAAGCAGTTCTTGCCGCTGTAGAAGAAATCAAAAAACACGCAATCAAAATCAATAGCAAAGCAGAATACGCAAACGTTGCAACAATCTCTGCAAACAATGATCCAGAAATCGGTAACCTCATTGCGCAAGCATTTGACAAAGTAGGTAAAGAAGGTGTGATCACTGTTGATGAAGCAAAATCAATTGAAACCACTCTTGATATCGTAGAAGGGATGCAATTTGATCGTGGATATGTGTCTCCTTACATGGTGACAGATCCAGAAGCAATGATCGCTACTTTTAACGATCCATTCATCTTAATCTACGACAAAAAAATTGCTTCGATGAAAGACCTTCTCCCAGTGCTTGAAAAAATTGCACAAGCGGGTAGACCACTTGTCATCATCGCTGAAGAAGTGGAAGGCGAAGCTCTTGCAACAATCGTTGTCAACACACTTCGTAAAACCATCCAATGTGTGGCTGTAAAAGCTCCAGGGTTTGGTGACAGAAGAAAGGCAATGCTTGAAGACATTGCCATCCTCACTGGTGGACAAGTGATTTCTGAAGACCTCGGAATGAAACTTGAAAACGCAGATGTGAAGATGTTAGGCCGTGCTAAAAAAGTGGTAGTGGACAAAGAAAACACAACCATCATCGAAGGTGCTGGTGCTTCTAAAGACATCCAAGGCCGAGTGAACCAAATCAAAAAACAAATCGAAGACACAACTTCTGATTACGATCGTGAAAAACTCCAAGAACGCCTTGCAAAACTTGCTGGTGGTGTTGCTGTGATCCACGTTGGTGCTGCGACTGAAGTAGAAATGAAAGAGAAAAAAGCTCGTGTAGAAGATGCTCTTTCTGCAACTCGCGCTGCTGTGGAAGAAGGAATTGTTCCTGGTGGTGGACTCACACTACTACGTGCACAAGACGCAGTGAAAGCATTAAAACTTTCTGGCGACGAACAAACTGGTGCAAACATCATCTTACGCGCATTAGAAGAGCCTATTCGTATGATCACTTCCAATGCAGGTCTTGAAGGATCTGTGATTGTGGAACAAGCTCGTGCGAAAAAAGGAAACGAAGGATTCAACGCACTCACTATGGTTTGGGAAGACCTCATCAAAGCTGGTGTAGTTGACCCTGCGAAAGTAGTTCGTTCTGCCCTTCAAAATGCAGCTTCTATTGGTGCGATGATCCTCACCACTGAGGTGACCATTACAGACAAACCTGAGCCGAAAGATGCTGCTGGTGCTGGAATGGGCGGCATGGGAGGAATGGGTGGTATGGGAGGAATGGGCGGTATGATGTAAATCATTTTCCCTATTCTCTTCTGAACAATCTGTTCATTTAAAAAGCCTAAGTGGGATTCTGCTTAGGCTTTTTTTGTATAAAAATCAAATCGAAGGAAATCGATTATATTACAATCCTTTGTACTTTCCTTGCATGATTTGTTGGATTAGTTCTGGTTGAGGTAATGACTTTTCCACATCTGAATTTAATGGAGTGGATAAACTTTTCGTTTCTCCCAAGGAAAGATCGGAACAAGGGCTACCTGGCATAGAAGGCATCTTCTTAATGGCACGAACCCAAGAACAAGCCATTTTCTGATAACCAGCGGAACTTGGATGGACACCATCAAATGAATAATCTGATGAAGACGTAAGTGCATCATACATATCAACAATCACAATTTGATTTGGAAAACCAATTATTGTTTTTGTCAATTGGTTCGAAATCCATTGGTTATATTGTTCAACGATTGGATTCAAAACGGAATAATCTTTACAGGAAATGCATGTGGAAGCAGGTTTCATGTAACGTATAATTTGTGCCACGTAAATAGTTGTAGAGGGATTTTGTGTTATTAAGTTTTGTATAATGTATGTCAAGCCAACTGTTGCCCTGTCAACAGACTTACCTTGAATAAAATCGTTTGTTCCTGCATGTACTAAAGTGATGTCAGCTATACTCGGTAAGGATGCTATTGGTACTAGTTGGTCTGTTCGAAACCCTGGATAACCATCATGGGACATGGAATTCGTACTCCATTGAATTGCATTTGATCCACCACATTGATAACCAACTGTTCCAAAAACAAACTGATTAGCAGGTTGTAAGGCAATCACTGTCATCCAATTGCGGTATCCACCTCCCCAAAGTTGTACAGCACAGGGAGAACATGAGTTTTGACCATTATTACCGTAGTTCATACAGATGCCTGGAATCCCATAGCACTGAACAAATCCGTAACCAAAGGTTATCGAATCACCAAACTGACGAATGATTGGATAATTGGTAGAAGATAGTTTAGAGGGTATAGGTTCAGCCAAAATGTGGGTTTGCCGAGACAAACCAAAAAGGATAAACCCGAATAATAAAATTATTGGGTAGAAGCGAAAAAAGCGGTTTTTCATTGTTTCTCCATCAGGTAACTGCATACCATTAAAATAATCGCATACAAAGAATTAGTTTTTGGTATTGTTAGATGATAATTTCTCATTCAGCAAGTATAAATTTTCGATAGAAATAGAAAATCATCGTTCAAATCGTATCTCATTACCACCGTTTAACAAACTATAATTGATTATTAAGGGGGATATATTTTCACAAAATCCTCGTTCATTGACGAAAGCAAAAACCTAAGGTTTAACAAATGTTTGTAATGTTTAAAAAAACACAATTGGAAAAGGAAACAATGATTTGGATGACAGGGTTTGTAACCAAAACCAAACAAATATTAAGTTTCTTATGGACATCAAAATAGTATCCGTATAGGCGAAAGTTAAGATCACAATTGAAATAAAACATGGAATCGCCACATCAACTGAATGACGTTCCAACGACCCGACCCATAAATCTTCTCAAAAAATACAAACAACCGATGGAAATTGAAAACAAAGTAAGGATAAAAATGAAAAAACTAGGAGGAATCGAATCGTTATAAAAAAAGCCAAAAAATCGAAAAGTATAACCAATCGGCTAAATTCCATCTGAAAAAAAAAATGTAAATGTAATTTCCAGAACATTCGTATGGAAAAGATAAAATAGGAATAATTTTCAATTTTAAACTATCCTATCTTGGCTTATCGTCGATTCTGAGGATGGAACAGAAAATAAAAAATGAAGATTCGATTTAGATAGGATCGTTCCTTTCTAATTTTTCTTTCTCCAATTTCTTTTTTAGGGCCTTATTGTATTTGTTTTGTTTTTTCTTACGAAGTTTTTGAATAGAGGATTCGGACTTTGAAGGTTCCAATTCTCTCTCCATTTCCAAACAGAGTAAGTCCCTTGCTTTATAACGATTCAGTCCTTGGGTACGGTAGATCGAACATTTCACTTGTTTGCCTGAAGGGATATGAAGTAATACAACGGCAGTTGCCACCTTATTGACGTTTTGCCCCCCTTTTCCACTCGCTTTTACAAATTGTTCTTTTAAATCCGATTCGTGGATGCCAAGTGTCTCCATTCGTTTTTTAAGCGAAACATTCTTTTCTGGGGAAACTGGGAAGGTAAGTGCCATGACAGTGTTACTCTTAGGTTGGAAATTGGAATGGTTTTCGGCCGATGCCTTAAGGATTTTTGAAAAATATCAGCTTAAGAAGAGAATCCTAAGAAATAAACCCCTCATGGAAAGAAGGGTTTGCATCCTTACGGCTGAATCGGAACCTAATGCTTACGTAGCCGTAGATTCTTCGATCTCTAAAATGCGTTTTCTCAGATCAGAAGCCGTTTCATAATTTTCAATTTGTATGGCATTGAATTTTTGGATGTAAAGGCCAACGAGTTCATCCCCAACCTTTCCTGGAACCGACAAAGCTTTTTTAAAATTATCAATGTCGAGTGTTGGATGGTTTGTATGAAAGTAGTCCACAATTCGTTCCATCTTGAGCCTAGTTGCTTCTCTGGCAATGCCCGAAGTATTGCGAAACTCGATGGATAAATTGGCGAGGGTTTCCAGTGGTTCACTTACCTGCTCGAGTTGGTCACTGAGATTTGTGGTTTGGGTTTTCTTTTCTTTTGCCTTACAGAATTCCACATACCGCATCACCATGGAATTAAATTGTTCCATTCGTTCTTGTATGTATTGGTTTGCCAAATCTTTGTTTTCTGGCATTTGGAAGTCTGGAAGTTGCACCACATCATACAAATGGATATTGTCCGAGAGGATTTTCATGAGTTCCTCTTTGGATGGAAGTGCCACTGGTGGAAAGGTCACCACAGGGTAGTTGTCTCCAATTTTTAAGAAACTCACCACCACATTCGAGGCTATGATTTTCCCACCTGGTGCAATCGGATTCTCTCCGAATACATGGCAGTATGCGATTAAATTCCCGGTTGGATTTGGTTTGGAACCGCGTTCAAAATTCATAGTGTATCCTTTAGACTAAGAAATGTGCAGGAAGACACAAGTGATTTTTTAATCTTCCCAATTGGCAATTTGTTCTTCTAAATTCTTTGCAATCTTAAAATAAGCCTGTTGTAAAGGTGAGTCTTTTGCGTCAAGTAAGGCAGGTTTCCCGGCTTCGCCCGAACTCATGACATCGAGTGTGAGTGGAACTGCACCGAGCTCAGGCACTCCGACTTGTTTGGAAAGTTTTTCCCCTCCTCCTTTGGAAAATACATCGGTCACGTGGCCACATTTTGGACAAGCAAACCCAGACATGTTTTCCACAATCCCAAGGATTGGTACTTTTACTTGTTTGAACATGGCAGCAGCACGACCTGCATCTAACACCGCCACTTCTTGTGGAGTGGTGACAATGACAGCTCCATCCAGGTCAATGAGTTGGGCAAGAGATAACTGTACATCCCCAGTGCCAGGGGGTAAATCAATGAAGAGGTAATCCAACTCTCCCCATACTACATCGTATAAAAACTGTTCAATGGCCTTTCCAAGCATAGGTCCACGCCAAACCACTGGTTGGTCTTCTGTGACGAGGAAGGAAAAGGATATGAGTTTGATACCATGTTTTTCAATTGGGTAAATTTTATCTTCTTCGGATTTTAATGCAACTCGTCCATTAATTCCAAACATCTTACCAAGGGATGGACCATAGATGTCGGCATCCAAAATCCCCACCTTTTTACCGTTACGTGCTAAGGTGCTCGCTAAGTTTGCAGTGACAGTTGATTTCCCCACTCCCCCTTTTCCAGAACCCACAGCGATGACTTTTTTCACCCCGAAGATTCTGTTTCCATCTTCCATTTTTAAGTTCTGGTCGACTTCAAACTTAATCTTTACTTTACCTGCACCTTCAATTTTGGAAATCAACTGTCTTGTTTGAGCTTCGAGTCCAATTTGCAAACGACGGTCTGCATTAGGAGTTTTGATTAGAATTTCGATTCCATCATCAGTGGGAGTGACACCAGCTACCATTCCGAGACTCACAATGTCTTTTTTGAGTTCCGGGTGTTTCACTTGCATGAGTTGCCGTTGGATGGTTGTTAAATCAATTTTAGAATTCGCCATGGTATGTCCTTTAGACGACTCCCTCAGTCTCTTCGTAAAGAATGGGATTTGTCTCTGTAAATTTATTATCTGAATAGATGAAACGACGGTAATGGGTTTGTTTTCCCAGCTCGATCAAATGGAATCCACATTCATGTTTGGAATCCGAAAGCCGTGTACTTGATGCTGAGTTCACAATGGTGAAGGGAGTTTCTTTCCCAGGAAGTTTGACCCAATTGGTATGAGTATGCCCATGTAAGTACAATTCTGGAGGATTGGTCTGTAATCCATCCACCACTTCCTTCCTGTTGGACATTCGGTGGGAAGCAGATTCGACTTCTGTTTTGGGATTCCAAAGTGGGTGGTGTCCCACAAGCACATACGGTTCTTCCGTGAGCTTCACTGTTTTTTCGACCACTTCTTTGGCAACATATCCGTTTGCTGTGATTCTCGGAATGGCTAAATTGGAATCCCATCCAACAAATAATTTTCCTGCAATTCGTTTGGTGCGTAAGTAATGATTGGAGTTTACAGACTCACCCATCCATTCTGCAAATGCCTTTTCAAATAAAGGATTTGGGCCCATTGCCCTTTTTTGGTAACGGTCATGGTTTCCTGGAATTAAGAACGTTTTGTCCGTTAAAATCGGTTTTAGGATGTCTTTTGCGTTTTGGAATTCACTTGGATGTGAAACGTTTGTTAGGTCACCAGAGATTACGAGTGCATCATATTCTAAACTTTTGATGGTGTCCACCATGGCAGCGATTAGAACTACCGGGTGTTTTGACCTTCTCCTCACATGGTAATTGAGGTATCCGACAATGGCTTTCCCACGAAGTGAAAACAATGAGAGTTTTTTCGGGAAATGTAAATCGGATATATGAAGGATTTTCATTCGTTAATATCCATGATTCCAAGGATATCTCCTTTTTTCACCACCGATCCTTGTTCCATGATGATTTTTTTTAAGGTACCAGAATAAGGGGATTCGACAGGAAATGCAGCTTTCTCAGTCACAAGTTCGATCACTTCGTCCCCTTCCTTCACAGATTGGCCTTCTTTGCATAACCAACGGACGAGTTCGATTTTTTCAGTGTCACCTAAATCAGGAGTTTTCAGAAGGAATTCTTTCATATACAAACAAACCTGCTCACTCGGTCGGAAAACTGGTTTACAAAACCTTGTTTTCCCGTTTTTTATACATAAAAGTTTAGCGAACCTCAATGGCAAACGAGAAAATCAAATACAAAGGCACAGAAATCCTTGAAAACTTAGACCACCTCATCAAAAAGGATTATTTCCATTTTGAATTAAAAGGTCTAACCAAATCGACACGTGATATCGTAAACGAAGTGGTCCAAGGAATTTTAAACCGTGTGGGTGCAAACCCTCTCACCTCTTTTCACCTCTTTAGTGGACTCATGGAAGCCCTACTCAATGCGGTAAAAGCGAATACAAGATTTGTCATTTTCCAAGATGAACTCTTAAACAAACTGAAAGCCCAAGGCCAAACTCCTGAAGAAGAAGCAGAAGAGTTACTTGATATCATTTTAGAAACAGAACCACTACGAGATGCAATGCAACGTTACATTGTGCCCGATAAAATCAAAAAAGTGGTTCAAAAAATCCTAACCCTTTCAGACAAAAAGAGAACGAAAAAACACAATCTTAACGAAGACGAAAAAGAATTCTTAACAATTGTTAGAGAAAAGGTCAAAAAGTATGATCTAAAGATTTCGATGAAAATTGAAATCCGTCCTACTTCCGTTTACATTCGGATTCGTAACGATTCACCGATTATGGGAATGGATTTAAATAGGATTCGGAAAAGTAGAGAACGTCACGCAGAACTTGCAAAACAAGGGAATAGTGCCGAATTCTTTCGCCCTGACTTTTTAGATGAAAAAGAAAGTGCCGGTTTTGGAATTGCGATGATAGATGAAGGTTTTTATAACTTGGGACTTGATCCTTTAGAGTGTTTTGATATCCAAACGAGTAAAAAAACCACAACTGTCTATTTGAATTACCCACTCGAAGCACTCCAAAAAATGGAGTTTTGATTCCTATCGAATCCATTCCTTGGATACAATTCGAAGAGAACTACCGAAACTTAGGTGGCCTTCTCTTCGAAGATTGTGTATCAGAACCTGGATATACAATTTCCGATCATTACTTTGGTCCTATTGAAGAAATTCAACTCAAACTCAATCGAAACCAAAATCTAAAAGGCCAAATCAAATCCTTATTCGATCGATTGGATATAGAAAGAAAAAAAGGAAATTACCCTTGTGGGATCCTCAATTATGAATTAGGCTATCACTTCATTGAAGGTTTGGATTTAGAATCTTCTCCCTTAATGGAAGGAACCCCTCTCCTTCATATCACCATCTTCCAAAACAAAAAAAGATCAAAGTATAAAAATCCTGATCCCAAGGTCGATACGTCAGTTTCCATTTCAAATCCCAAACCAAAATGGTCAAAAGACCAATATACAAACCAATGGGAAAAAACATTAGAATATCTGAAACTTGGGGAAAGTTATGAATTGAATTTATGTTTTCCCGTAGAACTACAGATTCACGGTGATTTGTTTTCCTTGTACCAAAACCTCAAAGCAAAACAAAAAACAAAATATTCAGTATTTTATCCTTACGAAGGAAAAAACAAAACAATTGTTTCACTCTCACCTGAACTTTTTTTTGAAGTACAAGGTGAAACGATCACCACAGAACCAATGAAAGGAACCATCGTTAGAGGGAATACAAAAGAACAAGACCAAAAGAATTTTTTACACCTACAAACTTCCGAAAAGGAAAGAGCCGAAAATGTAATGATCACAGATTTGTATCGAAATGATCTGGGACGAGTCGCCAAACAAGGAACAGTTGCAGTGGAAGAACTTTTTTCAATCCGAGGTCTCAGTACTGTTTGGCAAATGGTATCCAGAGTAACGGCAAAACTAGACAAACCATTTTCTTGGAATACAGTCCTCTCTTCCTTGTTTCCATCAGGGTCAGTGATTGGTGCTCCCAAACGGAATTCCTATGAACTTTTACGTTCTTTGGAAGTTGAGAACAGAGGAGTTTATACAGGTATTTTTTTTACATCAGAGGAAACAAACCATCTTCCCTGGATCCGTGCCAGTGTTACGATTCGTACGTTAGAAACAGATTCAATTGGCAAAACTCATAATGCCATTTATGGAATTGGGAGTGGGGTCACAGTGCTTTCCACACCCAATGAAGAATATGAAGAATGCCTCTCCAAACTAAAGGTACTGACAAGTCCCGTACCACCCAGTTTCCAAATCTTAGAGACTTTGAAACTTTCCAATGGAAAAATCTTCTTAAAGGAAGAACATGGGAATCGAGTGGAAAGTACAGCGAAACGGTTTGGATTTTCATTTTCAAAAACAAAATTAGAAGATACTTTCCATAGGATGGAAACAGAATTACCTGGAAAGTTTAGGATACGTTTCTTACTGAGTGAAGAAGGTAACTTCCAATGGGAATCAACTCCACTTCCGAAACGTTCCATCCGACCTACCATCTCTTTGGGTTTTGCAAAAGAACCCATCAATTCAGATGATGTATTTTTATATCACAAAACAACAAACCGCAGTGTTTACAACCAACTAACAGAAGATTGTAAAGAATTAGGGATCGATGATTGTATCCTTTTTGACAAGGATGGCAGAGTGCTAGAAACGACAATCCGTAACCTATTTTTCAAAGAAAAGGGAGAGTGGTACACGCCATCCTTAGACACAGGCGGACTTCCAGGAGTCTTTCGAGAAAGACTTCTCCAAAAAAATTGGGTGAAGGTAAAACCCACAACCAAAGATGACTTACTGAAAGCAGAGGCCATCCTGGTAGGGAATTCCGTTCGAGGATTCGAACGGGTAACACTTGTTACAAAATAAATCGACTGAGGTCTTTGTCCTCTATGATTCCTTTAAGTTTGTTCGATACATACTCTTCATTGATGACCACATGTTTTTTATCCTCTGGTAAATCGGGAGCTTCAAAACTTGTGTCTTCCAATAATTTTTCCATGATGGTATTGAGCCTTCTTGCTCCAATGTTTTCGTTTTTTTCATTCATTTGGAAGGCAAGTTTTGCAATTTCAGCAATTCCATCTTTTGTGTATTCAATCTTCACTCCTTCAGTGGCAAGAAGCGCCTCGTATTGTTTGGTGAGAGACGACTTAGGTGTTGTGAGAATTTTGATAAAATCTCCTTCCGTTAGTGTTTCCAATTCCACACGGATCGGAAACCTTCCTTGTAACTCAGGGATTAGGTCAGATGGTTTTGTCATATGGAAGGCACCAGCGGCAATGAACAAAATATGATCTGTTTTGATTGGACCTAGTTTTGTATTCACAGTTGATCCTTCTACAATTGGTAAAAGGTCCCGTTGTACCCCTTCTCGCGAAACGTCGGCTCCTTGGCGCCCCTCTCTTCCTGCAATTTTATCAATTTCATCCAGAAAGATAATCCCCATCTCTTCCACTCGGCGTACTGCTTCTGATTGGATTTTATCCGAATCGATGAGTTTTTCTGCTTCTGATTCTAATAAAATTTTCTGTGCATCCGAAACTTTCACCTTTCGTTTACCAGATTTTTTTGGCATCAAATCCCCAAGAAGGTTTTGGATTTGGTTGTCCATCTCTTCCATATTCCCCGCACCAAACACCTGCAACATGGGCATCCCTGATTGAGGGGATTGTTTAGGAATATCGATTTCGATTTCTTGTTCGTTAAGAATTCCTTTCCGTACCTTGTCGCGAAACTTTTCTCTGGATTCCTTGTAACTCTCAAAACGTTCTTTTTCTTCAGGGTTTAACTCAGATTCTTTTTTATGAAAGATAGGAGGAAGGATCGCATCTAAAATGATTTCTTCTGCTTTTTCAGCGGCTTTGTCTTTCACACGGTCTCGAAATTCCGCTTTCACTAGGTTTAATGCACCCATGGCCAAATCTCGAACCATGGATTCGACGTCCCTACCGACATACCCAACTTCCGTATATTTTGTGGCTTCCACTTTTAAAAAGGGCGCACCACATAACTTGGACAGACGACGAGCAATTTCTGTTTTCCCAACTCCTGTAGGCCCAATCATAATGATGTTTTTGGGGTAAATTTCTTCTCGTAATGATTCTTCCAGTTTACGCCTTCTGGAACGATTACGAAGGGCCACTGCTACAGCTCGTTTTGCTTTTGTTTGGCCAATGATGTGTTCATCCAATCGTTCTACAATTTGGCGCGGAGTGAGATCCTCTGTTTTGTGTGGATCGTTTGCCACTTCTGCTAGTATGGTTTTGAGTGTCATATTATAATTCCTCGATCACTAAATTGTGGTTTGTATAAATACATATGTCAGCGGTAATCTTCATGGCTCTTGTGATGATTTCTTTTGGGTCTAAGTCAGTGTTCTCTACAAGGGCTCTTGCAGCACTGAGGGCAAAATTACCACCAGATCCAATGGCAAGTACACCATCATCTGGTGAGATCACATCCCCCGTTCCTGAAATGAGAAAGGATTCATTGGCATCACATACGATGAGGAGAGCTTCAAGCCTTCGTAACATACGGTCCATCCTCCATTCACGTGCAAGTTCCACTGCAGCACGAGAAACAGATCCACCATGTTCAATTAATTTTTTTTCAAAGAGTTCAAAGAGTGTGAAGGCATCAGCCGCACTTCCAGCAAAGCCAGCAATCACCTTACCGTTGTAAAGGCGACGAACTTTTTTCGCTGTATGTTTCATGACGGTATTTCCCATCGAAACTTGGCCATCTCCCCCTACTGCAATTTTTCCATTTTTACGAACAGAGAGGATGGTGGTTGCGTGAATTGTTTCCATACGGATAAAATTCCAAATGGGAAACCTTTGTCGAGAAAAATGGAGGTTACTTTCTTTTGATGAGGACCATCTGGTTTCCAATCTCAAAGGATTGGTCTAAAAAATAATAATCGGTGAGTTCGCGGATCATAAATAACCCAATGCCATGTTCTCTATAATCACTCACGTCAAAACTCCGTAAATCTTTGGGTTCTACTTTTTTTCCATAATCGCGGAGTTTGATTTCCACTCTGTCTTTATCAAATTGGATTTCAATGAAAATGGGTTTGTCTGTGCGACTGGAATAAGCGTGCCGAATGATATTGGTGATGGCTTCCCCAATGACCAATTTTAAATCCATGGAATCAAATAGGGAAAATCCATGTTCTAAACATAAATTGAAAAAGTAATTTCGAGTGTGAGAAACAAAACGAGGGTTGGAGGGAATTTGGATACGGACTACTTTTCCGTAGTCCGCATGTTTCGTGGGGTTCGACATTATCCTCTCGGATGGAATTTCTTATGAACTTCCTTCAGAGTTTTATTTGCCATATGTGTGTATATCTGTGTGGTAGAAATATCAATATGACCAAGTAACTCTTGTACGGACTTAAGGTCTGCGTGGTTTTCGAGTAGATGAGTTGCAAACGAGTGACGTAACGTGTGTGGAGTGACTTTTTTCTTAATTTTAGTACGTTTGATGTAGTGATTCAGAAGTCTCCAAACCGACTTACGATTGATATACGATCCTTTTTTAGAAACGAATACAAAGTCACAGGTTCTTTTTTTCAAAATTTCAGTGCGACTTTCTGTGAGGTAACGTTTGAGGATTTCCAAAGACTTTTCACCAAAAGGAACAAGGCGTTGTCTACCCCCTTTTCCTTCGACAGTGATGGTCATATTTTCCATATCAATATCGGACATTTTTAAATTACATGCTTCTGAAATCCGAAGGCCAGAAGAGTAAAGTAATTCAAAGATACATTTGTCACGAAGTTCGTACAAATTGTCCTCTTTGATATTTCTGAAGAGTTCCTCAATTTCCGCTTGTGTGAGGTAATCAGGGATGGTTCTTGCAACTTCAGGAGTCTCAATTTTTTCCGTTGGATTGGAATCGAGACGTTTTTCATCTCGTAAGTATTTGTAAAACTGACGGATTGCCACAACTTCTCTTGCAAGAGTTTTTGCAGAGATTTTACGTTCTCTTTCTTCTTCGAGAAAACGCATGATGTCGTTTGCTTTTACTTCTAAAAAGTTGATATGTTCTTTTTCCAAAAAGATGGCGAACTTGTTCAGGTCGTATCCGTAGGAATAAATCGAATTATCGCTCAGTCCTTTTTCTACGGACAGGTACTCTTGGAATGTTTGTAAAAGCTGATTTTGAGAAACTGGCAATTTGGAACCCATCTTTACTCTCTTATGTTACTTAAAGAGTCGGACAAAAAGCTTAAAGAGACTTATTATTTTTTTTGCCACAAATGGCTATGTCAGGAAAAAAGGAGATGTGTCTTATCGAATCACTCCCTTTTTTTTACTCATCCTTTCTTTCCTGTTAGTCGTTAATTGCGGCCGAAAAGAACGAACACTTTTTGAAGAAGGGAAAAAATGGGAATTGGTCGGAGAAAAAACAAAAGCCCTTTATTATTACGAACTTTCGCTCCGGGAAAATCCTGAGTATGACCCTGTCCTCAAACGGATGGGACTTCTCCTTGCCGACAGTGTGGAATCCATTGCCACGGCCATCTTTTATTTGGAAAAATACCACAAACAAAAAAAAGACGACACGGAAGTACAAAGAGAACTCTTCCGCCTCTATCTTACCACAGGGTACGAAAAAGAAGCACTGGAAATTTTAGAGGAAATTCGCTTCCAAGGAAAAAAAGAAACCTTGGAATTTTTTGAAGCTACCTATCTCTGTCTTACGAGAGGGGTCAAACAAAAGGACTACCTCCAGAGTTTAGAAACTAGCCCACTTTCGGGTGACCCGTACTATGCACCTTGGGTGCGGGCGTGTGAAACAAAATAGGCACAAATCGTTTAGACCGAGTCTAAAGAATAACGAACTAGATACAGATTAGGAGAGAATATGAACCACAAAGTTGTCATCATTGGATCAGGTCCTGCAGGACATACAGCAGCCATTTACGCGGCGAGAGCCAATTTAAACCCAGTGATGTATGAAGGATTTATGGCAGGAGGTGTTGCCGCAGGTGGTCAACTCACAACCACAACAGAAGTGGAGAATTTCCCTGGTTTTCCAGAAGGGATCGATGGAACCAAACTCACCCAACTTTTCCGCGAGCAATCGGCAAAATACGGTACCACCATCCATACCCAAACCATTACCAAAGTCGATTTTTCCAAACGCCCTTTTACCATTTGGTCTGATGACGAAGAAATCAAAGCAGAATCCATTATCATAGCGACAGGTGCAACCGCCAAACGTATGTTTGTAAAAGGAGAAGACGTATTTTGGCAACGTGGGATTTCCGCTTGTGCGGTTTGTGACGGTGCCCTTCCCATTTACCGAAACAAAGCTCTCGCGGTCGTGGGTGGTGGGGACTCGGCAGTCGAAGAAGCAAATCACCTGACAAAATTTGCCTCCAAAGTGTATCTTGTGGTAAGACGTGACCAACTCCGCGCTTCCCAAATCATGCAAAAACGTGCGATGGAACACCCCAAAATTGAAATCCTCTGGAACCAAACGGTTGTGGAAGCAAAAGGTGGTGCTGGTGGTCTTACTTCCATTGTACTCGAAAGTACAAAAGACAAATCCCAAAAAGACTTGGAAGTGGGTGGACTTTTTTATGCCATTGGACACGTTCCCAATACGGAAATTTTCAAAGGCCAATTGAATTTAGATGAAACAGGTTATATCATCACAAAACCCGGAACCACACAAACCAATGTTGAAGGTGTATTTGCTGCAGGAGATGTTCAAGACAAAGTGTACAGACAAGCGATCACCGCCGCAGGTAGTGGTTGTATGGCCGCACTTGAAGCAGAACGCTGGTTAGAAGGTCATTAGACTTTAATCGTTTACTTTCCTTTGGAAGAGAAACCGATTTGGTAATCAAATGCCAAATCGGTTTTTTTTTGATTTAGTCCGAATACTGGACGGACTCTCTGTTGGAAAATAAAACCGAAGTTCCATTAGGTGCCACATATTGTTTTTTTCCATTTTCCCACTCTACGATGGTGTAATTGGATCCACGAAACACGATTTGGTTTCCAGGGAATACATTGGCTTCCCAACCATCTCCATACCAACGGTAATTTCCTTTTTTCCATAAGAAAAAATACGTTCCTTTGGGCCCTAAAAAATCCCCTTCTCGTTTTCCAGAAAAATCTTCAACATTTGCAACAAAGATTTTGTATAGGTGAGGAAGTTCCTCATATGATTTGATATCTTTCGCCGAATCTTTGATTGCAAAACCTTTCTCCAAAAAGGAAAAATATTCATTGGGAAGTTGTGGGTTCATGATTGTATACCCAGAAAGAGAGAGTGATTTTGTATCCTTTAAGATTTGAATTTTGTCTGTTTCAAATCGTTTTGTGCTCTCTTTCAAAATGGAATCAGCACTCACACCAGTTACTTTTTGTAAGGCGAGAGTCGATTCAAGTCCTAAACAAGTTTCTTTTTGGTAGGAAGTGATAGCGTCTTTTCCATACACATCATGGATGTGTTTGACTAAGATGGCACCAAAAAGATAAGGAATGTTGTCTTTGTATTTGGCGTCTAACAAAGATTTAAAGGACTTGGGTGCCTTATTTTCGCGGATTAATTTTTCTGTTTCCGCATAAACCCAAACACGTTTGCGGTCACTCATTCTAGATTCAATATAAGAGGCCAATCCTTCTTCAAACCAAGGATCAAGGATTTCTTGGGAAGGTTGTGTTCCTGTTTCGGCTATGGTTTTTAAACAAGATACTTGTTCTGCGTTTCGTGTCAGTTTTTGGAGTACCATACTAAAATTAACCCGTCGAAGGGAGTCGGCATCAAAATTTGGATTTCCCGATCGTTCTGGCATTTGTTCGCCGCAACACATAACGATGGCATCCTTACCCCCAAGTCCCAATTCCGTTTGGTTGGCTCCCGGAAGATCAAATCCTACATACTCTTTTGCAGTTGGGTAGTCATCAAAGAGTAGGACAGGAATTTTCCCACGATTTTCAAAACCAAATTCATTTTTTAAAATAGTAAATAGAGATTTTGTTTTGACTTCTTCACCAAACACACGTAAATACTCATTCCACTTATCCGAACCATAAAAAACAAGATTTCCTATCTCTAATTTTGGTTTTCCGAATTTGGATTCATTTACGAGGAGGTAGTTTTGAAACTCGAGAGGTTTTTGGTAAATGGTATCGTATTCTTTTCGGTGGGAAATCCAATACTTTGTGATTTTGGAATTGTCTGGATAATTCCAAACGAGTGTCGGCGAACATCCATTACATGATGTAAGTGCAGGAGCAAAAACAAATCCAGTCCCAGTTGGAAAATCTAATTTAAAAATCCCAGTGGGCCATTCTGTAAACACACTGCCATCAGCCCGTTTCCATTGGTAATGGTTTTTAACCCATTGGTAGACTTCCCCCCCATCTGGTCCCAAATAATACCCTGGGGCTGCATCCAAAAATCCTAACTTCAAATCTTCCAGTTTTGGTTCTTGGAGTTTTTCGGATTGGAAAAAACTCGTTGGTGCGGTTTCTCCAAAATCAAAATACAAGACTTCTGCCCCACTCCCTCGTTTTAAAGGAACAGGTTTTCTCTCAGCATCAGAATAAAGGAAAGAACCAAGGAAGAAGGAAATTAGAAAAACAAGAGTACGTTTCATAGGGACAAATCTCAATTGCCCCCAATTTTGGTCTAAATTTAGACCACTGTCAAGAGGATTCTAAACAGCGTTTTGGTTTCGATAGGCGATGGCGATTTGGCCTGTTCTTGAAATTTCTCGGATCCCAAATGGTTTTAAAACCGCTATGATATTACTCACCTGACGTGAATTTCCTGAAAACTCAATGAGAAGGGAATCTTCTGTCATTTCTAAAATTTTCACATCAAATCCGTTACAAATTGTAAGTGCTTCACTACGATTATTTTCACTGATGGAGAACGAAACAAGAACCAGTTCCCTTTGTACGGAACTCGCATACGCCATATCTTGTACTCTTAAAACATCAGGCAGTTTTAATAATTGGTTTTTCACCTGACCAACTACAAAATCATCTCCATTCAGGACAATTGTCATAGAAGACACTTCTGGGTTATCGGTAACACCAACAGCAATTGAATCAATGTTATACCCACGTCTTGTGAATAAACCTGAGACATGGCTCATGACACCTGGATGGTTATTGACTAATATACTCAGTGTATGTTTCATTTTTTCAATTTCCCCAAGTCTTTGAATTCGATGAGATCTTGTTGTGATTTACCAGCAGGGATCATAGGGAAAACTTTTTCTTCTGCAGGGATCATGACTTCAATGAGTGCTGAACCACTGTCTTTCAAAAAGAACTCTACCCCTTTATCAATCTCTGATTTTTTTTCAATCCTCATTGCTGGGATATCATAAGCTTCGGCAAGTTTCACAAAGTTAGGATTATAAGACCATTGTGATTCACTAAAACGTTCTTCATAAAAAAGTTCCTGCCATTGGCGAACCATACCAAGAAAGTTATTATTAAAAAGTAAAATCTTAACACCTAACTTGGATTGTGCGATCGTTGCCAGTTCCTGGATACACATTTGGAAAGAACCATCTCCTGTGACACAAATCACAGTTTTATCTGGGTTACCAAATTTGGCACCGATGGCCGCAGGTAATCCAAATCCCATTGTACCAAGGCCACCAGAAGTAAGCCATGTATTCGGTTTATCAAAGAGATAATACTGTGCTGCCCACATTTGGTGTTGGCCAACATCGGTAGAAACAATGGCTTCACCTTTCGTTTTTGTATACACCCTGTTTAAGAAGTCTTGGGGTTTGATACTTTCGCCACTGTTGTCATAATCGAGTGGGTGATTTTGTTTGAGAGTTTGGATTCTGGAAATCCAACCTGTACGGTCTCCACCTTTTACAAAAGGAAGGATTTCACGAATGGCATCTTTCAAATCACCATGTAAAATATGGTCCACATTAATTCGTTTATTAAACTCTGCTGCATCAATGTCCACATGGGCTCTCACAGCATTTGGTGCAAAGTCTTGGTATTTGGCAACACGGTCATCAAACCGAGCACCCAAATTGAGGATATAATCACATTCTAACACGGCTTTGTTGGCATAAGCCGTTCCATGCATACCTAACATCCCTACAGAAAGTGTATGGGTTCCAGGAAAGGCACCTAGTCCCATGAGTGTCGTTGTCACAGGTGCATTTGCTTTTTCAGCAAGGGCTTTGATTTCAGCAGAAGCAAAGGAATTGATCGCACCACCACCCACATAGAGTAACGGGCGTTTGGCTTGGTTTAGTGCATCCGCAAATTCTTGAGGATCCCCTTTTACCTTTGGTCTTTCATAATGATGAGGAGCAATTTTTAAAGCGGATGCTTTTCTTACGGAAGTTTTTTCCAATTGTACATCTTTTGGAAAATCGAGTAATACTGGGCCTGGTCGACCACCCATTGCGATTTTGATGGCTTCTTCAAAATGACGAGCAAGGTCATCAGCCTTTTTGATCAGTGCATTGTACTTTGTGATGGGGATTGTGATTCCAAAAATATCTGCTTCCTGGAAAGCATCGGTTCCAATGGCATCAGTGGATACCTGACCTGTGATAGCAAGAATGGGGATGGAATCCATTTTGGCATCAGTAAGACCAGTGATCAAATTGGTTGCTCCAGGTCCAGAAGTTGCGATACAAACACCTAACTTTCCTGTCGAACGAGCATACCCTTCAGCCATATGGATAGCACCTTGTTCATGGCGCACAAGGATGTGTTTGATTTTTTTACTATGATACAGTTCGTCGTAGAAAGGGAGAATGGCACCACCAGGGTATCCAAAGACAATTTCCACACCCGCTTCTTCCAATAATTCGACCATGAGCCGGCCGCCTGTAATTGCTTCGGTTGTAGATGTCATACGTATCCCCCCTCATTGTCATTTCTGCAAAAAAGAGCCTGGTGTCAATGTTCTCACGTTTTTGAGTCGATTTTTACTGTCTAAAAAGGAATGCTGAAAATTGGACAGAGAAAATGGAAAACGCCGAGATTGAAAAAACACAAGAAGATGAAAAATTCACAAAAATAAAAGCTCTTGCAAAAGAAGCTTATCGTTTTCTCGACCAAGGTCGCTTCAAAGAAGCAAAAGAACGATTAGACATATTACTTGATGAAGATCCTTCCAATACCTATGGACTTGTTGGCCTTGGTGATTATTATGCCAAAACAAAACAACCAGAACAAGCCATCCAATACTATCGAAAATGTTTGAGTGGAGATACCACAAATAAGTTTTCCCTTATGGGACTTATGAATGCCTACCGAGATCTCAATAGTTTAAAAAGAATCATCGAAGTTGCGGAAGAATTTCACCACATAACAATCACAGATGCAAGTATTTTATCTAGAGTTGCTGATGCCCACAGGAAGTTAAAAAACTTCAAAGAATCAGAAGTGTATTATATGGAAGCTCTGCAAATCAATCCAAACGACCAATATGTCATTGTAGGACTTGGGCATTTGTATTTTGCATGCCAACGGTATGCAGATGCGATTTTGTGGTGGGAAAAACTTCTGAGTAGCCAACCAAATAATATTAAAATCCTAACTGAAATTGGCAATAGTTACCGTAAGATCAAAGATTTTGATAAAGCAATTCTTTACTACGAACGTGCCAAAAATCTAGATCCAAAAAACTTTTTTGCTCTTTATGGTCTTGCCGAGTCTTACCGAGGGAAAAAAGATTTTAAAACTGCAATCACTCATTGGGAAAAAATCCTTGAGTCCGATCCTGAAAACAAACTCATTATCAACCGTTATGCGGACTCTCTCAGGGGTCTTGGTAACTACGACAAAGCTCTCGAATGTTTTAATAAAATTCTCGCGAGTGGCGATGATTACTTTGCACTTCTCGGAAAAGCTGCCGCATTACGACTCATTGGTGACCTCGAAAAAGCAGAAGAAATTTATTTAGGACTGCTAACCAAATCTCCAAATGATCCAAGACCAGCACTGGAACTTTCTGATCTTTGGGACATTATGGGAAAAAAAACACAGGCCATCAAACTTCTAGAAGATTTAGCAAAGAAAAATCCATCCAACGAAGCGATTCGCGAACGGAT
Organism: Leptospira ellinghausenii; assembly: GCF_003114815.1. NCBI lineage: Bacteria > Pseudomonadati > Spirochaetota > Leptospiria > Leptospirales > Leptospiraceae > Leptospira > Leptospira ellinghausenii. The sequence goes on from NZ_BFAZ01000005.1 coordinate 108,418, forward strand.
TGAGTATTTAAAAGATTAGGAATAATATCTTTCCCCTATTGGTATGAATTTGAGATACATCCATACCAATAAGGCAAACATTCCTGTTACTAAAAAAGTAACACCTGCTCCAAAGGTAAACCAAATCCAACCAGCAATCAGACTTGCAAAAAAAGTAGCAAAACTCTGTAACCCAGTGAACATACCAATGGCAGTCCCTACTTCTTCGGAAGGTACAAGATTACTAATCCAAGCTTTTCCAATTCCTTCAGTTGCACTTGCAAAAAGACCGTATAAAAAAAAGGCAAATACAATCCAAACCACAGTTTGGAAGGTTCCCATGATCCAATAAACAAGGATGAACATAAAAATTCCGAATAAAAACATTCGTTTGAGTCCCAAACGATCCGCCAATATCCCAAATGGATAAGCAAAGATGGCATACACTAAATTATAAAAAATATAAATCCCAATGACTGTCGTGTCAGTGAGCCCCACTTCTTTTGCTTTCAGGATCAAAAAAACATCGGAACTATTCCACAAAGCAAAAACAAGTAATCCAAAAACTAACTTTCGATAATTGGAATTTGTCTGTTTCCAATACGAAAGATAGGAAAACAAACTAGTTATTTTTCGCATTTGTTTTGTTTGGTTTTCCTTTTCTTTTAATAAAAAAGTTAGTCCTACCGAAATGAAACCTGGCACAATTGCAAAATAAAACAAATATACATATTGATTGGGATAGATTGCCAAAAAGATAAGTGCGATGCTTGGACCAATCACGGCACCAAGTGTATCAAAGGAACGGTGGAATCCAAAAATCTGTGCTTTTGAGGAAGCAGTGGTTTCTTCTGATAATAAAGCGTCGCGAGCTCCAGTGCGAACCCCCTTTCCAATCCGATCCATTGTACGGGAAAAAAAGACAAGGTATGGCAATCGACTGATTGCTAACAAGGGTTTGGAGATAGCACTTAGTGCATAACCAAATCGCACAAAAGGAACTCGTTTTCCTTGGATATCCGAGAGATTTCCGAAGTATCCTTTACTATAACCAGCGACAAACTCGGCGACCCCTTCCAATAATCCAATGAAGAGGATCGAATAACCAATGGACTTTAGGTAAATTGGCAAAATTGGGTATAACATTTCGCTTGCGATATCTGTAAAAAGACTCACAAGCGAGAGTATCCAAACTGTTTTGGAAATTGTTTTCAAATTTTTAGAGAACCTGCCAGTCCATAAGAATGTTTCCGGTTAGGTAACACGCTTATGAAACTGGATGGAAAAGAATCAGCAACACTCCTTACGGAGCAATGGTTTTGAGTAAACTTAAGTCTTCTTTTTTGAAGACTTTAATCGTTGTTTTGTCTCCTTCTTTTGGTTTTCCGGTTACGTAAATTTTATCTCCAAAAAATGTGAGTTCCGAATTTTCTTCGACTGGTTCTTCTGTCCGTTTTTCAAACGTTAGATCTGATTTAAAACGTGATACATGGTATTTGTCTTTCACCTTTTCAATCACATAAATTTTGTCTTCACGATTGATCATAGGTGTTCGCCAGAAAATATCCGCTGATTCACTTGTCTTTTTTACACCTAATTTATCTGGATCAAGTAACACGAGTTTGTGTTTGCGAGTTTCTACTTTTTCTCCATCATAACCAAGCACAAGTACCCCTTGGTTTGCAATTTCTTTAAACTCCTTAGAACATATATTATTGTAAGGACTTTTGAATAAAGCATCATCTTTTGCTGGATCAATGGCCCAAAGTTCATTGGAATAGTGACCGTCTGTATCATATTTGATAAACTTCATAAAAAGGATTTTGTTGTTCACAACATTATCACTTTGTTCTTCTTTTTTCTTCAGTTCTTCTTTGGTTTGTGCGAGTTCTGTTTTTAATTCTTCAACTTTCGCTTCTACCTTTTGAACCGTGTCATCTTTTTTTGCACCATCACTTGAAGTAGTGGTTCCTGTTCTTGCTTCTTCTTTTTTAGCAAGTTGCTCTTCTTTTTTGTTTAGTTCTTCTTTTTTTGCTTCGACTGCTTGGGATTTCTCGTCAGTTTGTTTTTTCTCTTGTTCGATCTTTTTGACTTCTTCCGTTTTTTTCTCGATCTCGGCTTTATTTTTTACAGGATCTTTTTTCAGTTCATTCAGACTTGCGACGGCTTCCGCTTCTTGTTTTTTAAGAGCTTCTTTTTTGTCTTGGAGATCCTTACCTTCTTTGGACACTTCGTCTTTTTTATCTTGCAAAACCTTTTTTTCATCTTTGATTTTATCAGTTTGCAACTTGTCCATTTTTTTGGCTTCGTCTTCCATCTTTTGTTTGGTGGCAGGATCTTTTTCTTTGTCTTTCACCGTACGATTTACATCTTTTTCCAATTCATCAGTGGTAACATCTTTTCCGTTGTCTTTTAAGATATTCCCTTCAATGGGAATGATGATTTGTGTTTTGCCTGGCCAGTTTTTATAAACAGTATCAATCCCCAATTTATCAGGGGATGTAACTTCCATTACACCAGAAGTGTATTTTTTTCCAAAAAATTTGGCATCCTTTCTGTGAGTTGCATTGTAGTACAAAATGTACTGAGCGAGTGTCTCAGCATTACCTACTTTGTATTGAAAAGACTTTTCAATGTAAGAAGCAAGGATCCTCGCAATGGAGTTGATATGATCAAAACTTTGGGATTCAGAGATAATTAGGATATCGGCTCCGAGTTTTCCATCAGCACCAGGTAAAATCCTTTGGATTTTTACCCCATCCACAGTTGCCGAATTTTCCTTGGCCAAGGTTTCTGCGAGTTTTTTACCCGTTTCCGTGTTTTCTTGGATGATGTCGTCCGAAGCCTTACGTAGGGAACGGTTGATGAATTCAATTTTTTTGGATCCCTTGATTTCGGATTCACCGAGAGGGGCTTTGGATTGGGCTGTCAGTGAAAAACCGACAACAATTAGACAGATGATGATGGAACGAGAGATTCTCATTGTTTCCTCACGAAATTAGGTTTCAGATGCCCACAAGATTAACAACCTTTCCGATTCTGCAAAGCAAGTTTTCGAATAAAAATCTATTTACCAGGGGCTGGACATTCAAAATTCTGTGGGAGAATGCCTACGTTTACACACAGAATCTACAATTTTAATGCAGGTCCCGCCATGCTCCCTACCGAGGTCATGGAAGAGGCTCAGTCTGAATTCCTCAATTTTAGAGGAACTGGTATGTCTGTTATGGAAATGAGCCATAGAGAAAAACATTTCCAGACCATTTTAGATGAATCCGTTGCTGATTTACGAGAACTCTTAAACCTACCATCTCGTTATGCGGTCGTTTATTTTCCAGGTGGAGCGACATTACAATTTTCAGCGATTCCTTTTAATTATTTAGAATCTGGTGATTCAGCCGATTTCGCAGTAACTGGCGTTTGGGCAAAAAAAGCCTTCGAAGAAGCCAAAAAATTCTACCCAAATGTAAAATCCATCTTCAATGGAGCTGATTCCAAATACATGGAACTTCCAACCATCACGGACGCTTCTGTCAATGATGGTGCAAAGTATGTGTACATCACTTCCAATAATACAATTTATGGGACAAGATACAAAACTTTTCCCAAATTGAAAAAAGCTCCCCTCATTGCAGACATGACAAGTGAGTTACTCAGTCGTAAACTTCCAATCGATGATTTTTCTGTCATTTTTGCGGGAGCTCAAAAAAACATAGGCCCATCTGGACTCACCGTTGTGATTTATGATAAGGAAAAACTGGGAAAAGTTTCTCATGCAATTCCCAACCTTATGAATTTTGAATTGATGGAAAAAAACGGCTCTCTTTATAACACACCACCTACCTATTCCATTTACATTGCAGGACTCGTTTACAAATACCTAAAACGGAAAGGTGGACTTTCTGTTATGGAAGAAATCAATGAAAGAAAAGCAAAAAAATTGTACGATGCCATTGATGCTTCTTCTTTATTTTATGCCCCTGTACCAGAGGCTTTTCGTTCTGCAATGAATGTAGTGTTTCGAAGCCATAATGACAGTTTAGATTCCAAATTTTTGTCACTTGCCGAAGAACAAGGGTTTGCTGGCCTAAAAGGATACCGTGAGGTAGGTGGATTTAGAGCAAGTATCTACAATGCAATGCCAGAAGAAGGTGTGGATGCACTTGTATCCTTTATCAAAGAGTTTGAAAGGACAAATGGTTAAATTAGGATTAGGGATATTTTTCTGCCTCACGACAGGTGTTCTCTATGCACATTCTGTTTGGATTCCTGAAGGAAATTATGGCTGGGAAGAAGCAAAACAATGTTATGTGACTTTGCAAAAAGAAATTCCGCCAAAAGCCATTAGCCCTGACATCCAAAATTTGGATCGAACCAAAATGGCTATTTTTGCTAGAGAATCAGCGGAACTTAGAATCAACTCATTAGATTGTATCAAAGCTTCGATCACACTTCCCGAAAAAGATTCCAATTTGGGAGAACTGTTAACACCATCACTTCTTTCTGGACTCAAATGGGAAGAATCCTATTTCCAAATAGAATGGAGGATCCTTCTTTCTGAAAATAGAACCTATCCTCTTACTCCCAGTGAGATTCTGGTCGCCAAACAATGGCTAGAGTCTCATAACGAAATCAAACAAGAAATTTTCGCACTGACAATTGAATATTTATCCGAAAAAAATCCAAGTTCCAAACGTGAAAGGTATTTAGACCTATTCACTGGTTATTATGGAAGTTTGCTCCGAGAGAGAGATAAGTTTCTACTCTCCCTTTCGGTCGAAAGTTACACGTCTTACACCGATGCCCTAAAACAAAGAAAGGAAAAATCCGAATGAAAGAAAAAATTGGAATCGCCTCTGATCATGGAGGATTTGCTCTCAAAGAATTCCTCAGGAAAAGTCTCGAGGAATCGTATGAATTGGTCGATTACGGTACTAAGAGCGAAGAGTCCGTCGACTACCCAACCATCATTGGAGATGCTTGCCGAAAGGTTCTCTCCAACGAAGTCCCAAGGCTCATCGCTCTTTGTGGTACTGGCATTGGAGCGTCCATTGCAGCAAACCGCTTCAAAGGCATTCGAGCGGCCCTTTGCCATGATGAGTTTACGGCGGAAATGTCCAAACGCCATAACAATGCCAATGTACTCGTTTTAGGGGGAAGAGTTCTCGGAACAGACTTAGCTCTGAGAATTGTGAAAAAATGGATCGAAACAGATTTCGAAGGTGGCAGGCACCAAAAACGATTGGGTCTTATCGAAGAACAATCCTAATTTCCCTTTGTTTCCTTTTTGTAGGGACCTCTCTCTTTTCATGGGAAGTCCCCAAAAAGGAGACTGTCAACTTGAGCCTTTGGAAAAAAATTGGTGTTGTCGAACACAAAGAACCCGGCAAAAAAAACACACTCAAACCTAAAGAAAATACACCCAAGTATGGTGAGTTATTTTTTGATTTTGAAGGGGAACCAAACGAACCAAACCTTTCTGAATCGGGAACCTCTTTCCCTTCCAAGTCAATCTCGGTTGTTTCCTCTTCTTACTTAGAAGATACCAAAACACAATTTTTTGGTAAAAAATCCGCATACTTTTCTGGTAGAAGGAACCAAATCCATCTTTCCGTTTCGGGAAACTCAGTTTTTGGAACCCACCCAGATCCATTCAGCATTTCCATTCCACTCCGTATGGGAGAACAAGGTGCAGGTTCCGTGATCTTGGATCGAACTGTTTATGTGAAAGGGAAAAAATACGGCATATCACTTGAATTAAACGAAGGGAAACCAACACTTTTTGTGAACAATCTTTTGCAAAAAACTGATGGAAGGACAAGTAGTTTTGTATTAGAATCTTCTGTGAAAATCAAACGTCAAACATGGGAAGTCATTTCCATTTACTTTGACACGCTAAACCATCGTTATGTGTTATTTCAAAATGGTATTGAAACCGCAGAATATGAAAACAATTCACCAGATACAATTGGTTTTGGTTTTCCTGAAAATGATTCAACTCCTTTGGTTTTAGGAAAATCTTATTATGGTAATTTGGATGGTTTTCACATCCACAAAGGGGAACCAGAAACTCGTTATACAAAATTTGAATCTGTCAAGTATGATGATGATACAAAAATTGGTACGATGGAAGGAAACCTTACAATTTCCCCTATCTTAGAAACAAAGTATAGTAATTCTATCTTACAACAAATCCAATGGAAAATTGATAAACCACAAGACACGATGATTGAATTGTACTTTCGAGGTTCGAATCAAAAATTCAATGAATCGAGTTCCCTTTCTTGGACAAGGATTCGTTCCCTTACTTCAGATTTGCCAAAACTTCGTTTTAAATTCTACCAATGGAAAATCTGGTTTCGGCCAGATCCTATGGGAAAAACTGTTCCTAATATTCAATCACTGAGTTTCGATTATACTGAACAATCTCCTCCAGACACTCCGACTCTGTTTCGATTGGACCCAAACAATACAAAAGAAGATCAAGTTTGTTTTTTGTGGAACTCCAATCACGAAAAGGAAGTGCAAAATGGTGGTGGTTACATCATCCATTATGGCCTTTTACCGAATCGAATGGTTGGATCCATTTTTGTAAAAAAGAACAAAGGGAATGAACTTCGCAAAATTGACGGGAACGATGAAAATAGTAGTTTTCGCAACAAACGATTTTGCGTAGATGAAGATACGCTCATTACAAATATTTATATCCCAGAAGGACAATTAGAATCACCGGAAGACCGAAATTTGGCAGACCAAGTTGATTTTTCAAAAAAAGAAAAACGTGGGCATTTGTTCCAATCAGGTTTAACGTATTATTTCAGAATCTCAGCTTACAATCGTTATCTAAATGAATGGGATTCGAAAGACCAAAGGAGTGCTCTTTCCCCGCCAATTTCAATTAGTTTCCCGAAGGAAGTTTCGAATCTTAAGTAAGGGATGATTCAAAAATTCATCCTTTCCATAATGATAAAACACATCCATTCCTTCATTTAACGCAGACACTTGTTCCAAACCTAATCCTTCCGACAGAAGTAACTCCGATCGAATTTCATTCATTGAAATAGGGAAAATTTGATCGGTTAGATCCTCTAAGTTCCGTAGGATCATCTTCTTTTTTTCGGCACTCACAACACCTAGAATGGTAAACACTAAATGAATGGAATATACCGAAGTAAAAAATCGTGTATTGGAATCAATAGAGGTAAGTAATAAGTTTTTTATCGTTTCCTTTTTATCGGACTGGAGCAATGGAACTAAAAAACTGGCAGATAAATATACTTTCAAGGAAAGATCTCCGTGAGATTTTGCACAGCCTTTCGCCTAAGTATTTCCGATTTTTGGATGATTTCATTTTTTAAAGCCAAACGAATGAGTTCTCCTTGCGAAATCGCCCTTCGAGTAGCTTCATTTTTAAGTAATCTTTGTTCTTCTTCTGAAAGTAAAATCTGAAAACGTTTATCAATTTTTGCCATTAATCTTCTTCTTCCAATTCCTTTTCGGCTTTTTCAAATTTTCGCCAATACAAACTTGCGTCCTTCCATTGACCAAGTGACTCATAAAGCGATGCAATATTATAATAAGATTCTGTTAATCGATAATCAAGTTTTACGGCTCTTAAAAAAAGTTTGATCGACTTTTCTTTGTTATCCGAAAACCACTCGCTGAAAGCCCATAAATAATACCATCTTCCTAAGTTTGGGTCTCTTGGTCTTACTTTTTCCAAATGTAATACATTTTCTTGGAAAAGTTTTGAGGCTAAGTTATAATTCTTTTGGATGATTTTTGCCTTATTGATTCTATCCTCGGCTGGTTCATCCGGTTTTGGTACTGACAAATCATTCCGATACAATAAAGCCTTTGCATATAATAATTTGAAATACAATTCGTTTTGGCTCAGTTCGAGGTAACGTTCCAAATAAGGAATGGAATTGGTTTCTTCATCCACTTTATGCAAACCATAGATTTGTTTTTTTAAGGCGATCGTTTCTTCTTTTTTTTTACTTCCGCCTGCAGAGATGGATGTAACGATTACGAAACAAACCGATACTAATTTAAAAATATAAATAGTAGTTTTGTCCATCATCTGGAAATTTCATTGATTTGAGTTCGTGAGAGAATGGTAATTCTTGTAATTTTTGAACAACAGTTAAGTATAAATCCTTTGCCGAGACGATCAACATCATGTTAGGTGAAGTTTCAATCAAACGATCTTTACTTTCCAAATAAGTTTGGATCATTTCCACAAAATGTTTTTTGCTACGTTCCCATTCGGGAGAAGGATGGTATTCAGGCCAATGGATTCTCAGGACATTTGCTGCTCTTTTTCCTCCAAAGGTTGCTTGCATAAAGGATCGAATCATCCACGACAAACTGTCTTTTAAAAATTCAGGTTTTCGTTCTTCTTTATCAACTAGTACATGTAAAGCGGGAATTACTTGTTTTAGCTTATCTTGGATCATTCGTTTATGTGAATCCAAAAACTTTCCTCGTTCTTCTTTATTCAATAGTACTAGGAATATTCCAGGAAATCCAAGTGTTTCCATATGAAAGGCTATGATGGTCTCAGTTTGCAGTAAAATTTCCCAAGAGAATTTTTTTGAAACAAAACGATCAAGTCTCACATTTTCGTCTATCTCCAAAGAAGCAAAACCAGATTCATCAAATGGTAAATAAGGATCATGGTGTAAAAATATCAAATTGGATCGTGTATTATAATCAAGACCTGATGAAATTTGATTATGAAATGAACCGAGTGAATCATTCAAAAACAAATAGGAAAACCGAGGTGAACCCAAACGGGAGATAAAGTTTTTTGTATATCCGACTATGCCGTCATAAGAAATTTCATTTTCACGGTAAATTTTATCAAGAAGGCTATACTCAAATCGTTTTTCTTCAGGAATAGAGGTAAAGATATTTTCAGGAATGGAACTTTGTTTTGGTTGGAGTGTTTCCTCACGTTTTGTCACATTGGAAACCAATCTTTCTAATTCTGGATTAAAAATTGTTTCTCTCTTTCTTTGGACCGCATCTAATATGGCAACACGTTTCCAAGCAGCAGGAGGTAAAATTTTAAAACTCATTTTTTTCACAGGAATTTGATTCTTTATAATAGGTTCTATTTTTGTTTCAATTCCTTCTTGATTCGATTCAGTTTTTTTTATCAATTCATTCTCTTCGTGAATCTCCGCATGACGAGGAAGGGATTCCCCTAACATCGGTGTAGTTGCCCATCTTCGTTTTAGATTTGCCCAAAACACAAATAAAACCCAGGGCCCAATAAAAACGAATCCAAAACTAAGCATATAAGCTGGATAGGAAGCATATCGATACACAGACAATCCTGAAACTATGCCAGGTTTTCCTTTTTCTTTATCTAGATAATAGGATTGGAATTTATGGTGTAAAAATCCTACCGATTCCTTTTTGGAATCAGTATGCCTTAGTTTTGAAAGCTGAGTTCCATTCCATAACCGAGGATTGAATAGAACCTGTTCCTTACTTTTGTTATCAGACAATTTTATATCTACAAACGGAAAATAAAATTCATCTTTGTCTTTTTCTTTTTTAGCATATAATAAATTAGGATTGAGAACAGTCACAAGAACCGTTTTTAAACTATCTTCCTTGTTTTGAATGGGAATCATGTAAACTAAATCCATTTCAGATTCAATCAAAATGGATTTTGGATTTTCTTTCATCTTTTGTAATAATAGAAAAATTTCAGATCCAAATCGATTTTGGAGAGTAACATCAACCTGCTCCATTTTCCATTCATAAATTTCAGATATTACTGACTCACTGATCCCAAATCCATTTGTATGATTTAAATAATTTGACCTAATGTTTTTTTCAAGACCAATCAAAGTATTTTCAAGTTGGGTCAATCGGTGTTTGGTCCATGGCCTGTAATAACGATAGTCTGGATATAATTCCCAACTTTTTTGGTAAAAAACAAGCAGAACCAAATAAACAAGTATTGGTATCACAATCCGTTTTTTGAAATGGAAATGTTCGAAATGAACAACCATCCAAACAAAACGTATATAAAATAATCCAGTAAATGTGATTAGAAACAGGATAAAACAACCATAACGAATTTCTTCAATTTCTGAATCTGTTTGTCTTAACAAATAAATGGAAAACCGATCCTTTGTTTCTAACAATAATTTAGAGAATTCACCATCGATTTGCCAAGTGATTTCCTGGCCTTCTTTGCCTTGGAACAAACCTAATAATTCGTTACTCTCACGATCACCAGAAAGTATCGATTCATCATTGGTATATAAGATTTTTTGAGTATTCGGTTGGAATACCCAATACAAATATCCATATTCTAAATTTGGATTTTGAACAAATCCGTGTGAAAAATTAAATTTTGGAAATACAATGAAAAATTTCCCTGTGGTAACCCGATACACATAATCACCGTTAGATAAAACTTTAATTTTGCCTTCCAATAATCCAGATGGGTCTTGTCTCAATTCTTCCTGGAAAATTTCGTTTGTTTCGTTTGTACTATGAATCAAACGTAAAGAATCATCATATAATCGTACGTATTCTAAATGTAGGGATTTTTGAATTTGTTGTGTGACTTTACTCGCACGATAAGGCAATTCTGAGTCACGAACAAAAAACTCAATTGTATTCAAATACTCATTGGTTCGATTTTCATCGTAGCGCAGAAGAGCCGTGATCAGATTCGTTTTCCTTTGGATGGGACGAATCCATTCAAAATAACCGTAAAAAAGGAAGGTAACAAATAACGAAACGGAAATGAGACCAAAAAGAATAGACAGGTTTCCGAAATTTCGTTTCATCATTCTTATTATCGGGTTGTCAATAGGCAAAAACCAATCGGTCTAAGGAAAGGAATGATTTTTTATGTATTTTTGGATGGAGTTGGGATCGCAAACTATGATCCAAAAACCAATCCATTTAGCCGTTTTGCAAAAGGGTTTTTAGCGCCTGTTGGAGGGATTTCCAAATTCGACCTTGATCTCCCAGTCAATGCCAATCATATCCATTATGTAAAAACGGATGCCCATATGGGTGTTCCTGGTCTCCCCCAATCAGCTACGGGCCAAACAGCACTTTGGACAGGAATTCCTGGTCCCAAGGTTTTAGGTCGTCATGTCAGCGGATTTCCGACCATTACATTACGGAAAATCATAGCAAAATACTCTCTTATCAAAGTTTTAAATGAACAGGGAATCCTCAGTGATTTTTTAAACTGTTTTTCGCCGCCTTACTTAAAACATGTGGAAGAGAAACCAAAACTAGTTTCTGCTTCCACACTTGTCCAACTTGCCAGTGGTAGGCCTCTCAAAAATTTTGAGGACCTTCGAAATGAAAGAGGACTTTATATGGACCTCACACATGAAATTATGGGAACACTTGGTATCGATATGTTAAAAGATGGAGATCCCCTCTTAGAAAAAAGAGATCCATACCTTCTTGGTACAAAATGTTTCCAACGATTTTCAAACTACCAACTTACTTTGTATGAATATTTTTTAACGGATAAGGTGGGTCATGCAATGGATTGGGAAAAAGCAGAAAAAGTGATTTTAAATTTAGAGTCATTTTTTAAAGGACTTTTAACAAATCTAAACCCAAACGAAGATCTGTTAATTGTTTCCAGTGATCATGGGAACATGGAAGACTTAAGCCAAAAAAATCATACAGAAAACCCAGCGGCCACCATCCTGTATGGAAAGGATGCTGACCGCTTCGCAGAAAATATACATTCGTTAGCTGATATTGTTCCGGAAATTTACAAAACTTTCGGATTAGAGGAAGCTCTGTTCAATACGCATACGAATGAGTTTCTAATGGAAACCAACTAAAATTCTAAATCATTTCCCGAATCAGGTTTCCCTGAATAAGAATTCGGTTTATTTGAATTAGAATCTGACGATACATCAGAATCTTCTAAATCATTGTGGTCAGTAAACTGATCTAGAGATTCTTTTTTCCATGCAATCGCCTTGTCGGTAATCTGGTTTTTAGGGTATTTGTCTACAATGGTTTGGAAAATACCGGCTGCTTTTTCAAACTTACCTTGTCTGAAGTAAATTGTTCCCTTTTTATAAAGTGAAGCTTGGTCTAGTGAATAATCACTATTATTCAATACCTTATTGATATATGTTAGTGATTCAGTTTGTTTTCCTATTGCATCATAAGCAAGTGCAATGAAATACAAAGCTTCTTCTTCTTTTTTGGGAGAAGGATTCACAGATAAGGATTTCTGAAACAATTCAATTGATTTCGCATATTGTTTTTTAGTATAATTGTCTTTTGCTTCTTTGAATACTGAGTCTTTATACTCACCAACTACTTTTTCATCCGCTCCAGCAAGTCCATCTTGGGTTTCGATGTATTCATCAAATACATCAAATGATGCCCAATCTTTTCCTAATTTACGTAAAGTACGCCCCCAACCAATTCTTGATTCCGTATGGTTGGGATCTTCTTGCAAAGACAAAACATAATTTTTACGAGCGGTTTCATACTGACCAATTTTGTAGTAATGGTCAGCGAGTGCCATGAAGGTTTTGGATCGAAGTTTATTGTCGGAACTAGATTGTAAAACCGATTCCAAATGCGCCTTTCCTTCTGGTTCATTTCCTATCTTTAAAAGCAAATTTCCAAGAGAATAACTCAGCTTATCTCGATCCTCTTGTTTCCAGTTTGAATTTTTTTTGAGATCTTTGTAGATGTCCAATGCTGGATAAAAATCCGAATTTTTTTCCAAGGCTCTTGCTTGGTTGTATTTAATTTGAAATTCATATTTTTCCAAACCTTGTTTGCCAGCCAATTCAGAAAAGATAGCAATCGCCTTCTCTTTGCTATGCGGATTGCTTTGTTTTAGATACTCTTCACCTTCTGCAATTTTTTCTAATACCAATTGAGACTGGTCTTCTTTTGCAGAAATATTGGTTTGGTAATAGGCAGTGGAGAGTCCAGCTACAATAAATAACAAACCTGCTAAGGATACGATCACTCGACTCATAAATTACCTCTACCCACTTGATTTAGGGTTTGATTCGTCCAAAATTCAACTCTTGATGGAGAATAGGATTTGGTTTCCTTTTTCAAAAAACATTTTAAAGCCTTTTTGGTGTCACCGGTTTTTAAAGCACTAACACCTAAGAAGAACATTGCTTTTCCCCTTAAGTAAGAACTAGTTTCATATTTTAAATATTCTTCTAAACGATAAACGGCTGTTTCAAATTTCTTTTGGATCACCGTTTCTTTTATGATCCGATTCAACTCTGTTTGCCCTAAATCGTATGTAACTGTTGCTTGTGTTTCTTGTTTAAAATCATTTACAGGCTCAATGTTTTCTTTAGGAGGAGCCAACTCCGTTGGAGTTACAACATGTTCATTTTTATAAATTTCAGATTTTTCGGGTTCTTTTTTAGGTTTTGATTCCGCTACTATATCTGGTTCTTCTTTTGGAAGATTATCTTTTGAAAAATCATATTTAAAATAAGATACGTTTTCTTTTAAATTATAATCTTCGGGAACGGAACTTGATTTTGCGGTGACACCAAAATACAATTCATCAATTTCTTTTAACTCTTTGATGAAAAAATTAGTTTTGGGATGAACAACAGTTGCAACCTTAACAACTGTTCCTTGATTAAAGGATGATGCACCTTGGTTTAAGGGACGAATGGAAGCATACAAAGTATAAATTGTTGTTTCATCAGCAGCTTCTGGACTTAACCAACTGATCACTGCTCCTTTGCCAACACGTTCATACCCTAATCCTCTCACATGTAAAGCTCCAGTTAAGTTTGGTGTCACTTCATTAGAAGCAACCTCAGGGTTTTCTTTTTTAGGAGTTTCTTCAACGATTACTTCTGCATTTGCTTTATCGGATTGTTTGATATAAAAAACACGTAGTGTCGATTTTTTATCTTCTAGAGGAAGTGTTTCTTCACTTCCCACTTGTTTCACAGAAACACCATAATACAAGGTTTGGGATTTACTTAAGTCTTGGTCTAAAAAGGAAGTTGTAGGATGAGTGAGCTCTGAAAGTTTCTCTGCTTTTTGCATAAGTGGAAGACTTGTGAGAGGTGAGTTGGAACGATAGACAGTGTAAATAGTTCTTCCCGCAGTCGCACCTTGTGGTGGATTCCAATTCAAACGGATGAATCGTTTTTCGATATTGGCCGTGATTCCAGATACACCACCCACCATTGATTGGATGTTAGTATCTTGTGGGAACGCAGGGAAATCTGGATTTTGCCCTACAACTGGTGTTCCATTTTCTTCAGCAATGGTTACGGGTATGATCGTATAGTTTTGATTGGCAAACAATTTGACTTCACGTTTGCGAACATCAGAAACCATCACAATCGCGTAATAGTACGTTCCTGGTTTTAAATTATAATCAAAGTACAAACGAGTTGCATTAGGACCTGATGCTTTGTAACGGCCAAGTGAATCTGCAATGTACAGTTTATCTGGGCTATCAATCATTACATTGGATCTGGCAACGATGATTTCACCTTCTTGTTTGGGTGAATCCCAATCGATACGAATGGATTTTTTGTCAGGCAAAAGACTCGCATGAATTGCTTTTGCAATCGATGGATAACGACTTTCCTCAAATCCGGAGTCTGCCCAAACCGGGAATTGAGAAAGTAGCAGTACAACCGTCCAGAGGTGAATCGAGAACTTCATACTTAGATTTTCGGTGGTTGTCTCCCTCGAATTGAATTTTTCGTTTGTACTTTCCCCTCTTTTCTAGAAGATTTGTCATTATGTCTGAAACGGAATACTACCGTTCCCAAACTTACCAAGAATATTTGCTCTCAAGCCATAGAAGAGAGGTTTGTCCTCCAGAAGATGTGTATGCATTTTTCAATTGGAAGGGCCTAACCAATTTGGTTGATTTTGGAAGTGGGCTTGGGTTTTATTTTCAAGACTTCCGCAAATGGTTTCCAAATGTTTGGATTTGGGCTGCGGAATGCCAACAAGACATCATCGATCGAATCTTACGTAGAAAACTCATGGAAGGGATTGAACAACTCACCCCCTTTTATATGGACCAATCAGACCACCCTCTCCTTCCAGAATGGGTTCCAGTTCCCGAAATCATTTTTGCTTCCCTTTCTTTATCCACCTTCCCAAACCCAGGTTTGGCGATGGATGGGCTCATTCGTTCCATGAAGGCGGGTGGAAGGTTATTCATCGTGGATTGGTCAAAAACAGAGTCTGGATTTGGTCCGAAGATCAATGAAAAAATCTCCATGGATAAAATGAAATTTCTAGCAGAGGAATACAAACTCGAAGTGACAAAATCTGGTAGGATCTCTGAACATTTTTATGGAATGGAAGTTCGTGCCAGTTCTCATTTTATTTATGGTTATTATGATTTAAAAGAAGAAGAAGATGAAGACTCTGCTGTCTTTAAAATTTAAACGATTCCATTTTTAGGTGATCAATTCAAATCAATTATAGATCCAATCTGATAATCCATTACCTCAAGTATGTATGTGGAGTTTGGAACAAAAGGAAATCATCACTAGCAAAAATTCCATTATACAAGTGATAGCTGGTGCTGGCTCAGGAAAAACAGCAACCATGATCGGACTATTAGAGGAACGAGAAAAAAACCAAACCATCCACCCAGACAAAACACTCATTGTCACATTTACCAAAAAAGCCACAAAAGAATTCAAAGAACGTTGCGAGAAAAAAGGCCTTTCTCACTTATATCATATTTCCACCTTTCATTCGTTTTGTTATCATTCCTTAAAACATTCCCATTTTCAAAAAAATTGGTCCAAAAGTAAACTCCTATCAGAATCTAAAAAATGGGAAATGACCAAAAAAATATTAGAGCCAAATCGTGAACTGATAGGTGGTATTCCATTTTCTATACTCACAAAACAAAATGGAAAGTATTTACGAAACCTATCAACAGCGATCTATGAAAACTACATCACTTCCTTTCAAAACTGGAAACGAGAGAACAATTACTTTGAATTTGATGATTTAATCCAAGAATTTTTAGATTTTCTAAAATCAGAAGATTCTCGAACCCTCAAAAAAAATTGGAAATCTCTCATCATCGATGAATTCCAAGACACAGATGAACAACAATTGGAGATCATCAAACGGATGGAGTTTGAATCCATCACAGTTGTGGGAGATGATTGGCAGGCAATTTATGGATTCCGGGGTGCCACTCCCAAACCATTTTTAGAATTTCCGAATCATTTCCCAAATGTAAGCCAATACAAATTATCAACTAACTACCGATCAACGAACGCTATCATTCAAAAAAGTTTATTACCCATCAGACAAAACAAAAACAAAATTCCTAAAAAAACGATTTCCTTTCGAAAAGAAAAAGGATTTTTCCATTTGGAAATTAAAAAAGAGAACGATCTATTCTTAGAAACAATATGGAAAAAATACCACTCGATTGATTCAGATTCGGTTGTACTCACACGTAGTAATTTTCGCAAAACCGAATGGATCCAAGTGGGAGTGCCCATAAAACAGGTGATGACAATCCATAGTGCAAAAGGTTTAGAATTTAAAACTGTGATTGTGGATTTATGCCAAGGTTGGAGTGAAGATCTGAGTACAATCGACTTCGAAGAAGAAAGAAGGATTCTCTACGTTGCTTTGTCTAGGGCAAAAGACAATTTAATTGTTCTTATGAACCATACTTCCGATCCAAAAAGTCTTTGTGACCGATTGAGTGAAGAATTTTCCCTCTGGAACAAGTGGCGAAATCGTACTTTACGGTGGATAAGACTCTGGTGAAGTGGTTTTACCTTGGGGGATTAGCTCAGTTGGTTAGAGCGCTACCTTGACATGGTAGAGGTCACTGGTTCGAACCCAGTATCTCCCAAGATCATCTCTATTTACATTCAGTCGTAATACCTTCCGATTTTTTATTTTTATTACCACCAAACAAAGTTTCGGCTTGCCTTTCCAATCCATTCCTTTCAAATTCGAGAACGATGAAACCAAAGTTCCTGGCTGAAGAATTTTTACTCGCTTTGTACTTTTTTGTATTTACCATACTCTCTGGTATTGTTCTTTTTTCCGCTCCCTATGAAGCTGGTGTGAAAATCGCAAGCCTCACGGCTTTTTTCCATGTCAGTTTTGTAGCCATATGTATTGTATTCCATTGGCATACACCATATCGAATTTGGAAATTTTTATTACCACTGTCTATATTTATGGTTTTTCCAGATTGGTTTTTGTCGGCCGTTTTACAGATATTAGTTTTTCCTGAAGATGGATTTTTCAAAATAGGAACTGTCTCTGGTTATATGGCAGGTCTATGGGTCATACCTCTTTTTATCTGTGTTTATACTGGAATCAAACTAGAAGAAAGATCAGTATCTATCATTGGTACGGGGATATGGGTTGGGCTTGTCAGTTTATTCATCTTTGGATTGTCTGAAGCAACTATGTGGATTTTTGGATCTTGGTATGCTCAGAATGTAAAGATGTGGGGGCATGTTGCTTATTACGTACTGGTTCCCGAGATGATTTTAGGAATTACAGCCTACCTTGCCTACCAAGGGTTTTCTTATTCCGCTTACCTTTTCCAAATTGCCATTGGTTTTTTAGTGATGGTTCTTTATATCGGAAACTTATCCTTTTTCTACTTGCTCATTGAAAAAATTCTTTAGTCTACCATTCAAATTTAGTTTTGTTTTCGGTATCCTTCTCCTTTTGGGAGAAGGATACTTTCGCTTCCAACAAAAAACTCCAAACGAAGAACTCCGCTATAAAAAGATACATTGCCTGGAAGGTTGGTCGGAAATCCGACTGTGTCCGAATGTGAAGGAAGAATTCACTCGTCGAGATGGAAAGCCATGGGACATCCAAACAAACGAGATGGGAGAAAGGATAACTAATGCAAACCTTTCAGAAACTAATCAAACAACCGTTTGGTTACTTGGTGATTCTATGGCAATGGGTTATGGATTACCAACTGGACAAACCATCGCGTTTTTGTTAGAAACTAAATACAAAATCAAAACTCGTGTGGTTGCTGTGGATGCCATTGGCACGAATGGAATTTCGAATTTATATTTGGATACTTACAATCAATCTAGTAACAAACCAAACTTCATCTATTGGATATGGAATCCTTCTGATTTTATTGATGACGTAAGGGAAAAAAAGGGAATACAGAACTACCTATACCCCATCCACTTTTACCTATCAAGAAATTCATCACTCTATAACTCACTCCGACCATCACGTCAAACTAATGTCTATACGAATGGAATTCCGACTCTTTATCCAAACACTCACCCTACCTATTCATTTTTAAAAACATTCTTTCAAAATAGTATCTACAACAAAGAACAATGGAAGATTTTATTCTCTTGGGGAATGGCCCCGAATGGAACACCTGATACAAATGATCCGAATTATAATGTTGCAAAAAGATTTTTTGAATCGGAAGGAATGGTTACCATTGACCTACGCTCAGAGACTGAGGTTTTGTTTTTTCAAAAAAAACAAATCTACATCCCAAACGATGGTCACCCAGATGAAGATTTGGCAAAACTCTTTGCAGAGGCCATCGCCAATGACTATAAAAAGTCACAATAGAAATGCTTGATTCTTAAGTCCCATTCTAAAGTTTAGAGGGATATGATCTTAAACTGGAAACGATGGGGAGCCATTGTCCTACTTTTCCCGTTCGCTTTATTGTTCTTGGAAGGGATCTTTCGCCTTGCCAACCCTCCTGCCTTACGTTATTACCGTGATGTCAAATTATTACATGCATACCATCCCGACTATGGTGTCACACTTGCCCCAAATGAAAGCAGATTTGTCCGCCATTATGCGGACCTCTGGCAAGGGCAATTCACAACGAATTCCCTCGGACTACGAGGCTTAGAAGAACCCATTCCAGAAAAACCCAAACTCGTATGCCTAGGGGATAGTCTTGTGATGGGGTTTGGGGTTTCTGACGAAGATACCTTTTGTTCGAAACTAGATGGATATGAGGAAAATGGAACCCAGTACCAAAGTTTAAATTTTGGAGTTGATGCTTATGGTTCTCTTGGATCCTACAAACGCCTAAAAGATTTATCTGACAAAATCCCAAATATCAAAAAGGTTCTCTTTTTTATCTCTCCCAATGACTTTACGATGCCTGAGGAATTACGTGCACAAGGGATTTTGCCTGATGATGAAAATGATGCCCTTCATGAAAATGATCTAGAATGGAAAAATAAATTTCGCATTCAGTTTGAACTTACTCGTGTTTCTTATCTATTACAAGCACTGAAACTTGCGTATGAACAAACAAAAGTAAAATGGGCACAAACAAAATACATCATGAAAATGGATTCCAATCAAATTATGGAATCCCCACTCCAGTATTTAAAAGAAGCATTCATTCTACCTGTAAAAAAGGTAAAGTGCGAAAATTCTGATACATTCATTTGCCCGACTCCCATTCCTAATTTACAAATCCAATGCTCAGATACTCCAATCAATACAAATGATCTAGAACCACTTCCTGAAACCACTACGAGAGCCTATGACCAGATGATTCAGTTTTCGAAAGACAAAGGTTTCGAATGGATTCCAGTGTTATTACCGATGCAAATTGAAGAAGTCTATTGCCGTCAACTTGGCAAATACAATCGATTAGGAAATTATGCTCTCAGAGCAAAACGATATTTAGAATCCAAAAGGATCAGAACTTTGGAAATCTTACCATACACCGACAAAATGTGTGGCCGTGAATTTACCATACATGGAAAAACAAAAAAAGCAGGCATCCAAGATTATTATATTCCAGGTGATGGCCACCTAACAAAACTCGGAAATCTTTGGGCATCCGAATCCATTCGATCTGCCTTAAAGGAAATAAAGTAAAATGCTCTTTAACTCAGTTCATTATTTAATCTTCGCACCTATAGTCATATTCATTTATTTCCTTATTCCAAAACGATTCCAAGGTTTATGGTTATTCATTGTTAGTTTGTACTTTTATGCAATTTTCAGAATTCCATTTCTCATTTTACTAGTTTTCTCTTTTGTCATCACAAAACTTGCAGTCGATTACATGGAGGAAACCCAATCAAAAAATAAAAAGATTTTTTGGTTAAACGTAGCTGTTTGGAGTAATTTAAGTTTATTGTTTGTATTTAAGTATTTAGATTTCTCAATTACAGTCTGGAACCAAACCTTTTCCTTTACTCCCTGTGATCCTGAGTTTGTTCAAAAATCGGGAATTTTACTACCCATGGGGATTAGTTTTTTCACCCTCCAAGCTGTTTCGTATGCGGTAGATGTTTACAAAGGTGTTGTGGAAAGAGCTAAATCCATTTTCCACTTTGGTCTTTTTTTGTCATTTTTCCCACAACTTGTGGCAGGTCCTATCTTACGCGCAAGTGATGTATTACACCAATTTTTAGATTCTAAGGACTTCACAAAAGACAATCTAAAACATGGATTAAAACAACTCTTTTGGGGAATCTTTAAAAAAACATTCATTGCGGACCCTGTATCTTATGTGATCGATCCAATATATGCAAACCCAACGGAGTACAATTGGATTGCCATGTGGATTGCAGCTTTTTTATTCGCAGTTCAAATTTATTGTGATTTTTCCGGATACTCAGATATTGCAATCGGTACTGCAAGAATTCTTGGATTTCATATTCCTAAAAACTTTGACCGACCTTTTTTATCGGGTACCCTTAGTGAACTTTGGAGAAGATGGCATATTTCGTTTAGTTCCTGGTTGAGAGATTACGTATACATTACGTTAGGCGGAAATCGAAGAGGTGAAATTTTAGCGTATGTAAATTTATTCATTACTACATTTGTTTCTGGAATTTGGCACGGTGCAGATTGGACTTTTGTGTTTTGGGGTACTCTCCACTCCACAATGATGGTGGTTGAAAAATTTGTTTTTAAATTTGAAACTATGCGTAATGCCTGGAACAAAGTCCCTAGATACATCCAACCAATTTACCCAGTGGGCATTTTTGTATTGTCTTGTTTTTTCTTTCGAGCGAAAGCAACTCCAGAAGTCCCCACAGGAATGGGTATCACCAATATTATGTTAGAACGAGCGTTTACAGGCGCGGTTGGCCAATTCCCTCAGATGAGCCTCAGCTTAGTTGTGTTAGTTGGATTTTTATTCTTTATTGATATCATGCAGGATAAGAAGGAAGATCGATTTGCATTTATCACGGACAATTTGTACTTTTTAGTTCCATCTTGCATATTGCTCTACATCACATCGTTTATCATTTATAGCGTAACAGTTTCCAGTCCATTTTTATACTTCCAATTTTAAAAAGAAAAACCGGCTTTCACCGGTTTTTTCTCACACAAATCTAGTTTATAATGATTTGGTATCTAAATTAGAACTCAACTTTGGGAGCATTTTCTATCGTCTTTTGGTCTTCGACAGTGAATGTTGCTTTTGCTTCATATCCAAATGCTTTTGCCGTTAAGACTGCAGGGAATTGACGAATGTAAACATTAAACTCTTTTGTAGCTTTAATGAATCGGTTCCTTGCAACAGTGATACGATTTTCAGTTCCTTCCAGTTGTGCCATCAAGTCAGAAAAATGTTGGTCTGATTTTAACTGTGGATAGTTCTCTTGGATCATAAGGAGTCTAGACAATGCAGAACCGAGTTGTCCTTGTGCTTGGTCAAATTGTTTTAAACTTTCAGGATTGTTAATGAGCTCAGGAGTTGCTTGGATAGATCCAATTTTTGCTCTTGCTTCTGCAATTCCTTTCATGATGTCTTTTTCTTGGTTTGCAAAACCTTTTACTGCAGACACTAAATTGGGAACTAAATCAGCTCTTCTTTTGTATTGGTTGAGCACTTCTGCCCAAGAAGCCGAAACTTCTTCATCCAACTCTTGGATTCGATTGTAACCACAATTGGTGAATAAAGTTGTCATGAGGGAAAATAGAATGATGGTTCGAAACAGTTTTGTCATGGTCATTGTATACCTATCCTTTAGTCGGTCTGCAACACCAATTTGTCAAAAAAATTAGTACCGAAATGGTTTTATTGCCTTGTTCCAAATTGTTTCGTTTTCTTCCAAATACCTTTCTAGGTCAGAATCGGAATGTTTTCCGTAGAGATATTCAAGTAAATAGGAATCACCGGTTAGAAGTTCAATCGCTGGTCTGTCTGATCGAAACTCATACACACCTTTTAAAAACTCAAATTGATCTGGAAACAATCCATTCACTTGTTTTAAGAAATACAAAGTGAAATACAATGAATGGAATTGTTTGGGTTTCAAAACCATTAATTGGTAACCCTCACAAATGATTCCCGCATATTTATGAAATGTAGGTAAAAAACGTAAATTACGTAATAAAAACTTACCTTTTTGGTGAGATAACATTCGTTTATCCAATTCTAACTTTTCTTTGCCCATCAGATAAGGTGCGCCAAATGTTTCGAACGGTTTTGTTGTGCCTCTTCCTTCCGATAAGTTTGTCCCTTCTAACAAACACATACCCGGATACACATAACAAGTATTTTGTGTTGGTATATTTGGAGACGGAGGAACCCATTCAAATGATGTCACCTTGGTTGGATGGAAAACACCAACAGGAACAACTACTACATCAACATTCAAATGAAACGTTTCATTATAATAGGTCAATAAACCTCCTGGCGTTAGACCGTGGCGGTGGAGGACTGATTTGACACCTACAAACGATTGGTAAGTTTCCTGTAAGGGACTTCCTTCCACTTTTGTACCAATTGGATTTGGAGAATCGATTACTAAAAATACAGGTGATTTACCAGTTTCTTTTTTTAATTTAGAAAGTTCTTCTAAGATATAATAAGCAGTCGTTAAAAATGTATAATAACGTGAACCAACATCTTTAATATCGATGATTACTACATCTAAATTTTTTAAACTCTCCTTCGGTGGGACTAAACTACTCTCTTCCTTACCATACAAATTTACAATTTGCATGTCTCCAAAAAGATAAGACAACTCATCTCCACTCACTTGGTCTTGCAACTCAGCAAACAATCCGTGTTCAGGCAAAAAGATAGTTTTTAAATTGAAGATTTCAGAATAAGTTTGAAAATGATACTTTCCAAGATAACCAAAGGCACTTTGATTTGTTAAAATGCCCGCCTGACAACCGCTTAATTTTTGTATGTTCTTCAGAAACTTCATTTGTTTTTTTGAATTGTTTCTTTTTTCTTGAGTGCTGATTCCCAAATGGAAATCATTTTTGATTCATCTAGTCCAACATCTTCTAAAAATAAATTTCTAAATTCCGTAAGTTGGGTAATGAATTGATCAATTGAGTCGATGAGAAAGGATTTATTCTCTTTAAAAATAGAAACCCACATCTCCGCATTTGAGCCCGCAATCCTTGACATATCACGAAAGCCCCCACCCGTAATTGGTTTTGGGATTGAATTTACTTGGTCCATCGTTGTATGATTTTTACCAGCAACATTCACAAGGATTGTCGAAATCACATGTGGCAAATGGGAAACATATGCCAACGTTTCATCATGGACCTTTGCATCCATTTGAATGGTCCACGAACCTATCGTTTCCCAAAATTGTTTCACAAAATCAAAGCTTGTTTGACTCGCCAATTTAGGTTTTGTTAAAATACAAAGTTTATCGACATACAAACTTGGCACTGCGGCTTCCGGACCAGTCTGTTCAGAACCACACATTGGATGTGTTGAAATATAATTGTGTTCGTTATCACCAAAATGGATATTTACGAGATCAACAATCGACTGTTTGGTGGATCCCAAATCAATATAAATTGTCTTTCCTGATTTTGGTAAACTTGGAATGAGTTTCAAAACAGATGCAACAGGTGTACTAAATACAACTAAATCAAAATGATCCCATTCAATCTTTGGATTTTCTTCTAATGTGAATACATGAGTTGCCAATTTTTTCGAAAGGATTGTTGTTTTACTTTTTTTAGATCGAACAACCGCACTAATTTCTGCCTTTGGATATTTTTCTCGAATGGCAAGAGATAAGGATCCACCCATAAGCCCCATTCCATAAATGAGGATACGATCAAGTTTCATGTCGGAAAAGATCCTGCGGTAGGATATGATCCAAGTAGTTTAAAGATTGTACATTGAGATTTTACTGTTTCGAGTAGAGACTTAATTTTTGGATCTGCTTTGTGACCAATAAAATCGATGAAAAAGTGATACTCCCATAAATTCCGCTTGAGGGGTCTAGATTCAATTTTTGTTAAATTCACGGAAGCATCATGGAAAGTTTTGAGTATCTGAAATAAGGAACCTGTTTGGTTAGGAATGGAAAAAACAATCGAAGTTTTATCTTCTTTTGTCACTGGTGACTCTGTTTTCCCAATGACTAAAAACCTTGTGGTATTTCCCGAATAGTCTTCAATCCCTTCCGCGATTACGTTCAGTTTGTAAATTTCTCCAGCAATTTTGGATGCAATTGCCAGTCCATCTTTTCGTTCGGATACTAATTTTGCAGCCATGGCAGTGGAAGAAGTATCCACAACTTCCGCATTAGGTAAGTTAGCTGAAATCCAATTCCGACATTGTTCATTTCCAATTCGGATCCCATAAATTCGTTTCACTGCGGCAAGGTCAGTTTCAAAGCCTAATAAGGAAAAAGAAATCCTTTGGTAAAGTTCCGAATACACAATGAGATCTGTTTCAAGAAACATATCCAATGTGGAACTCACTTGTCCTTCTGTTGAATTTTCAACTGGAACAACACCATAATCTAATTTTTCTTCTTCTACCATTCGGAATACGTCGGGAATCGAAGTCTGTGGAACCGCTTCAATTGATGTCCCAAATTTGGAACGTAAAGCGGAATGAGAAAAACTACCTTCTGGACCTAAAAATCCAATCTTTAACGGGTGTTCTAAGGCAATGGTTCCAGACATCATTTCTCGGTAAATTGCTCGTATAACAGAAGCAGGTAAAGGTCCCTTCGAAAGTTGTGTGACTTTTTCATACACATCTTTTTCACGATCAGGTCGGTAAATGGGACCACCCGATTCTTTTTTCACACGGCCAATCTCTTGCGCAAACCCTGCTCGTTTTTGGATGAGATCAATGATTTGAGTGTCCAATGAGTCAATACCAGAACGGAGTTTTTTTAATTCTTCTTCTGCATTACTCATTTAGATTCTCTTCTTTTAATTCTTCTGGTAATGAATCCAAATCAAAATCAGGATTCATTTCAGTTTCATCGGTTACAATAATAGACTCAGGAGTAAAATCTTCGAATTTGAGTTCTTTGACTTCCACTGGAGTTGGTAGGTCTGTCAATTTACTTAAACCAAAATGTAATAAAAATTCGTTTGTGGTTCCGTATAAAGTGGGTCTACCTGGAACTTCTTTTTGTCCGACAGCTTTGACCAATTTTTTGGACATTAGGCTTGCCACCATGGCCCTTGAGGATACTCCACGAATCTCATCTAACTCAGTCAAGGTGATTGGTTGTTTGTAGGCTATGATTGCAAGAGTGTCGAGTGTTCCCCGGGAAAGAGTTTCTCTTTTTTTATCTTTAAAAATATGAGATAGAATTTCACTGTACTTTTGGTTTGTAATGAATTGGTACCCTCCAGCGATTTCTCTGAGTAAAAAACCACCTTCTCTTTCTTGGTAATCAAGTATCAATTCATCTAAAAGTTCTCTTGCTTCTGTTTTTTCAATTCCACAAGACTTAGCCAGTGCAGATAATTTGATTGGATCTGAAGATAAAAAGAGAAGTGCCTCAAGAAGGCCCTTTGTATAGTTTCTTTCTTCCAAATTGATCTAAACCTTGACTATTTTGATTTCTCCGAAAACTGCATGTTGGATCACTTTGCAAACTCGGATTTTAACAACTTCTAATACAGCAAGGAAGGCTGCGACGATTTCTTTTTTTTCTGGTTTGTCATTTTCAAACAAATCCATGAAGTGAATTTCGCCAGTTTTTTCTAGGAGATTTTGCAGGTATGCCATTTTGTCTTCGACCGAATATTGGGATACCCCTTCATAAATCGGTATCTGCTCTTCGGCTTCATTGGAACTTTCTTGTTCCAATATCGAATTGAAGGCAGAAATGAGATCAACAAGACTCACATCTAACCAATTTTCAGTTTCATCCAAAACTTGGTTTGTTTCCCGTGTGAACATACCTGCGGTCAATCTGTCCAGTTCTGCTAATCGTTGTCCCGCCATTTGGAATTTTTTGTGTTCCAAAAGTTTGTCCACAAGTTCCTTGGGAAGGGGTGGGTCATAGTCTTCTTCTTCAAACCCAGGGTCTGGAAGTAGAGCCTTGGATTTCAGGTATACCAAATGTGAAGCCATCACAGCAAACTCGGAAGTGAGCTCGATGGACAAGGATTGACTCGTTCTCAAAAATTGAATGAAATCAGATGTGATACGCGAAAGGGAGACTTCAAAGATATCCACCTTATAACTATCAATCAGAGACCATAAAACCGTCAAAGGTCCTTCAGTCAACCCACCGTCCTGGTTTTGCCACCGGACGATAAACTCCGGGGTTTGGGACACGATTTATAAACCTAATGCTTTTGCGGCAGCTTGTTGCAATCTTTCAGGTGGGAAAGGTTTCACAACAAAATCCTTTACACCCATTTTGATTGCCTTTGCTAAAAGGTCTTCTTGTCCAAGTGCCGTAACCATGATGATTTTTGCAGAAGCATCAAATTTGATAATCTCTTTTGTTGCTTCAATCCCATCTTTTTCCCGCATGGTAATGTCCATGGTGACTAAGTCTGGTTTGAGATTTTTGTACTGCTCAACCGCAATGTTACCATTTTCTGCTTCACCAACGATTTCGTGACCTGCTCCAACTAACGCATCTTTAACGAGCGTTCTCATGAATTTTGCATCATCTACAACCAAAATTCTTGCCATGTTAATTCCCTCTCGACTTTAATAATTCAATCATTTTTGGTACTAATTCATCCACTGGGAGAACAAAATCAATTCCCCCAAGTTCTACAGCCACACGGTTCATTCCATACACAACAGAAGTTGCTTCATTCTGCGCCAAAGTAATACCACCTTTCGCGTGTATGTTGGAAATGGCATGTGAACCATCTTTACCCATACCTGTCATGATCATGGATAACAAATGATCGCCTCCATACGTTTCCACTAAACTATCAAACAATACTTCAATGGAAGGCCTATGTCCATTCACTTGTTCTGAATGGGTAAGCTCTATGAAACGATCTTTTCCTTTTGAAACTACCTTCATTTGGTAGTCACCAGGGGCAATGTAAGCGGTTCCTGCTTGCACCAAATCACCCTGTTCTGCTTCTTTCACATGTATTTTAGACAAAGAATTTAACCTGTCTGCAAAAGCTTTCGTAAATCCTGCTGGCATATGTTGCACAACAAAAATGGGCTTTGCAAAATCAGCTGGAATCCCTGCAAAAACGGTTTGTAATGCTTTTGGTCCCCCCGTGGAGGTTCCAATTCCGATAGCATCTACTTGGATCGGTTTTTGAAAACTTTTATTTAATTGCCGTTCGGTCCGTTCAGGACGGGAAATGAATTCCGGACTGACAAGTTTGGAATCCGAAAACCCTTTGATTTTGAGAGATAAAACTGCTGCTATGTCTTCTGGCGAAAACTGATTTCCACTCGAGGGTTTTGGGATAAAATCAACTGCTCCAAGTTCCAATGCCTTAAAGGTAGCATCGGCACCATGTTGTGTAAGAACCGACAACATGATCACATGGCTCGGAAGTTTTTTCTTTTTGATTTCAGCGAGAGCAGTTAATCCATCCATGATGGGCATCTCGATGTCCAAAACGATAAAATCTGGTTTTAACTTTTCAGCAAGATCAATACAGTCCATCCCTGTTTTGCCAGTGGCAATTACAGAAACTTCCTCTTTTTTAGTGAGTGCATCACTTAAAATATTTCTCACAAGAAGTGAGTCATCAATGATCACAACGGTCGGTTTTTTGTTCATGATCTATGAATTAACTCAACTAACTCGTCAAAATCAGGTAAGAATACTAAAACACCAATTAGGTTACTACCTTGGTGGTTAAACTCAGTATGCATGGACAAAAACTTTGTTCTTTCTGGTTTTACAATGTCCACTACTTCCATAAAACTGCCAGTGATCATTTCAGGAACAGAAGGTAAAATTTCTTTCTTCAATTTGTTGGAAAGAGAGTTCATAACACTCGAACAAACAATATTGGAAATTTCAGATAATACAGACATCATATCATCCGATAATTTATGATTGCTACCATCTGCATACTTTGCTTCTTCAGAACCAAGAAGTTCTCTCGCAATTTCGGAGCCATTTTCTTCCGAAAACATCATGAGTAAATTTCCGTTTAGATCACCAGTCATTCGGATTTTCATTCCAAAAAATTGGTCCATGGAATAACGGAATTCTTTCGCCAAACCATCTCGGTCCGTAAGTTTAATTTCGGGAATGAATAACTCTACTTCTTTACCTACCAACTGAGACAACACAACACCAGCATTCATCATTCCAGTGTTGACAATGTTTTCCAATTTTTTTATGTCTTTGGAAGACATGATCTCATTGATAGCTTCATTACTCAGTGAAGCAACTTGATTGAGTCGTTCTTCTTTTTGTTCGACAAAGCCTTTAATGATTTCTGCAGCTTGTTCTCTTTCCGTTAGTTTTACATTTTCTATTTTTGCAACGTCAGCAAGCCTATGGATCTCGTCAGTTTTATGATCCAAAACAAGTGTTGAAGTAATGGTTTCGTTTACGGAAGAATGATCTTCATTGTGCCCATTCACAGTAGTTTCTTTTTTAGTTACTTCTGTTGTGATTTTTTGGTTAGTCACAGGTTCTTCAGTAAACACTTCTTCTTTTGGAACAATGATGTGTTTTTCGATTTTATGTTTTTCTTTTTTGATTCGCGATTTGTCTTTTGCCCGTAACTCAATGAGTTTCGCATTATAACGATTTGTAGGGTGGTTTGATTTGAATATGTATTCAGAATCAGACATTTCAAGCGAACGAATTGTGGATGAACGTTTCATCATCTCACCAGATACAAGTTTATCCGTCCAATCTACTTTATCAGCAGCAATCTCAACTAGCCCAGGAATGTCTAAGACCAAAATGATGGTTCCATCTCCCATGATGGTGGCACCAGTTAACCCTTGAACGTCTTGGAAATTTTTCCCAAGTGACTTGATCACCGTTTCATGTTTTCCTATGAGATCATCGACCATAAAACCAAGTTTCCTTGTTTTGTAGTTCACAATCACGACAGGAACTTCCACCATTTCTTGTTTGTCGGCAAGACCCAAAATACGATTGAGTCGGTAAATAGGAAGAACTTCTCCTCTTAGGTTGATGATCTCATGCCCTTCTAGAGTTGTGATTTGGTCGAGGTTCACTTTGATCGTTTCAGATACTTCTGATAATGGGAAAGCATACACTTCTTCTTCCATGATCACAAGGATGGATGGAATGATCGCAAGGGCTTGTGGGAAAGACAAAGTAAAAGAAGATCCTTTTCCTTCTTCTGAATGAATGATGATTTTTCCTTTAAACTCTTCAATGAGTTTGTTCACCACATTCATTCCAACTCCACGGCCTGAAATATCGGAAATTTTATCCGCTGTAGAAAAACCTGGAGCAAAAATAAACTGAAAGATGTCAGATTCTGATAAGTTTTGGGAATCGGCTTCGGTAACTAACCCACGTTCGATGGCTTTTTTTAGGATTTTATTTTTATTAAGGCCCTTACCATCATCCCGAATTTCCACAAGGATATTGGAGCCACCTTGGTAAGCATTGAGTTCGACAGTTCCTTCTTCCGATTTACTAGCAAGTTTTCGCTCTTCCGGAGATTCAATTCCATGGTCAACTGAGTTTCGGATGAGATGGATGAGTGGTTCTCCAATCGCATCGATGACTTTTTTATCAAGTTCTGTATTTTCACCACGTAAAACCAAATTCACTTGTTTGCCAGTTTCCAATGACAAATCACGGATCAGCCTAGTGAAACGATTGAACACAGATCCAATCGGAACCATTCGAATGTTCATGATTCCTGTTTGTAGGTCTTTGGAAATACGATTGATTTGGTCGATTTTACCCTTTAGTTCATTGAATAAAGAATCTTCCCCGAACTGTGATACCAAATCATCATAGATTTTTTGGAATCCAGAGTTTGTGATCACAAGCTCACCCACATTGTTCATGAGTTGGTCGAGTTTATCAGAGGATACCTTGATGGTGCGCATCACAACTTTTGAATCGGTTACGGCCTTTTCAAAATTGGCAGAACCTTTCACCACCACCCTTTCTTCCGTATCATTCGAAATCGAACTTACTGGATTGTTTACTGTGGGTGTTACATCGACTCGTTTTTCCAGTGCTTCCATTTCCGTTTGAGGGATTTGGAGTTCCATTACCGTAAGAGTATCCACCATATCAATGTTACATTGTGTATATAGTTCGTCTTTTGAATATTTAGTAACAGTAATAAATGAAAGTGCAAAACTACCTTGTCCATTATCCAAAGCTTCTTCGGATGGATTACACCGAACAATAACACCTGACTGTTTGACTGACTGTAAAATCAGTAGTAACCGAAGGTTTTGCATCGGAGTTTCATTTTTTAAACGAAGGTCAACAGTAAATGCAGATTGGCCGTCTTCTTCTTTCAGTGCAGTTCTGATTTCAGAAATTTCGTCTTCGGTCAGATTCCCAATAGATGTTTGGTTTCCAACTTGTCCTTGTTTGGTTCCAGAAGTTGCGACTGCCGATTTAGAGGTACTTCCACCACCAGATACAGATACAGATACTTCATAATCTTGGAGTTTTTGGATCATGTCAGTGAAAGGGGTCTCCACTTTGATACCGTTAGCAACACCTTCTATCACTTGTTTGATCAAATCAAAACATTCAAAAAGTAAATTTACGAGTTTAACATTAATTTCTAAACTACCTTCTCTAATTTTTTGGAGAAGGTTTTCCATCGTGTGAGCGAGGTCGGATAAATTATACAATCCAACAAAAGCCGATGAACTTTTTAAGGAATGAGCTGCACGAAAGATATCGTTGATGATTTCGGGATTTTCGTGGTCCTTCTCTAGTTTTACCAAATTGGAATTGAGTTCTTCAATTTGGTCCTCGGACTCTTCCAGGAAAACTTCTGTGTATTCACCTAAAATTCCAGCCAATGTCGTATCCCCTATTCCTTACTTTGTGGTAGAAACAAAATTTACAATTTGTTCCAAATCCAAATTCAAAATCAAATGGTCTTCGTAACGTGATACAGATTCAACCATCTTACTATAGTTTAACGACAAGTCATCAGTTGTATAACTGATAAAATCCTTTTGGATTTTTACAACTTGTTTGACTTCATCCACTAAAACCCCAATTCGTTTTTCCTCTAACATAACAACTACGATACGCGAAATAGGATAAATGTCAGAATCAGTATTATGGAATCTTTTTTTCAAATCAACAATTGGGATAATTTCCCCTCTTAAGTTGATCACTCCTAAAATATAATCTTCTACATTAGGAATACGAGTGATTAGAACAGGTTTTAAAATTTCATGAACCAGTAGCAAACGGATCCCAAAAAATTCCTTTTCGATCGTAAAGGTAAGAAATTGTTCAAGGTCTCCTAAATCAGACTCTTGTTCCATTTTGGTTTTTTCCGCAAGGGATGTGAGGAGTTTTTCTTGGTCCATATGCTTCTTGGAATCGTGTCAGAATCCTACGTGGATTCAATCGAAAAAAGAATGAATCTGAAATTCCGTAATCATTTTTCCGACTTTAACATCGTGTTCTTCTACTTGGAATGGGACGGGAAAAAATTTAGAAAAACTAAACCCAATTGTTTTCTTTTGCACCGATTCTTTGTGCAAAATGCGGTCATAATACCCACCACCTCTTCCAAGGCGAAATCCATTTTCATGGTAACCAAGACCTGGAACCAGGATCAAATCCGCTTCCTCTACGGAAATCTCCTCATCTCCTATCGGTTCAAAGATTCCATACGGGCCTTTTTCAAAAGAGAACGGACGAAGGAAACATAATCCTTTGTCTTGGACCACTTTTGGAAAGTACCACTTCGCAGAATGCCTGGATTCAATAAAACTTGTGGGTTTTGGTAAGGGAGATGATTCGATGATAGGCAGTACATCCACTTCCCATTGCAAGTCAGGAACATAAGTGATGATTTTGGAGTTTCCCTGTAATAAAGGGAATAGTCTTTTGAGAATCGCTGATTCTAACTCTTCTCGGTCACTCAGTTTTGGGATATTGGTTTTGAGGATCTTCCTTGCGTCTTGTTTGGAAATCGAATTCAAAAATGGTCCCCAATGATTCCCTCTTCCAATAAAGAGATAATTTTTTTCGTACGTTCTTCCAATTCTGGATTTTCATTCACTTTGGCAGTGACATCCCGCATTTGGAATAACTCGTCGGCTAAATTCAGTGCACAAAGTACGGCAATTTTGGTTTTGGATGCATTGGGTAAAACTTTCCCCAATTCCAAAAGGCGTGTTTCCACGTAGTCAGCAACTTCAGAAATATATCCTGAAGATGCTTCTCCTACGATTGTATAAGTTTCACCAAATATTTGTTTGGTGATTTTATGAGAGTTTTGGGCAGAGTCTGCCATATGGATTATTTAGGATCGTCTTCGATGATGAGAAAATCATCATCATCATCCGCATCAAATACACTAATGGCTTCATCTTCATCATCGATGATGATATCGTCATCCTCATCAATCTCAACAGTTGGAACTTCGTCCTCAGTTTCCACAATGAGTTCTTCTTTTTCAAAGGATGCAGAGGCAGGAGTTTTTTCTAAAACATCTTCTCCGTGGAATTCCGATTCATCTTCATCAAGTAAGATAATTTCATCATCGTCTTCTGTTGTGAGACTTGGTGTTACCGCAGCTGTCGCTTCTGGTGCCGAAGTTGGAACAGGTGCATCCACGGGTTGCGTTACTTTAGGAGTGGAACTACCAGTGGTCGGTAGGCCATCTAATCTTCCCAGGAGTTGGTGGACTTTGGATTCAAGTAAACCTTCTCTTTCTTTGAGTTGGTTTAATTCGTCCGTCGCGTCTTGGAGTTGAGAACGAAGTGTTTTTAATTCGCGCTCTTTTTCCTCCATTGCGAGCTTCATTTGGTCATTTTCCGCGCGGAGGGATTCGTTTTCCGTCTCTAGGCGTGCATTTTCTGTTCTTAGGTCCTGGATGAGCTCAAGGGCCTTAACAACTTTACTTTCTAGCTCTTCAATGGTTTCGATT
The DNA here is from genome assembly GCF_003114815.1 of Leptospira ellinghausenii. NCBI lineage: Bacteria > Pseudomonadati > Spirochaetota > Leptospiria > Leptospirales > Leptospiraceae > Leptospira > Leptospira ellinghausenii. The sequence goes on from NZ_BFAZ01000005.1 coordinate 141,697, forward strand.
TTTAACATGATAACAATCCGATGGAATAGAATAGACGAGCTATTCCATTCCTATCAAGCACTAATTTACTTAGCGACTTTGGTTTTTTCTACGATGGCGTTGAATACTTCTTTGTGGTTGTAAGCAAGATCAGCCAATGTCTTACGGTCTAAGTTGATGCCTTGTGTTTTGAGGGCATGGATGAATTTTGAATAAGACATTCCATTTTCTCTCACTGCAGCATTAATGCGCGTAATCCAAAGTTTACGAAATTCGGACTTTTTCTTTCTACGGTCACGGTATGCCCATTGACCCGCTTTCATCACAGCTGATTTTGCTGTTCTGAAAAGTTTAGAACGTCCACCTCTAAAACCTTTTGCTTTCGCAAGTAATTTCTTTCTACGATTCTTATGAATGGTTCCGTTGACTGCGCGTGGCATCGTTTAACCCCCGTAAGGTAGAAGTTTTTCTACACGGTTATAGTCGGTTTCATGGATGAGGTGCATTCCACGGCTTTGGTGTTTCATCTTAGGAGATTTTTTCTCTAAGATATGTCTTCGGAACGCACAACCACGTTTGATTTTACCAGATTTGGTAAACTTAAAACGTTTGGCTGCTGCCCTATTTGTCTTCAGCTTATACATAGTTTTTTTATCCTTTAGGTTTTTCACTAAGTGGGTTCATCACGACAACTATCGTCTTTCCGTCGTGTACCGGCATTTTTTCGGGAGAGGCATGCTCTTTTAGGTCCTCGACAAACCGGTTAACAATATTCATTCCAATTTCAGAGTGAACCATCTCTCTGCCTCGGAATCGAAGTGTCACTTTTACTTTATCACCCTTTTGCAAGAATTCTAAAGCATGACGCTTCTTAATCTCGAAGTCATGGTTATCAATCCGCGGGCGGATTTTGATTTCTTTTACCGTGACTACGTGTTGTTTCTTTTTCGCTTCTTTCGTTTTTTTAAGAAGTTCGAATTTGTATTTTCCAAAATCGATCAGCTTACAGACGTGAACATCCTGGTCTCCCGAGACTTCCACCAAATCAAGGTTAGCTTCTTTTGCTCTTCTGAGCGCTTCTTCCAGAGTAACGATATCAGATCCTTCGTCACTGACGAGCCGAATCGATGCTACATTGGTAATTTGTTCGTTAATTCTGATGTGGGCGAATTTATCTTGGTTTGGGTTCCCTCTAGGGTTGGGCCGTTTCTGCATTCAGTCTCCGAAATTTCTTTCAATTTCCAATTTCGGATGAAAAACTAGGCACGCAAGTACATTTCTTTGCAAATGCCGATGTTCAGGGGTTAAAGCGTTCCTGAAGGCCCTTCCCACACCACATATTCGATGGAAAGGGATTCTTTTTGGAGGATTTCAGGTAAAATGGGGACAAGGGAAAGGTATTCCCCATGGTTTCCCATTCCCATACAAGATCCTCCATGGCAAATCCGACCGGACTCATCATACAAAACATATTGGATGAGGTTGTCATACTTTCGGTCACTCGGAATCGGATTGGTGGAAGGAACAATCGCTAGGTAATGAAAGCCTTGGTTTTCTTTTCGTTCCAAACGGAATCGCAGTTTATTTTCTTTGGTGAGGGGTTCTGTGGCATACAAAAGTTCCCCTTTGCCAGGGTTCCATTTTTGGAAACCGTAAGTACCGACCACATGTTCGGCCCGTTTCCACTCTCGTTTGGATTCTTTTTTCATAGGTTTCGAAGAACCGATTGTTAACGGAGATTCGATTCTATCGTTTGCATCGCAACCGGAGAAGGTGATCCGTAAACAAACGCGAGAAATTTCAGAAATGGAAAAAGGAAATCGGCTCCATAAACCAGGGACATCGTAACGTTCCCAAGGTTGGACACAGTGTTCGGAAGTTTGGCAAGACAATAAACGATCGGAAACATCGTAAAAAGCAGCGACTACATACAATGAAACGGCTTTGTTTCCTAAATTTTGTCCCCCAGTGATGACAATGTTTGGACAATCAAAGGAAACATCTTTCCCCATTCCATCCACAAATTGCATATGACTCACCTTCCATCCGAGAGTAACACCATCCGCTATGGGAAGGTCTATCATCGGGATAGCATCGTACGCATCACAGACGTCATACGGTGGTTGGATCGGAAGGTCCAGATAAAGAGTAACTGGTTCTTTCGATGTAGATACAAATTGACTCTTGAGCACTGGTAGGAACCATACGTTCCCGCCAGTGTTAGTCAAGAAATTTCTTTAGTTCAGTTCCCCTTTGAGGAGAGAGAGGAATCCATCACGAGAAACCGTTTCTGTTTTTTCTTCACCCATTCGCCTAAAGGAAATACTTCCAGCTTCTTTTTCTTTATCCCCAAGGATGAGCGTATAACTGCACCGTTTTATGATGGAATCCCTAATTTTACTTCCGATTTTTTCATTCCGTACATCGAGTTCGACTCGAAATCCGTGCATTACTAAATCTTGATATACTTCTTTCGCATAATCACTATGAGTTTCTGCCACGGTTAAGACACGAATTTGAATTGGATTTAGCCAAAGTGGAAATTTTCCTTCGTAGTGTTCGATGAGAATTCCAATAAAACGTTCGAGGGATCCATAAATGGCTCGATGGATCATGACTGGTGCATGTTTTTTTCCATCAGACGCAGTAAAGTCGAGTTCAAAACGATTTGGCATCGAGAAGTCAATTTGAACAGTTCCACATTGCCATAACCTACCAAGTGAGTCTTTGATATTGAACTCTATCTTTGGTCCGTAGAATGCTCCGTCTCCTTCTTTGATCCCGTATTCGATTCCTTTTTTCTTCAAGGCATCATGTAATGCTTGTGTGGCGAGGTTCCAATCTTCATCACTACCTTGGGACTTTTCTGGTCTTGTCGCAATGAAGGTTTTGAATTCGGTAAACCCAAATTTTTTATACACATCAAAGGTAAAATCAATGATGTCTTCGACTTCTGATTCTACTTTTTCTAGTGGCGCATAAATATGCGCATCGTCTTGTGTAAAGGCACGAACACGGAAAAGTCCATGAAGAACACCTGACATTTCATGTCGGTGCACATTCCCTAGTTCCATAAATCGAAGTGGTAATTCCCGATAGGAATGCATATGGTATTTGTAAATCAAACAACACCCAGGACAGTTCATCGGTTTAACGGCGAACTCACTTTCATCGATGTCTGTGAAATACATGTTTTCCTTAAAATTATCCCAGTGGCCTGATTTTTTCCAAAGAGATGAATTTAAGATCGCAGGGGTTTTGATTTCTTGGTACCCACGTCTAAAACATTCTTCACGGATATACGATGCAAGGGTGTTCCAAAGAACGGTTCCTTTTGGATGCCAAAAAGGAAACCCAGGAGCTTCGTCTTGGAAACTAAAGAGGTCGAGCTCTTTTCCCAGTTTTCTATGGTCTCTTTTTTTGGCTTCTTCAATGAGAAAGATATATTCATCTAACTGTTTTTTGGTGGGGAATGACACACCGTAAATACGAGTGAGTTGTTTGTTTTTGGAATCTCCCTTCCAATACGCACCAGAAATGGCAGTGAGTTTGAAGGCTTTCAGTTGGCCAGTACGAGCCACATGTGGTCCACGGCATAAGTCATACCATTCCCCTTGACCGTATAACGAAACAGAGGCGGCTTCAAATCCTTGGATGAGTTCTACCTTGTAAGGTTCATTTTCTTTCCTAAATTTTTCGATGGCTTCTTCTTTGGAAAGTTCCCATCGTTTGACAGTGAGGTCTTCCTTAACAATTTTTCCCATCTCCACTTCGATTTTGGGTAGGTCATCCACCGTGATGATGGTTTCACCAAAATCGATGTCGTAAAAGAAAAACCCTGGACCATTCTCGATGACAGGACCCACAGTGAGTCTTGCATGAGGCCATAACCTTTGGACAGCCATCCCAAGTAAGTGGGCAGAGGAATGGTGGAAAACTTCTTTTCCATCTTTGTCATCAAAGGTTAGAAATTTGACACTCGTATTTTCGGTAGGAACAAAGGATAAATCAACAGTCCGTCCATCGGACAAGACAACGGCAAGAGCTTTCTCTTTTAAGAAAGGCAGTTGGTTTTGGACAAAATCAGAAAATGACTTTCCGGATTCGAGTTCTTTGGAACTTCCATCGGGTAATGTAATCGTAAGTGCTGCCATAAGTGTATTCCCAGGTTTTCGCACGAGCATTCTCCCGAAAAGTAAAGTTTTACCAGAGTTTTCCTGTTTCGAGAGATTCTGTTAGTTTCAAAAAACTTTCTTCGACTGATTGCTTACGGCCAAAACCACCTTCTCGTTCTAGATCAATAAATCCATGTACGAGAGAACGAATGATCCGAATCCTATGGACCATTTCTTTGTCTAAAGTTTCGAATTGGAATGCAAACATACAGAGTTGTAAAATTCGATCTCCCAGTAATTTGAGCTCTGGGTCCGATTCGGTAGAAACGATGACAAGAGGGTACATATGAGGGAATTCTTTGGCAAAACTTCGATAGGATTTTAAAAAGTTTGGGATCCATTCTTTTGGTGGATCGGATTTTTTTAAATTTTGTTCTAATCTGTCACCTAATAGTCGCAAGGCTCTCTTTTGTATTTCCCAAAATATATCTTCGGTGTCTTTTACATGGTTATAAAGTGATGGCGTGCGAATGCCAAGTGCCTCTGCAACAGTTGCCAAACGAAATTCGGAAAAACCCACATTTTGAATGGTTTCCCACGCCAAATCCAAAATCAAACTACGGCTGATTTGGGTTTGGCCTTTTTTGGGTCTTCCGATTTTGTTTTTTATTTTTTTTGCCATAATGATTTTATATCTGAATAAAAACGATTGGGTTCTTCTAAAAACGGATAATGCCCAACGTTTTCATAAAGATAAACCGTTCCACCAATGGTATCCTGTATCCAATTTGTTTCCTCTTCCGGATTTGAGAAATCAGGATCCTTTAATCCCATGATGATGATGTGATTCCCTTTTACATGGACAAGCTCATTTTCACATTCCTCTTTTGGTGCAAATAACATAGAACGAAGTGCGGCCATCCTTCCTTCTTCTTTTAAATTTTCTTTGAGTTTTTCCTTACGTTCTTCCAAATCTTTTGGTGGTTGGATAGGGAAAAGAGATTCATAAAATTTGGCCCAAACACTTGGTCCCCAAGGACCCCGAAAGGCAATTTGTAATATCGATTTTAACCCCCAAGACATAGGTTCTTTGTCTCTAACAAAAGGTCCTGATAAAACCATTCCTAACACTCGTTTTTTCTCTTTCGACTGGATGTACACTGCAGATGCCGCTGTCATCGAATTAGCAATGATGTAAACATTTTGCAGATTGTTTCTCTGAATGAAGGAGAGAATATCCATTGCGGTTTCCTTCGGCCCATAAGAAGAAAAGCTAACATCTGATTCACCCATACCTCGCAGATCAAATGTATATACATTCCCTTCATTTTTTAATAAATGGACCAAATCAGAATAACTTTCCTTTCGATCGCCTATCCCAGGTAATAAGATAAAATTCTGTTTGCCTGATCCCGACTTCGTATAGGCAATTTTTCCTTCTTTTAATGCGAAATAAGAAGTGATTGGTTTTTCGTTTTTCGAGAAATCATCAGCCCATAGGCATAATGGGATAAGAATTGGTAATAAAATGGGGAAATAGTGGTAGTGAATTTTCATAAATCTAATATAATTAGTTTATTTAACTAATGCAATTAGTTTTTTATCAATTTTTACAATTTCGTACTTCCATTGGTTAAATTTTGGCTAAAAGCAAGAATTCTTACTTGCTCCAGTTCGAAAATTCCCATATTTTAAATCCATTCGCCTTATACTTGGATTTAAAAATTTGCAGATCATATTTTACGACAAAGAAACCACCCGATTAAAATCAGAAAAAAAAGGGACAACCATCTTAGAAACTGCACTCAAACATGATTATCCGTTGTATCATTTATGTGGTGGGAATGCAAAGTGTACCACTTGCCGCGTATATGTTTCGGATGGAATTTCCAATTTAAGCAACCGAAACGAGAGGGAACAATTACTCGCTGAGCGCAAAGGATGGCCTACTGAGATTCGATTGGCCTGCCAAACGGAAGTATTTGGAGACATTGGATTGCGAAGGATCATTCGTGATAATAAAGATTTAAAAACGGTCACAAGTGAGTCGAAGTCTTCCAAAACCGGCGAAGAATGTTTTGCTGTGATTTTGTTTTTGGACATCAAAGGATTTACTTCTTTTACAGAATCCAATTTAGCCTATGATGTTGTTTTTGTATTAAATCGTTTTTTTCATGAAATGAGTGAACCCATTCTCAACAACGGTGGTGAAATTGATAAATTCATTGGCGATGGAATTTTAGCATTTTTTCAAATCCCAAATGAAACTGGATCCAAACAATCCCAAGCAGAAGAGATGCAAAATCTCAAAACAGAAACAATGAAATCGGCCATTCGTGCTTGTTTGCGAATGTTTGATCAATTAAAAAAGTTCAATATTGAAATGAAAGATCGTTTCAATTTTACATTTGATATTCGATTAGGACTACATGCAGGGAATGTTATCTATGGGGATATTGGCCATTCCGAGTTTAAGAGCCAAACTGTTTTGGGTGATGTAGTGAATGTGGCAAGTAGGCTAGAAGCATTAAATAAAAAAACAAACACACGTTTTTTGGTATCCGATGTCATTTATGATACGATCGGTACATCATTATCCATTGATAAAAAAGTAATCACAAAACTGAGAGGGAAATCGGATGTGATGAAAGCATACTCTGTGATCGGCTTTAAAGGAAAAGATCCAATCCTTTTCGTCCAACAATACTTTGATCATTTAAATGCAAAAAACCCAAATTGGATCCATAATTACGAAAACAAATTAGAATCATTTCGAAACAAAAAAGTGAATCTGGAAAATTCCAATGAAACAACCGACGAAGCTTTGATTCCATTACATCAAATTTTAGAATCGATTGTTGATAAACTGGGTAACCCGAAGACCTTAAAAAAAGTAATTTCAAAATTAGCGAACCATTACCAAATGTTATCAATTCCGAGAGAAAACTTCTCCAAACTTGTTTCTGTATTTTTAAATTCATTGGAAGAAACATCTTCCGAGTTGTGGAACAATGAGATTTCTTTGGTCTTAAAAGAAGTTTGGACCGATATCACTATTCAATTATTAGAATCTTAAAATAAACCTTGCCATCCTATGTTTTATGATTCAAATGAACTCAAAATTCATTCATGCTGACAGAACTTAACAAACCATCCATCGTCAAACACTTACTTTCTTTCATTTCGCAACTGTTTCGTTCAAAACAAGGGCCTGCGGCCATCCGATATAGTATTTTTTTACTCCTTCTTGTCATAACATTCAATGGATTCAATGTTCTCAATAGTTATGTAGGCAGAGATTTTATTTCAGCATTGGAACAAAAAAACTCTAAGTCTTTTTTTCATTTTGCTTTGTTGTATGGAATTGTATTTATCATTTCATCTGGTATAGGAGGCATTTATCGATTTATTGAAGAAAGACTGGGTGTATTATGGAGAGAGCAGTTAACTTGGAGATTTACAGAATCATACTTAAGTGAAAAAACCTACCATTCGATTCTAAACAAAAAAGGAATCGAAAATCCTGACCAGAGGATTACTGATGATGTGAAAGCCTTCACCACCACTACTTTGTCTTTTATCTTACTTTTTTTAGGAGGAGTTTTTTCTGCTGTTTCGTTTGCAGGAGTACTTTGGAGCATCAATCCAATTTTATTTTTTGTTGCTATACTTTATGCGATGATTGGAACCATTTCGACAATTCTTTTAGGAAAAGATCTGATACGAATCAACTACAACCAACTCGATTTAGAAGCCAATTACCGGTCTGATTTACTTCATATCAAACAACATGCAGAATCCATTGCCCTTACCCATCGTGAATTACGAATGTCGGTTCGCTTAAAATCAAAACTGAAAAAACTAGTGACAAACTTTAAAAAGTTAATCTCTGTCAATTTACGATTAAGTCTTTTTACCAATAGTTACAATTATTTCATTCAAATCATACCAATGTTACTCATTGCACCAAGTTATATGCGAGGAGAAATTCAATTTGGAGTGATCACACAAGCAGGACTTGCATTTACTACATTATTGAATGCATTTTCTCTAATCGTCACTCAATTCCAATCAATTTCTTCCTTTAGTGCTGTGGTAAAACGATTACAATCTTTAGATACAGCAATGGAAGAATCAATTAAAACGGTAAAACAAAGAGAACAAGATAGTTTCCATTTAGACGAGATCATCTTTGATCAATTTAGTTTGTATGCAAATGACAAATCAATGTATCTCATCCAAAACCTGAATCTTAAGATAAAAAGAAAGGAACGTTGGCTCATTACGGCTATTGATGAAAACACAAAACTGATTCTTTTTAGAACCTTAGCAGGGTTAAACAAAGAAAACGAAGGAAGAATCTTAAAACCAAACCGTGACGAAGTATTATTTTTACCAGAACAGCCCTACCTTCCACCAGGAAGATTACGAAATGTCATTGTTCCAACATTTCTAGCGAATACAATACCAGACTCAAGGGTGATGAAAGAATTAAAATTCCATAACTTAGACACTCTTGTCAAACGATTAGGTGGATTGTCTGCTCTCAAGGAATGGGACGACGAACTTTCGTTAGCCGAAAAATTCAAGATTTCAACAATCAGAATCCAATTTGCAAAACCCAAGTTTGTTGTCATCGATAGACCAACTTCTAGTGTCGGAAAATTCGAAGTTTCAAAAGTATTAAAGAATTTTCATTCTCTCGGAATCACTACCATCATTCTAGCAAAAGGGGAAGAAACTGCACTAGAATATGATTACCACCTAAACTTTGGTCATTTTGGTAAATGGACATTGAATCCATTGAGCCCATTCTTAAAGGAAAATTGATGTACTTACTCAAAAATAAATCTGGACTGAATATTAAAATTTTGTCCAATCTTTCCTTCCATTCTATTTTTTTTAAAAATATACTCGTAAATTTATATTTGGGAAATGAATTAGAAACAAGCCTTACCAATCTTACGATCGAATATAAAATAAATTCTCACACATTTACTTTACCTTTATTTTCTCCTTTGGGATCTCCCCTTATCAAAACTTCCGAAAACGCAATTACCATCCAAAGAAACATTGATGGTTTGCAAATCATCACAAAACTTCAGTTACACAAAAATCTTAATTGTTGGAGAGTGTATTCAAATGTGACAAACCAAAGTAATGATACAGTGACTGTTAGTTTAGTGAATACATTGGATCTTGGACTTTGTGATTATTCTAGTGCAAGACTCAATGAAGCTTTTGTTTCACAATACATCCACCATGAAGTCTATAATACGAAAGAATTTGGTCTTTCCATTCTTTCGAGACAGAATGAATCTGTGTTCGGAAAAAACCCAGCCTGCCTTACTTTTTCAGATCAAACAATCACGTCTTATGCGACAGATGGCCGGGATATTTTCCACCAAGGTAAATTGTCTGAGTTTCCCAACCGAAGGCGCCAGGGAGAACATTCGATGGTGGGACTTAGAACAGAAGGGATAGAGGTAATTCAGAACCAATCACTAGATTGTCATTTTTATTCTTTCTTCTTTGAAAACGTGGAGACCATTGAACGGGCACCTTCACTTTCCGATACAATCAAAACCTGTCAACTGGATTGGGAGGTTGATGATACGAAATGGGAGAATGGAAGAAAAACAAACGTTAGTTTGTTCCATCTTGGAGAAAGTATAGAGGGTGGACTTGTCTCAAAGAGCCAATTAAAGGAACTATTTCCGAATCCATGGCGGAACACTGAATTAAACCAAGAAGGAACTTTACTTTCTTTTTTTACCGAACAATCAAAACATGTGACACTCAAAGAAAAAGAAATACATTGCCTAAGACCACAAGGGCAAATCCTTCGAACAGGCAATGAGTACCTTCCAAGAGAATCATCCCTGACTGCCACTTGTTATTTTAATGGAATCTTTATTTCCCAGCTCACACAAGGTCACACGAGCCTAAACTTATTCTTATCTCGTAAAACAGGTGACTTAGGAACGAGTGTTTCCAAAGGCCTTTGTATTTTTTGTAAGTTAGATTCTGTATGGAAACGTTTGGGAAATCCATCCTACCAAACATACCTTCCCGATGTTTTAGAATGGGTGTATCTTCTCGAAGGAAAAACGATTAGAATCCAAGTCAATTCCAATCCAGATGATTCTCTTTCATTATCATGTTTCCATTCATTTAGTTCTCCACTGGAAGTTCTATTTTCCTTTTCTACGGGACTTGACGGCGAAAACGGAGACTTACCAATTCCACCGAAGATTGCCATAGAAAACGAATCCATATTAATCACTCCCAATCAAAAGAGTTCCCTCTACGAACGATTGGATGGAAAAGGATTCCGAATTCGTTCAAATCAGATAACTCGATTTTTCGTTTCAGATGATCGTTTGTTATTCGAAAAGGGCAAGTCACTTGGTTTGCCTTATCTCACAATCAAAACAGAAATTCATTCCGAACTAACGTTCCAAATTTACGGAGAATTGAATGATGAAAAAGTGGATGTAAGCCCTTCCCTAACAAAAAAAGAAAATGGGATCGAACACCATTCCCTTCTGAATTCTGCAATGACACTCAACAATGTAAAATTTTTAGAGATGATTGATATATTACCTTGGTTCAAACAAAATGCTGAAATTCATTTTTTAAATCCAAGGGGATTGGAACAATTTTCAGGTGGTGGATGGGGAACAAGAGATGTATGCCAAGGAGCATTTGAATTCCTTTTATCAACTGGTAATTTTTCTGCTATAAGGGAATTACTCATCCATGTATTCAGCGAACAAAATGAAGACGGAGATTGGCCACAATGGTTTATGTTATATGGGAGGGACAAACATATTAGAGCCAATGATTCCCATGGGGACATCCTATATTGGCCTATCATTTGTATTTTAACCTATTTAGAAAGAAGTCATGACAGGTCCATATTAGATGAATTCACAACAAACCAAACAAGAACTTCAAAACGAAGTATTTTAATTGGGATGGAAATCACTTTACGCGAAATCAAAAATCGATTCATCGAGAATACAGTTTTACCTAAATACGGAAATGGTGATTGGAATGATTCGATGCAACCAAAAGAACCATTCTTTCAATCCCAAGCTGTGAGTACATGGACCGCAGAACTACAGAATCTACTCTATCAAAAACTAGTCTGGTTTTATGATTGGATTGGAAAGGAAGACGAAAAAGCTGAATACCAAATTCATTTTCAAACTCTAACAAAACAAATCCATTCCGAATGTATGGAAAATCGAACTATTGCAGGACTAGTTCAATTTTCTCCAAAGGAAAAAAATATTTTATATTTACATCCATTAGACACCATAACCAAAATTCAGTACAGTATCCTTCCCATGATTTATGGAATCCTTTCCAATGTTTTCACCTTAGAAGAAGCAGAATATCATTTAAAGATCATCAAACAACACTTAACTGGACCTGATGGAGTCCGTTTATTCAATAAGCCAGTTCCATACCAAAAAGGAAATTCTACCTTTTTCAAACGGGCAGAAACAGCCAGTTATTTTGGAAGGGAAATTGGACTCATGTACACACATGCTCATCTGCGGTATTGTGAAGCACTTGCTTATATGGGCAAATCAAATGAATTTTTCACACAATTGAATCTAACAAACCCAATCGGTATCAATAAACGGATTCCGCAAAGTCGGATCAGGCAATCCAACTGTTATTATTCAAGTTCGGATGCATTTTTTTTAAATAGAGAGGATGCAGAAAAAAATTACGAACAGTTATGGAAAGGAGATATCCCACTCGAAGGAGGTTGGAGGGTTTATTCCAGTGGCCCTGGAATCTTTTTAAAATTATTTTATGAGTCTCTGTTGGGGTTACAATTTTTCCACGATGGAATCATTTTTGATCCTATGATGCCAAAGGATTTCGACGGGTTTAAAATCAACTTCGATCGATTTGATACAAAATTCGAAGTTATATACAATATTAGAAGAGAAAATGGATGTATCCATTCCATTCACTTCAATGGTGTTATCATTCCTTTGGAACGAATATTAAATCCATATCGTTTGGGGGGATTCAAAGTGAATCAAGGAATGATTCTAAAGAATAAAAAAGAAGGAACAAATACTTTCGTTATACAAATCGAGTAAAAAACGTATGAGTGAATCTTTCACACCCATACGTTTTCCGATTTTTCCTTTTAGTAAGGAATGTTAAATGGCGCTTTTGCCTTTTTCGCCAGTTCTGATTCGAATCACTTCTTCTAATGGAGTGATAAAAATCTTACCGTCACCAATTTTTCCATCTCCACTTTTAGCTGCTTTTAAAATAGCATCTACAGTTGGTTTCACGAATTCATCATTTACAGCAATTTCCAATCTTACTTTTCTAAGAAGGTTTACTGTGTATTCATGTCCACGGAAAACTTCTGTTTTTCCTTTTTGTTGCCCGTAACCTTGAACGTCTGATACTGTTAAACGATAAATTTCGTTTTTCGTTAACTCTGCTTTAACTTCTTCCAACTTATGTGGTTGGATGATTGCAATGATCATTTTCATAATGTTTAACTCCTATTTCCTTACCCACGAACTCGGATATTAAAATCTGGGTAAGCTTCTGCTCCGTGTTCCCCAAGATCCAATCCACTCAATTCTTCTTCTTCACTCACTCGGATTCCACCTGCTAGTTTTAACACAAACCATAGGATGAGAGATACTACAAAAGTGAATCCACCGATTGCCAATATTCCATAAAGTTGAGTTACGATTGAAGGAACTTCTACTCCGGCAGGAGCACCTTCGTAACCAAAGATGGCAACCGCTAAGGTTCCCCAAATACCACAAACTAAGTGAACGGAAGTTGCTCCAACTGGATCATCAATCTTCATTTTATCAAAAAATAACACTGACAATACGACGAGAACACCAGAAACCGCACCAATAATTGCAGCAGATGTTGGACTAACAATCGCACATGGTGCAGTGATACCCACAAGACCTGCAAGAGTTCCGTTTAAAATCATACCAAGGTCTGGTTTTTTTAAGATGATCCAAGCAGTGACAGTTGATGCAAGTGCACCAAGTGCAGCAGAGATGTTCGTTGTCACAATGACATGAGACATTGTGCTACCATCACCAACTCCCATGGTTGAACCAGGGTTAAATCCAAACCATCCGAGCCAAAGGATTAGAGTTCCTAACGCAGCAGAAGTCATGTTGTGACCTAGGATTGGTTTGATACGTCCGTCTGGTAAGAATTTTCCTTTTCTTGCCCCAAGAACGATGGCTCCTGCAAGGGCAGCCCAACCACCTACAGAGTGTACAACGGTGGAACCAGCAAAGTCATGAAAACCAAGTCCTGCTAACCATCCACCTCCCCATACCCAATGGCCTGTGAAAGGATACATCACAGCAACAAGGATAAAAGAGAATATTAAAAAGGAATGAAACTTAATTCGTTCGGCAACTGCTCCCGAAACAATGGTAGCTGCAGTCGCTGCGAAAACGAGTTGGAAGAAAAATTTTGCAAGAAGGGGAACACCTGTCCAATTCATGGAAGAGTAAACACCTTTGTATTCATCTCCTATGGCAGGAGAGTTATCAAGACCACCTAGGAAAAATAATCCATCTGTTGCATAAAATGGAGTTCCGTCACCAAACATGAGTCCCCATCCAATGGCCCAATAAGAGAAAGTTGCCGCTGCAAAAACGATAAAGTTTTTTGCTAAGATGTTCACTGTGTTTTTTGATTGTGCAAATCCTGATTCAACGAGAGCAAAACCAGCATTCATAAAGAACACCAACATACCTGCAACTAATACCCATAATGTGTCTAGTCCTACAGTTAATGTTTGGATTGCTTTTGCGGTTTCTTCTGCTGGGTTCACGACGGTTGCAGCTTCATCTGCAAAAAGGAACATCGGAACTACCAGGAGAAGGAAGGCGATTGATTTGAAATATTGTTTCATATTGCCATGTATCCTTTCCATGTTATTTGCTGAATAAGAATGCAAGATTGGTACCCGATGCGAAAAATCGACTCAAATTGTCCAAAAAAAATCAAGTGGTGCCTAAAAACCCTCCAATATGCCTTAAATTCTAATCTGACTGTTCCAACAAGGAAACCAACTTCTCTGGAACTCTTACTCAATCTGATGCATTCAAAAACAGAATGATTAAATTATAAGCAATCCGCCTTTTGGAATAAGATCTGCTCAAAAAACCATTACAAGCAGTCTCTATTCCCCCTCTAATAGGAGTGAATTCTGAACGTATCCGTATCTGTAACGACAAACCGATTCGTAACCAAAAAACCTATGTCCTCTATTGGATGCAAGCCTACAGACGATTTGATGCCAACCATGCCTTCGAACATGCAATAAAACTCGCTCGTGAAATCAATAAAGAACTCATTGTATACGAAGGCCTTCGTATGGATTATCCATGGAATTCAGAACGAATTCACAAATTCATCTTGGAAGGTATGTTTGAAAACCAAACAAGAGCAGACGAACTAGGCATCAATTATTGGCCTTTTGTCGAAACTCCACAAAATTTAGGAAAAGGTTTACTCAAGGAGATTTGCGAGGACGCATGTGTGATTGTCACTGATGACTTTCCTTGTTTTATCATTCCGGATCAAACAGCAAGCCTGGCAGAAAAGATAGACTGTCAACTACTTTCGGTTGATAGTAATTCAATTATTCCCTTCTCTCGGTTTCAAAAACCTGCAAGTGCAGCCAGAATCCTTCGTTTATGGATCCATAAAGAACTGAACTCAAATTTTCCTACTCCTAGTAAACCCATTTGGAAAAAGGAAGAACTAACAAGTATCACTGGGAAAACAAAACCAAATCAAAAAATTGGACTTCCAAAATCAATTGATTCTATCTTAAAAACAATCTCCTTTCAAAACCAAGTTTCTCCCGTAAAAGATGTGAAAGGTGGTCGGAAAGAAGCCTTGCGATTGTTAGATGAGTTTATCAAAAAAAAATTGGATTTGTATCTTACGAAACGATCGGAACCAAATCGACCAGAACAAACTGCAACCAGTGGGCTCTCCCCTTATTTACACTTTGGTTGGATTGGTCTGGAAGAAATTTTTTATGCAGTGTTAAAACATAGTTCCAATGGAAAATGGAACCCTGAACGTTTGAGTCATACAAAACCAGGTGATAGGGAAAATTTTTATTCTCCATCCATTGCCACCAATCATTTTTTAGATGAACTGGTCACTTGGCGTGACATAGGATATCTTTTCTTTTGGAAAGACAAACCTAAAAACATTACACTCGATCATTTACCAGATTGGGTGAAAGAAAATTTTAAAAGACACAAAAAAGATCACAGGGAATATATTTATACCTTAGAACAATTTGAATCCGCGAATACCCATGATGAAATTTGGAATGCTGCACAAACTGAACTGGTCCAAACTGGTAGAATGCACAACTATATGCGAATGTTATGGGGGAAAAAAGTCATTGAATGGTCAAAGACCTACGAAGAAGCCTTTACGACCTTAGAACATCTAAATAATAAATATGCTTTTGACGGAAGGAATCCAAATTCATACACAGGAATTTTATGGTGTTTTGGACTTTTTGATAGACCATGGTTTCCCGAACGAAATGTATTTGGAAATGTACGTTTTATGTCTTCCGATTCAACAAAAAAGAAGTTTAAATTGAATTCCTATATGGAGTATATTGGTGAACTGAGTGGAAAATCCAACTCACTCTTCCCATGACAGAACCGATCCAACCGATATTTGAAGAGGAAACCAATTTAAAAAGCGAATCGGTTTACGATTATTTTGTCATTTTATTCAATGATTCCATCCATGAGTTTTCGTACGTTGAAGACTGTTTGATGAAGATATGTTTCAAAACAAAACGAGATGCCAAAAAAATTGCAATGGAAGCTCATTCAAAAGGCAAAGCCATCTGTTTCCAGGGGAGTATGGAAGAATGTGAAACAGTTGCTGAAAATATGACAACCGCGAATCTCACTGTGAGTTATGGAGTATGAAAGAGACAAAAGAATTTTTTTTAGAGGAATTAAACAAACATAAAGATTTAAATAAGGCAAAATTTTTCCCTCGTTTTTTTAAGACAGGACCTGGAGAATATGGCGAAGGTGACCAATTCCTTGGTATCACCGTACCCAAACAAAGATTAGTCGCCAAAAAGTTTGCACCAAAACTGAGTCTAGATGATTTACAATCATTGATTGTTTCCCCTTACCACGAAGTCCGTCTCACAACCCTTCTCGTCCTCATACAAAAATACCAAACCAAAAAGATAACAGAAATAGAAAGAGAAAAAATTGTCCAATTTTATCTAAAAAACACAAAGTACATCAATAACTGGGATTTGGTGGATGTAAGTGCAGATAAAATCATAGGTGATTATTATTTTGATAAAAATAATGTTATCATTCAAAAACTAAAGAACTCAAAAGATTTATGGGAAAATCGTATCGCAATACTAAGTACATTCCATTGGATCAGAAAAGGTAGATTTGAAGAAACTTTATCGTTATGTGAATATTTTTTAAATCACAATCATGATCTGATTCATAAAGCAACAGGATGGATGTTACGTGAAATTGGTAAACGAGACATCCAAACTCTTCGGATGTTTCTCAAAAATCATGCAACAAAAATGCCTCGTACGATGTTACGTTATGCAATCGAAAAACTAACCACTTCAGAAAGGAAAAAGTGGTTAGAATTAAAAAAAGATAACTAATCTCTGGGAAGAACCTTGGTGACAAAGTAAACTTTTACAGGTTCTGATTTACCTTTTAAGTTTAACTCTTTGGTATCTTCATATTCGATGTATTTTTCGCCGCCAGCAGCGAGGAAGGCAGCTTCCGATACGGCGACTTTTCCTGGTATTCCATGACTTTCCAGTCTCGCGGCCGTATTCACTGCATCACCAATGACAGTGTAATCCATTCTTTTGACTGATCCAATGTTACCGACTATCGCTTCCCCAAAATTAACACCGATACGTAATCGGAAGGTTCCTGGTTCTAAACCTAATTGTTCATTGATCTCAACCATTTTCTTTTGCATGTCCACTGCGCAAGCAATCGCATGATAGGCATCTAGGTCTGTTTGTTTTGGTGCTCCCCAAAATGCCATAATGGCATCACCAATGAATTTGTCTAAAGTCGCAGAGTAATGAAATATCAAATCCGATAAGGATTCAAAAATTGTATTTAAGTGACTTAAAACTACTCCTGGAGGATTTTTTTCAGCAAATGTTGTAAAACCAACGATATCTGAAAACAAAGTTGCAATGTCTTTCTCTTCACCACCTAACTTAATGTTATCAGCAACAATTGTCTCCATAACTGCAGGTGAAAAATAACGGGATAATCTTTCTTTTTCTTCTTTTTGTTTTTCCACCATCTTACGTGAATCAATCATGTTTTTCACAATGGACAATGCGACTGAGATTGTGAAGGCAGCAAAGGCATAATCTTTCACATATGTATGGCTTGGAAACCATTCCCATTGCATTTCCACAAAAATATCATTTAACATGAGCATTATGAATGCAAAAAAACCGAATGATACAGTTCCCATCGAAGGAATTTTTCTCCCGAGGAAAAGAATATAAAACAATGCTCCTCCAAGAAGGATTGTAAAAAAACTCCAATAAAAAAAGTATTTAGATAAAAAGAGTAAATTCGGTGATAATAAAACTACAATTGCTGATACAATTCCAGCACCATCAATGTATCTATTGGTCAACTTAATCCAACCACTCCGAACATGTGCAAAACGTACGATAAAGTTAAATAAAAAATGAACCAGACCAACCCATGTTACATACTCCAATTTTTTAATCCAAAAACCATCACTCAATATTGAATAGATGATTTGGCTCTGGAACAATGTATTCAGTGCCATAAATATTGAACCTAACGAGAAGTATATGGTTGCATTTTCTTCATTTCGAAATAAAAACTGCCAATATAAATAAAAACATCCAAGTAAAATGGTCAATACGATGACAAAAATTTTCTTAAAATCATTCCAATACTCAGCTCGTTCTGAATATTTGTATGAGGAAATATAAAATTTATCATGTGATAGACCAGGACTCAATGGGTATTTCGCATACACTCTGACAGCAAGTACGTTCGGTTCATCAATTTTTAATAAATGGAATGGAATTCGATAAAATCTAATTTTATCACTATAAAGAGATTTATCTTCTAATTGGACATTTGTATCAGTATCGAGAAGTAATCCGGTACCACCGATATACTTACCATTCCAATACACTGCATCTGCTTGGCTAATTTGACCAAGCCTTAAGCTTAAATTTCTTGATTTGAATTTATTTTGAATGTCACTACTCGTGATTGTGATCTCAGTCCGATACCAACCATAACCTTTGTATTTCTCCATATAATCAAAAAAACTAGGGAAATACAATTCGCCATCACCATCGGTCACCTTGTCCCAACCAGTTTGGATTTGAAAACCAGAAATCCATCCTGTCCGAACTGATTCATCTAAGTTTGGTTGTGCATAAGAAAAAACATGTGCTTTGATTTCTCCTTCGTCTTCATCCAGATAAAAATCATCCTCTGTGTTTTCCGTCACTCGAGGTGAATCACCAGGTTTAAAACTCCATTTATGAATTTCCTTTCCGAAGGAAGATTCAGATCTTAAATCTAAGATTTGATTCGTGAGTAATACTTGTGCCGAAACTTGCGAAAAGGAAAAAAGAAGAATGAAAGGAAGAACAAACGTGGAAAAGAGTCTTTTCGAAAAAACCATGTCAGAAATCGTATTCAAAAGAAAAGGAACTGGCAAGTAGAAAACATTGGACAAAGTCAAAGTAGAAGGACTCAATTCCGACTTTTCGGGAATCGTTACTGCACCTAACGGAAAAAAGGTGGACATATTTTTTGTCCATCCAGGTGACGAACTTGTAGTCGAATATGTCAAACGACGACCTCGCCAGAGATCCTTAAAAATCCATGAAATCATCCGTAACCACAACTGGGATTTGGTGAAATGTGATGTGTTTGGCAATTGTGGTGGTTGTACTGGCCAACACATTCTATACGAAACCCAATTGGAGTTAAAATTCCAGCCAATCTTACAATTATTCCAAAAAGATTTAGGAATTTCCTTAAAGCCAGTCTCGCAAACAGAAACGTATTCCTACCGCTCGCGAATGGATTTTTCTGTTTTTCCAGGCCCTATCATTGGCCAAAGGCAACGTGGAAATTTTAGGAAAGTTGTGCCCATCAAACATTGCTCCATCCAATCAGCATGGGCGAACCAAGCTTTACAGGATGTACAATCCGTTCTCGATCAAATGCCAGAAGTCATATGGGACAGAAAATCAGAAGCGGGAGGACTAAAATACCTAACGATTCGTAAGGCACAAAATACCGAGGATGGAATCCTAATTTTTACATTCACTGAAGGGTATGAAGCAGATCCCAAAATGGAATCCTTTCGAAATTTATGCCTTTCCCAATTGTTACAACCTTCTTTGCTTTTTTGTTACAACCGTCCCAAATCAGAAGTTTCGGCAGTAGGCCGACCTGAAATTTTACGAGGAAAAGATAGTTTTACAGAATCCGTCCTTGGCCATCGGTTTGAAGTGCCATTTGATTCTTTTTTCCAACCTAACCCAAATGGATTTTTACCCATCTTAAATTTCATTAAGGAACGGATGACAAAGGATCAAACTACTTTAATTGATTTGTTTTGTGGAAATGGATTCTTTTCTTTGTTATACGGTGAAAATTTCGAACATGTTGATGGTTACGAACTCACAGAATCTTCTATCGAAACTGCTTCTCAATTATTCCAAGATGTCTATCCTAACAAATCACATTCCTTTCAAGTAGCCAATTTATTTATTTCTACAGACGGACTCAAAAAACAAGAAAATGCAAGTTTGATTTTAGACCCTCCAAGAGCCGGTGCAGGAAAACTCGTGAACCATTGGATCCGGGACTTCGGACCTGAATTTGTATTCTATGTCTCTTGTAATCCTTATTCACAAAAAGAAGATGTGACTTTATTTTTGTCGGCTTATGACTATGTTGATGGTATTTTGATCGATCCTTATCCACACACACCTCATACGGAATCCGTCCTTTTCTTTCGTAGAAAACATCAATAAAATCCCTTTATCGATTTTCTGTTTCTTCCGAAAATAGTAGGGAGGGAATTATGAAACAACGGACAGCGATTTTATTTTTTTGCATCGTCATTTTAGGACAAATCGGATGTGCGAGTGTTATGGTAACGAACTGGGCCCCAGATGAATCCAATTTTAAATCGCGACCAGTAAGAGTACTTCTTGGTTATGCGAGTGATGAAGAAATTTTTAAATCCTCAGGTGAAATCATAGTTAAAGATGCAAACGATCTTACCATCAAAAAAGCATATGATTTTTTATCCTTAAATCCAACAGCGATCAAAGCACCTATATCCATTCAAAGTAATTCTGAGTGGATTGATTACAAAGGTGTGAGTTACCGTGGCAGTATTTTAGTAAAGCCTATTGATGGAAAAGTTCTCATTATCAATATCGTTCCCGTTGAATTATACTTACTATCGGTTGTACCATCTGAAGTGAGTGCTTCTTGGCCTAAAGAAGCACTAAAAGCACAAGCGATTTGTGCACGAACTTATGTTGTGAAAGAAATGTTAAATCGAAGAAAACAAGAGTATGATGTGGACACATCAACAAATACTCAAGTTTACAAAGGCAAAAACAAAGAACATAAAAATACAACCGAAGCTGTATTTGAAACGGAGGGCCTGATCCTCATTCACAAAGGCCAACCAATCCAAAGTTTTTTCCATTCGAATGCTGGCGGTTACACGGAAGATCCCGCAAATGTTTGGGGGAATTCTGTTGAATATTTAAAACCAGTTCCTTCTGAATATGATAAGGATGGAGATCAATATTCTTGGGAAGAAAAATGGAAAACCGATTATGTTAATAACAGCTTACGTGACTTAGGTGTTGGTGATATCCAAGATATCATCGTTGCCAATCGATTTCCAACTTCTCGTGTGAATGAATTAGAAATTATAGGAACATCTGGAACCAAAAGAATCAAGGCTACTGAATTTCGAAAAAAAATCGGCGCCACAAAACTAAAATCCACTCGGTTTGGAATTCGAAAAGAAGAGTCTGGTGATTTTTATGTGAAAGGTTTAGGTTCTGGTCATGGTGTGGGAATGTCACAATGGGGAAGTTTTGCAATGGCAAAAAGTCAATTCAACCACAAAGAAATTTTACAACACTATTTCAAAGGAATTGAATTCGCAAGAATCGTAGCCAGATAAAGCTTAGATTTTGGTTTCCATCGTCAGAAGATTTTAAATTCTGACTTTAGGTCCCAAAACTTATGGCAACACTGGAAGAATACTTATCCCAAATCAAAGATCTGACGATTGTTCCGCCGGTCTTACTTTCCGTACTTTCCCTAGAAGATGATAACGAACTTTCTTTTGGTGAGTTAGAGAAAAAAGTCCAATCTGACCAGGTCCTTGTCGCAAGACTTTTAAAATTAGCCAATTCTCCTTTTTTTTCCCGAGGAAATCCTGTTGCCAACATGAAGCAGGTCATCACTCGTCTCGGTTTTAAAACCGTTCGCAGTATGGTGGCAATGTCGATGACGGATTCTCTTTTTAGCCAAGGGAATTATAAAAAATTCCGGGATGAAGTTTGGGATCATTCTGTTGCGAAAGGAATTTTTGCCCAAATCCTCTGTGAAGAAAAAAAATTCAAAAAAGAAGCCGAACTTGCCATCACTTGTGGACTCATGCAGGATTTAGGTCGTATCGTTTTGAATACTATAGATCGCAAAAAATATGTAGAAGTGTTAACAGAATTCCAAACATCAGATGTAAACCTCATAACGTTGGAAAAAAAAGCGTATGGTGTGGACTCGTATGAAATGGGAAGTGCAGCAGCTAAACTATGGAAAATGCCTTCGATTATTATTTCTTCAATTGAAGATTTAGCAAAACCAATTAAAGAACAAACTTCCCTTGGACAAATCATTGGTTTTGCTGGTGTGATTGCCAAACTAACTGGCCATGGAAAACAAGAACCAGAAACAATACAAAAATTTGAAGAATACCGAAGTGTTTTGGGATTAGAAATTGAAGATATGAAAGTGTATGTAACAACCAAGGATGAAAAACTGAAAACAAACGAATTGTATCAGTTTTGTAGCACCCTGTAGTTACATTAATTTGGTTTTACACTTAATATTCTGTGTAAACCTTCTTTTCCTTTAATTTTGACTGGTTCCAATTCTTCATATCGGTATTTTTTAGAATACTCTTCCGGTAGATGGTTATATAAACCTTCCGAAACATAGACATGCATTGGCTTAGCCATGGATTCCAATCGACTAGCCATGTTCACAGTATCCCCTACTGCTGTGTATGAAAGTTTTTGAAACGAACCCACGTTCCCTACAATCACATTCCCTGATGCCACACCGATTCCAATCTGCGGAGTGAATCCATAAATTTGATTCCATTTTGGTTGCCATAATTCGAATACTTGCAACATTTCTAAAGCACAATCGAGAGCATTTTGTCTATGGTCTTCTTGAAAAACTGGTGCGCCAAACAAACACATGATGGAATCACCTATGTATTTATCGATCATACCACCATAACCCAAAATCACTTCCGTCATAGCAGTAAAATATTCATTCAAAAAGGAAATTACATGTTCGGGTTTCATTTTTTCAGATAAGGATGTATAACCACGAATATCTGAAAATAAAACTGATACTTCTTGTTCCTTCCCTTTTTGATCTAATGATAATGTATTATTCATTAAACTTTCAACAATGATAGGGTCAACGTACATCCCAAATACGTTTTGCATTTTCTTTTTTTCAAACTCTAAGTTTAACTTTTCTTCATATTCTTTCTCAAGTTCCTTTTTAAACTTTTTAACCATCGTATTCAAATCTTGAATTTCTGATTGGTTCATCCCGTAAAGATCTTGGAAACGTTTCAAACTATCATCCATTTGGATGGATACTACTTTTTTACGATAAATTTCCCGGAACAAATTCCGGAAGCGATGTTCTAAAATATTTTTCTTTAACCTACGTTTGCTGAAGTATTCATTGATACCTAATTGAAACGCATGGATTGGTAGTTGTTTCCCCTCTGCCTTGGTAAACACAACCACTGGAAGTTCGGAAGGACCGGCCATATCCATTATTTTTTCTAAGATAGATTCAGAAGATTCCTCTAATTCTGGGAATTGAATTTCAGTGATGAGAAGGTCATACTGGACTTTTTTAATTTCCTCGGCTCCATTCTCAAAAATAGAACGCCATGTCAAATCAATGTATTCACCAAACCATTCTAAGAGTAATTGGGAAATGGTATCGTACGATTTTTTCTGTGGTTCTAAAACCAACACTCTGACAATTTCTTCTTTTTCTAATTCCACGGGCCTTATTTTTCACTCTCTAAAAATTTGTGAAGCGCCTCTTGGAATTGGAAGGAAAATCTTCCTAATAACAAACGGAAGGCTTGTAAAATGACATCAGGTCTTGGGGGATCTCCTGAAATATAAAGGTCTGGTTCTTTCGGTAACTTTCCTTGCGGGAAAAGTCCACCACTGACAGCTTCAGTCCCACAGGCAATCAATGCTTTGGGTTCACTGATGACATCCCATGCAGTTTGCAATGGAACTACCATATTTTCGCTGACCGGCCCTGAAAACACGATGGCGTCGGCATGTTTGGGACTCGCAACACATCGAATCCCTTCCCGTTCGGAATCAAAAACGGAATTATAGGAGGCATTCAGTTCCGATTCGACTGTATTGTTTCCACCTGCTGCAACTTCTCTATACAAAAACCCACGTTTTTGTGTTAAATGGCGAAATCGTTCTTGGTTTTCAGTGAGTGTAAATTTAGATTGGTTGGGTCTTTCCAATTTTCCATTTTTGTAAGTAATGTAAAATTCCTCTCGGTGTAAAACGAAAGTGTATATAAATCCTGAATTACGAAGTTTACCGTCAGGGCAAATTTCTACACAAAGTCCACATTGTAGGCACTTTCCATAATCCATTGTAAGTAGGTCATCCCCTTTTCTTTGGATTACCTTTGTTGGACAAAGGGTTTCACATTCCTTACAGTTTCCACATCCATTCTCCATTGCCTTTGTCGGTATTGGAATCCCTCTTTGGTTCGGATGGACATAGGAAGTTTTCTCAAAATCGAGAACATTTTTTTTCGTGAAAAAATTCTTTAATTCAAATAAAAAACTCATAAGTCAAATCCAACATAACTTAGGTTAAACGATTTATTGTTTAATGGGAAATCGCTCACTTGTTCTCCACGAACAGCTAACTCAAGTGCATGCCAATTTAATACAGAAGGATCGCGAATATAAGAATTAATTACAAACCCATTGTCATCAATATTAAGGGCAACTAACAAAGGACCCCTCCATGCTTCCACTGTTGAATAAAAAATTCCGGGTTGTATTTTTTTTTCTTTTATATCTAATGATGATCCAATCTCTTTTGCATTCCAAATCGAATTCCAATCTAATTCCTCTACTTTTTTTTCCATCCAAAGTAGCGATTGTTCAATTTCAGCATATCGAATGTACATCCGAGCCCAAACATCACCATTGTAATGATGGTGCTCTTCTTTTATAGGAAGTGGATTCCAATCAGGGTAATCTGGATGATTGATTCGTAAGTCTTCCACGACACCTGCCATTCTAGAAACCATTCCAATAAATCCGTGTTTTTGAACATCGGATTCTGATATAAATCCACAACCTTGCATCCTCTCCTTAAGAGTAGATATAGAAAGAGCTCTTAAAATTTGAGGACGAATTCGAGTTTGGTAAACTTTTTTTAATTGGTAAAAGGCATCTTTAGCCTGTTTGGCGTTAATTCGATGATTGAGTAACAGTTTTCCAGGACGAATCACTGATTTCCCAAAGCGGTGTCCTGTCCATGTCTCCATAAGTCCGAGTGCAGCTCCCCTATCGGTAACACACACTCCATATAATGGATAATAACCGATATCTTCCGAAATACCACCTAAATCCCCAATGTGAACAGCAACTCTTTCCAACTCTACGAGTAAAGATCGAAATAAACGAATGTCTTTTGTTACCGTGATTTTATAAAAATCTTCATATATTTTTGAAAATGCTAATGCATATCCAACACTTGTATCTCCAGAGATCATTTCTGAATATGGCATTACCTGATCCACCGACTTACCAACTAAAATATCTTGTATACCTCGTTTCTGGTAACCAAGACGAATTGTTAAATGACGAATTACTTCTCCCTCAACAACAAATCGGAAATGACCTGGCTCTATGATACCTGCGTGGATGGGGCCAACAGCATGTGAATAATGATCGATTGAGAATGGGACAGACAATCCATGATAAGCTAAATCACGTATCACTCCCGATTTTTGGTGTAAAGATAAAACTTTACCTCTCTGATCAGACAAATAATCATCTTCCTTTAAACCAGAATAATCTTCATGCCCCATGTCTTGTCCAAAAGAATGCCTAACTAACCAAATCGGATATTGATCATCCAATAAAAAATCAATCGTACTTTTTTTGGCCCCTTCCTCTTCCATAACTACATTTTGATTCTCATGAATGAATTGAAAATATGATCCGTTAAAATGAGTGATGCCTGTAATTTTCTTCATAGGTAAATTGCCATCAAATTATACATTCCATAAGCACCAACAGAGATGGTGAAAAGCAAACTAATCCAAAAAAAATAAAATCGCAAACGTAATGTTCCATATATTTCAGAATTAAAATCACGGTTCTCAAGCCTTACCATTGGTAACACTTTATTTAAAGAAACAAAAAAGAAAACGGAACCCAAAATTGGAAATATAAATAAGTAAAATTGTTTTTTCAAGATCGCAATCTCGATGATTTTCAAATCCAAAACAAAAACTGGAGAAAGAGGAAAAACAAATGCAATCAATAGTGCCAATAAATAAACATACAATGCTTTATGGCTCAACTTAGCTCCATTTAGGATCTGAGAAATATTTCGTTTCCCAGCATCCATTCTTAATATGCCCATTGACAAAAAGACAAGAAGTTTCACTAAAACTGTTGTCGCGAGTAAAAAGTAAAATACTTCATCAGAAACATCCAACCATAAAAATAGTGTTAACATTCCAGTATGGAAAAGTGCAACCTTAGCTGAAATTCTTCGAATATCATCTCGAGATACTAACATCAAAGTTGAATATAAAATAGTTAAAATTCCAATGAACAATAATCCATTGGAGGCATTGATCAAATGAACATTTAATTCATTTTCCAGCTTAATCAACGGTCGAATTGCAAGAACTACGCTAACAGGGACAAACGACGCAATCAAAGAAGATATTTGGCTAGGGCTTTCTGCATAAGTATCACCAACCCAAAAGTGATTTGGTACCAAACCCAACTTCCCACTATAGCCATAAATCGTTAAAAGTATACCTGTTTCCACAAGAAGACCCGATTGGCCTTCTAAACCAAGTTTAAGAGAAGCAAAATCTAAATTTTGTAAAGGAGTGGATGCAAATAGAAGTATTACAATCCCCAAAAAAGCCAAACCAAGGGCATAGGAATTAATCAATAAAAATTTCCATCCAACATGGAAAGATCGTTCCGTTCCACTCGACGAAATTAATAACGCTCCAAACAAAGTTGAAGCTTCAATCAAAATCCATTTTAATACAATATTATCCGTAAACCAAGAATAAAATAATACAGAAAAAAAACAAATTTTGAGTAAACTCCACAACCAAATCCTTGTTTGTCCTTTAGTGGGAGCAAAAATAGAAATTAAAAATATAATAACAAAAGTTATGATACCAGATAAATAAAATACGATTTCCATCATAACTTTCTTTCCTTTACATGCATATGAGGCGATAGTTGCAATATTCCTCCCGAAACTATTACCAATATAGCATCCAAAAATGATCCAAACTCCAAACCAAATGGTAATCCCTTATCCAATACCATAGTTAGAACAAATATTCCATTTTCAAATACACAAAATCCAGCAATTAACGCCAACCAATTCCGCCTAACAACAAAACACAAAATACCTACATATACCAATAAAATCACGTAAATCAATGCTATTTTATGAACAGGAATCGACAACAATGGAACTCCTTCCGTTATTTTAACAGCAAGTACCAATCCTAAAACCATAAACAAGAGTGTTGCCAAGTAACCAAATCTAGGAGTGGTACTCTCATTCATTTTTGATTTATCCGCAGTCCAGTTTAAAATCCATGGAGTTAATAGTCCTTTAAAAAGTACAACTAACAAAATTAATGAAATTGCATGTTGCCAATCACCTTCATGAGTTTGAATCACAGGAAAGATAAGCAGAAAACCTTGAAGACTTAAAAATAAAATAATCCGACTTAATCGATTTTCAACTAAGACAACAATCCCAGACAAGAGTAATAATAAATAAACGAAATCGTATATCATTGTGTTATCCTATGAAAGTTTAACCAGGGTTCCTAAGATCAAAATCGCAATAAATGCTAATCCCATAAATTCAGGTATCCAGGTCCATTTCCTTCGAACACTATTTGCTTCCCAAAAACCTATCAAAATTGCCAAAAGAACTACTGCAGGTAAAATCAGGAATTCCTGATTGATTCCATTCAAATAATTAGATTTAAATAGCTTTGAATGTTCTAATGCTAACTTAACCAAAAAAACAAGTAATGCAGAAAGTTTGATAGAACTTGCTAATTCAAAAAATGCCAACTGCCTTCCAGACGCTTCCAAAATCATTGCCTCATGAACCATTGTTAACTCTAGGTGAGTTCGTGGATCATCAAATGGAGGTTTTGCTAATTCCGCAAGAATTGTAATAAAGGATAAAGTTAAAAATAGTAATCCTATTAATATTCCTTGAGGAGTTTCAGAAATTTCGATATGTGATTGTGCAGCTAGTATCATGAGAATAAAAGTTGGCTCCACCATCACTGACAATAAAATCTCTCTTCCCGATGCCATACCACCAAAGGAAGTTGCACCTTCCATAGCAAAACCAATATAAGCGAATCGATATAAGGCTAAAAAAAATGGAATTAAGATAAAAGGTGCCCATTCAAAAAGAACAATACTCCAAATCATCAACGATGAATAAATTACAATTCTCGGAGCCAACATTGAGATAGATGAAAAGTTGTTGTTAACAACAGGATGTTTCAAAAAAGATTTACATATCTCCAGATAAAACTGGATGAGTCTTGGTCCACGCCTACCTTGCGCATATGCTCTTACTTTTCGAAAAATACCTGTTAACAAAAAAGGAAGGCATACAAATAAAAAAACTAGGTAAACAAAATGAATGTAAGACTCCATGATGTTATCCTTTAAAATCGCCAAATATCAATAATGAAAAAATGAAAATCAAAAACATAGAAGAAATCGCTAGGTATTTACTTATATCTTCTTCTTTAGGCTCGTTTGTTGAAGAAACAAGTTTTGTTCCAAAATTAAATATAAATGTAAGAGATTTGATGATCAAATTGTCAACTATCGAATCTCCCATTTTATTCACAAAATATCTTCCCAGAGAATTATTTAGAGGCCTGGAAAAAACAGTCGAAGGTACTGATAGTTCGTGCCCCGAATAACCCCCACCACAATCCCAAGTCTTTCGTTTTAACTCTGCAATTTTTTTCCGATTCCAACGATCATAAAGATAAAAAACGATAATAACTAGTATAGTAACCATGGATACAAAAGAAATGTTCCAAAACCAATCGATCAATTGCTGATCCGCAAATGGTTTTAACATCGGCAACTCAATAAAAAATGGCAATACTAGTGGAAATAGATAAATCATAAAGGCGAGACTCAACAGAGAAATATATAACCATCGTTTTTGCATATCTCCAAATGGAATTAAGTTCATATTGTTCCTTGGAATAGATAAAAACATAGTTAGATACAATTTAATGTGAGTGAATCCACCAAGAACAATTCCAAAGAATATGAATATCATTGAAGGTAATAAAAACACAGAACGACCTATTGGTAGATCTAATATCCTTACATTTAAATAAAAGTATGTAGCTTCCGAAACAAAACCGATCGTCCCTGGCAATACAGCATAACTAAAAGTTCCAGCTCCTAATAGTAATGGAGATATTCCGAGTAATCTACCAATACCCTTCAATTCATCACTATTGTTTGAATTTATAAGTCTTGAAACCATTCCTATTGAAAAAAGTTGAAATGTTTTCGAGAAAGAATGATGAAATAAGCTTAAAAAAAACAAAATCCTAAATGAATTACTTAAATTCATTAAATCGATATCACCAGAAAACTGAAACATCCCAGTTATAATCAAACATAACCATAAAAAATTAAGTGATTCGATCGAACTATAGGCTAAAGATATTTTTG
Organism: Leptospira ellinghausenii; assembly: GCF_003114815.1. Classification (NCBI taxonomy): domain Bacteria; kingdom Pseudomonadati; phylum Spirochaetota; class Leptospiria; order Leptospirales; family Leptospiraceae; genus Leptospira; species Leptospira ellinghausenii. The sequence goes on from NZ_BFAZ01000005.1 coordinate 171,261, forward strand.
GATCCTTGTGAAAGAAACTTGTGATTCCACCAAAAAATATACCTAAAGCAGCTAACGGAAATAATACTTGATAGATGATTGGATCCAACTGATTCGGTAGTACATAACGATAAAAGAGTAATAAAGGAAATATTTCTAAGACACCTGCAAAAGATCCGAGAGCATGAGATGGCCCTCCTTCATTAACCTTAGGCAACCAAATATGAAAACCAGAAAATCCGGATTTGATTAATAGTCCGATTAACAATAGTAAAATTCCAATATTATCACCATCAGGTAACATCACCCAAGCCGATAAAAATAAAGCTGCGATACCCGAAGCCAAAAGCAAAGAGCCTAAACTCTCGATTTGTTTTTTCCCATATTCTGTACCGGAATAAATCAGGATGGTCGAAAATGAGGTAATTTCAAGGGCTATGGGCATCATTAATGATTTACCAGATATATAACAAATACCCAAAGCAGACCAAAAAATAGCATACCCAACTGTTACCTTATTTTTTTCCTTGGGTTCATAAGATTGAACAAGCATAAACGAAGAAAAACCAATGTAGGCTTGGATAAAAAGTCCAACTAATATAGGAAAGTCGACTGATAAAATATCTTCATTACTTATGATCAAAATGAGAAGTGGTGATAATGCAGCAATCCCAACAACGAAAGATCTCAATATTGATATACGTTTATCTTCTAACATAAGTTGACCAAAATTCAAATCCTGGATAGAGAATCATTTGATTTTTAGGGGTTATTCTAAACTTATTTGGGACGAGCGAAAGTACCATTTTCCAAATTCTCTTGGAGTAAAAATACATGGGAACGCCAAAAATTGAGTAAAATTACCTCTTAGCCTATAAAGGTCATATCTGTTCCATATTCACAAACGAATTTTTTGATTTTTTCACTGACGGAAAAAAAACAGAGAAATCCGAAGACGATTTTAGAATCATAACAAAATGGACACTCCTCTACTTTGAAAACCCAAAAATGGATCAAAAAACAAAATACCACTCTTCGTTTCCGATCCAAATGACGTTTTTATCTGTCCTATATTAGGGAAATGAATCTAGATTAAACGATGAAATTGGCTAATCAAAAATGAATTATGCAGTTGATGTAATAAATCTGAAAAAAAGCTACAAGCAAGGTTCTCTCATGATTCCCGTGTTACAGAACATCAACCTACAAATTCCTGCAAAACAATTCGTTACACTCATGGGACCTTCTGGGAGTGGAAAATCCACTCTTTTGAATATCCTTTCAGCCATCGAAACGGCTGATGAGGGAAGTGTTCGAATTTTTGGCCAAGAAATGGTAGGTGCAACGGAAAGTAAGCTAACGGAATACAGGAGAGACAAAATCGGAATAGTTTTCCAGTTTTTTCATTTATTTCCCTACCTCACTGCTGTGGAAAATGTTTCAATCCCACTCCTTCTAGCAGGAAAGAGTAAACAATACGCTGAGAAAAAATCAAAGGAAATTCTGGATATCGTAGGTTTAAACCATCGGTGGAATTTTACACCTAAAGAAATGTCAGGAGGTGAAAAACAAAGAGTATCGATTGCTAGATCCATTGTTCATGAACCAAAGATCATTTTTGGAGATGAGCCTACAGGAAACCTAGATTCAAAATCCTCCGAACAAGTATTAGAATTATTCCAAAAGTGTGTCTCTGATTTAGGCATCACAGTTTTCATAGTAACTCACAATGAAGAAATAGGAAAATCAGGAAACTCAAACTATCATATGTTAGATGGATCTTTGATCAAAAAATGATTCATTTATATTTGAATTTCATTTTTGGCTATTTAAAAAATAATCTAAGCAAAGTATTTTTTAATTTAGTCAGTATCACACTTGGTATCGCATTATTCGTCAGCACTCAGATTAATGGTTGGAAAGCTGAAAAAAGTTTAGTAGACCAAACAATAGGTTTCAATTCTCAAAATTTGATCGGGAGATATGTACCAAACGCAACACAAGGTGAAATTGATACAAATACATTATTTTCCTTGGATTCGAATTTACCAGAAGCATTCCAAATCGAACCTGAGTTATTCATAAACGGGTTTATTACGCTTGCGGATAATCAATCACTAAGTTTTCCTATCATCGGCAGAGATCTAATTACGTTCAATATCACCTCTAAGAATCAAAATAATAGAAAAAATTTTCCTAAGTATTTTATTAGCAATTCTTTATTGCAAAAAACATTAAACAATAAACCAGATGTTTCCATTCATTTATGTAATCAAACCCTAACGATAAAGAAGGATGAAATTTTACCAATTGAAAGTGATGGGTTATTTGTTGTAACAGATATCGAACGACTACAAACTTTATGTGGGTTTAAAAACACTTATACTACGATCAACATCTTAGTCCAAAACCAAGCAGAAAATGTATCTTGGATTGTAAACTTCTCCCAATTATTCAGAAATCAAAATTGGAAATTTGAATCAATGAATGAGATCAAAGAAAGGGCTGGAGTCGCCCTTGGTTCTTTGAAAATAAATTTAACCATCATTTCTCTAGTTTCTGTCCTTATTTCTTTTTTTATGGTTTCGAATATATATACCGGGATATTCTTATCCCGCCAAATTGAATTTGGCATCTTACTTTCAATAGGTGGGACTCGTTTAAATAACTTTCTACTATTTATGACTCTCGCATTGCTATTAGGTTTGTTTGGCGGGATTATAGGGACATTTCTTGGGATTATACTAGCAAAATATAATTTTTTTCAAACATCGAATACACTTACTGACTCATCACAACTAGAATCATATAAAGAATTCCCAAGTGTAATTTTATTCTATGGGATATTCTTATCCCTAGCCGGTTCAACAATAAGTGCCTTATTTAATGCAATGAAGGCCTACCACATTTTACCTATAGAATTACTTAAAGACAAGAATGAATCAACATCAAATCCCAAATCCACTATACGATTAAAATGGTTTTTATCGTTTCTATTCATATTTTTAGGCATTATCATTGGGAACATTAAAATCCAAAAACAGATACTACCAGGCCTAGTTGGAGTATCTCTTGTTCTACTTGGTTTCATTTTGATTAATTATATATCAATTCCATTGATAGTGAATGGAATTTCAAAATTTTCAAAAAAACTCAATATATCAACCAGTTTCCTTTTAGCAATTAAAGAAATTGAAATGGAATCATGGAAAAATGGTTTAACAATTTCTACAATCATGTTGGCAACGTCCCTAGTATTTACATTATCAAGTTTGACATTAAGTTATGAGAGTTCCCTGAAGAGATGGATTCATGAAGAGAACCAATCTGATTTTTCGTTAATTAACGAAAAAAAATTAAATTCGGGTGAACCAGGAGTCTCGATTAACCTATTAGATAAATTAGAAAAAACAAATTTATTTAGCCAAGTAGAACCATTTTTTATTAATTCCAAATTCATTGTAAATGGCAACTATTTCACACTACATGTTTTGAAATTTCGAGAAAATGAAAACAAAGATGAAATTATTGTTTCAAAGAACTTATGTTATCTTGAAAAAATCTGCAAAGGAAATCGATTAAAAATCAGCACTCCCTATAAAGGGGAGGTATTCCTAAAAGTACAAGACGAAAAAGAAAATTTTTTCTCTGAGAGAGGGACGATTATTATGGATTTTTCGTTATACAATGCGTTATTTCCAATCCAAGAATTAAACTCTATCCGATTAACCATCTCAGATTTATCTAATAAAAATGAGGCCTTAAATACAATAGAACAGCTTGCTAGCGAAAATGAACTCATTTACTTGGATCAAAAAAAACTGAAAGAACTATATATAACAGGTATGAATCGGGTGTTTTCTGTACTTGATTCGCTAAAACTCACAGCGATTCTTATTTCTCTATTATCATTAGGTACATCAATTTTTTATTATGTAAGAGAAAAATCTCGAATACTAGCTGGTTTAAAGGCTATCGGTATGAATTTCTTACAAATATTTTTACTATTATTTTACCAGACTAGTTTTCTATTAGTCGCTGGAATGACTTCTGGACTAATAAATAGTCTAATCCTTTCACCAATTGTCATATTTGGAATTAACCGAAATGCTTTCGGATGGGATTTGATATTTACATTCCCAGTTCACTTTGTAGCAATTCTACCGATCTTAATACTTTTGTATACAACCATTATAACGATTATCCCATTTTATTTTGTTTACAGAATGAAGATTTCAAATGAGTTGAATTACGAATAATTCTTTACCAAAAATATACCTTACTTAATTTTAAGACATGGCCGGAAGTATTAAAGTTTGTTTGGATCTCGCAGACATGATTCGAAAGGAGAATTTAGAATCTCGAGAAAAAATCCCAACATCCGATACTCATTTACGAGTTTGGTCCTCTCAACTTGCTCGCACCGAAGAAGATATCAGAAAACTTTTAACTTCACTTCGAGATAGCCACTATATATTTATAGTTTCAATTGTATCACCAGACCCAAATTTGTTTGTATATGGTGAGGATGCTTACGTATTTGCAGAACCATTCATTCTGAATGAACTAAAAAAACATTCAGAAGAATCATTAGAAAAACTTTATGAAGCGAGTAATTACAAACGCAAATCTGCTTTTCAGATCACTCGAGAGCTGTTTCCAAAAATAAAAGAATTTAATAACACTCCTTTAGGACGTTCGATTAACTTATCTGTGATGTTGGAAGAATTCCAACGGATGTTAACCGCTCAAAGTTACGAATATACTGACCAATGGCGAAGAAACAAACTTCAAGAAATTTATAAAGACGAAGTATTAGTTGCAGAGGAATTAGCAAATAATGCAAACTTTAGAGAAAATGACCCAACGAAAAGGGCAATTGACCAATTAAAGGACCAAGCACCGAAAGAGAAAATTGATTCGAATTGGGTAAAAGCAAAAGATAACTTTTCAACAGAGTTTTTACTTAGAGTTCATTTCAGAAAGTATGAATTTGATATTGTAAAAAAATTAATTCAAAGTGGAAAACTAAAGGAAGAAAAAGACATCAAATATGTCAGAGATACAATCCAATTAATGGAAAGTAGAATGGAACAAGACAATCTATTAAAACGATATGCCAATGAAATGATAGAACTAAGGCGTTATGCCCAAGCTAAATTAAACATGATTCGCCAAGGAGTTGGATCAAAACAGTGACCGTAAATAGGACAAGAATTAACTCTTAAACCAACCTACTTTATCAAGTTGAGTGTATACTTGAAAGAAAAATACAACTAAACTTATAAAAATCAATCTTCGTTTCAACGAAAACTTACTATCGATATGATTTTCCTTTTCTGGAGCATATAATAAGTAGATAATCAAATTGACATTAAAAAATAATCCAAGAAACTCTGGATTTAGAATTGGAAATTTAACTTTTACTAGAGGAATGTAGAGCATCACAAGCACAACCACACTAGGAATAAAATAAATAGGAGTTTTTCGATTCCACAAACTATCTTCCGTTAAATCTTCTTCTTTCTTAATTCCCGAAGTCTTTTCTAAGATCGAAATCAATTCCTCTCGATTTTTAAGATTTACTATTGGATGAATTTTTTCCTTCGTTTCCAAAATAACACGATCATAACCACGGAACTTATCTAATGTGATTTTTTCCAAATCTTTGATACGAATTGATGCACAATTGCCATTTGAATCAAACTGATTCAGTAATCCACCATCTAACTCCACTTTCCCACTCGAAAGAATTTCTATTTGTTTCAAATAATTCCTACGAAGAAACCAAAAAAAAAGAGCCAGTAATGGCACAAATAAAGTGAAAAATTGAACTCGTCCCTCAGCTGGAATTTGTAGACTATTATAAACTACAAATAGTAGAAATAATACTACGATCGTCCAGGTGCGGGTCAGTAGTTTTTTTCGAAAATATGTTACATCGTAGATAAATGTCTTTTTTTCACTCATTAGAAAAACTCACTCTTTTTAAAAATGGAAGCCATCGAAACATTTTCTTTTTCCAAATTTTCCCGTCCACCTTCCTCACGATCAAGAATACAAATTCCATTTGTGACCGTAATTCCTGCATCCCTCAAAACTTTAACAGCTTTTAAAGTGGAACCACCAGTTGTGATCACATCATCAACAACCAAACAAGATTTTACTTCTTTCCAAAACCCTTCGATTTGTTGACCTGTTCCATGTCCCTTGGACTCTTTTCTTACAACGAGTGGAAAAATGGTTTTGCCCCTCTTTCCATAAGCCAAGGAAATAGCATATGCTATCGGATCCGCACCAAGAGTAAGGCCGCCAATCGCTTGGAATTCTACATCTAATTTTGGAATAATTTCATCAATGAAACAGTCTGCGATGATTGCTAATCGTTCTGGATGTAGAGTTACCTCTTTACAATTAAAATAATGTTGAGATTCCAATCCACTCGCCAGGCGAAAGGGTGTTTCGGAAAAACGATACACATGGGTTTTCATCCATGAAAATAATTGATCACGATAAGTATGGGACATATTCTAATTATTTTCTCTGTATCGTGTTGAATACCAAATTTTAAAAGTCCAAGTTTTGGAGAATTTCCCCTCCGTTAACGGAGATGCTGATTTTTAGGAATTAAAATTCAATTTTCAGGAAAGCTAATGTCTAAGGCCAATGCTTTTTGCATATCCAGAGAGTACCTGCCACCATTTTAACATCAAATTGCCTTCTATCGAGATTTGAGGCTGTATAATGACATCTCATTTTATCGTCAATGTAATTTTACATGGAATGTAAAATTACATTGACAGTAAATTTACTTTAGACATAAATATTGTCTTAATTTATTTTCATTCATTCCAAATCTGGAATTGAGATGCCATCAATTGGAATTTTGTGTCTGCCAATGGATTCTGGAAAAGATAAAAATGACAATTTTTTTGATTCCATCTGAAATGAAAATTTTTTAGAACCAAAACGGACAGAAAGGTAACTATGGAAAAGAAGATGTTGAACCGCTTACCACTTCGAATGCGCAAAAAGCAAAATACCGAAGAAATGATTCTTTTCGTTGCGAAACAATTGTTTCAAAAAAAGGGATTCTCTAAGGTCACTGTTCCTGAAATTGCAGATGAAGCCGATGTCTCAGTAAAAACAATTTTCAATTACTTTGGCGCGAAGGAAGAATTAGCGTTTCGAGATGAAATTCAATTCTGTGACCAACTCATCCTTAGCCTTTTGTCTCGAAAGGAAAATCAGTCTGTTTTTGATGCTTTCCAAGAATTTATTTGGTCACTCATACATTCTATCGACCCTGATCAGCTCATCGAATCATTACCTGGATTTCACTCTTGGATGGATGAACCTGCTTTGGAACAAAGGTATCTTCAGTTATGGGAAAATTATGAGAAGCGGATTACCGATGCTTTACAATTGGAATTTGGTCATACTGAATTCGAACCAACTTTACGGGTGATTGCTTGCCAAATGGTGTCTGTACTAAAGACACTTGGTTCAAAGGATTTTAAAAACTATTTAAAACCAATCCCCATGGCACTTCGTTACCGGGCATTAGAAAAATGGACCCTAAAATCCCTCGATTTACTTTCGGGGATCCGGGACCATCTTCAGAAAATCGACTAATTGGCTCGATTTTTATCAGCCAATGTTCCTAAAAACAATACGATCTTTTTTGTTTCTTCTTCAGAAAGATTAATTCCTAATTGGTGGTAAGCCATTTTTTGAACAGCTTCCTCAATCGTAGCGATTTTTCCATCATGGAAATAAGGCCCTGTTAGAGTGATGTTTCTTAAACTTGGAACTTTAAAAACAAATTTATCTTCGGGTTTTTTGGTAACATTAAAACGCCCCAAATCTTCAGTTTTGTATTCATTTACTAAACCGACTTTTCTGTAAGAATTCCCTCCGAGTAAATTTCCAGAGTGGCAAGATGTACAACCAGCAGCAAGAAAACTCTTAAACCCTTCTTGTTCCGCTTTGCTCATTGCTTTAAAATCTCCCTTTACAAAGTCATCAAATCTGGAAGGAGTCACCAATGTCCTTTCAAAAGCAGCAATTGCTCCTGCAAGATTATCATAAGTAACTGGATCTTTATCATTAGGGAAAGCTTCCGCAAATAATTTTGGATATTCAGCGTCTTCATTGATTCGTTTTAGAACTTCTTTTTCGGAAGGCATTGCCATTTCCACAGGATTCAAAATAGGACCTTTGGCTTGTGCTTTTAGGTCCGCAGCTCTTCCGTCCCAAAATTGAACAAAGTGAAATCCAGCATTTAACACTGTTGGTGAATTCCGATCTCCATTTTTGCCGTATGCACCAGGTGAAGTGGGAAGATTATCTACACCTGCGGATTTTCCTTCAATATTGTGACAGGAGTTACAGGACTGAGATTCATTCATCGAAAGTTTTTTCTCAAAATATAGTTTTTTACCGAGTGAAATGAGTTTTTCAGAATCATTTTCAGATCCAGGCATTTTTTCGGGTAAAGCACCAATGATTTGTTTCGCTTTTCCTTGGATTTCTTTTGTTTCTTCTGAAGGACCACAAAAGACCAAAGAAAAGAGTACAGCTGTCATTAGAAAAGGTGTAAGTATTTGTTTAAGCATGTCTTTCCTCTATCGGCTATATACCGAGAAATCAATTATCTGGGCAAGTGAGATTTATCCTGCAAGCATTGAAAAGGGAAATAGGAACTCCACCTTTCCTTGTTAACACTTGGTAAAATGAAGGCATTTTTCCTCTTTTGTTCCTTTGGGGATGCTAATAGAATCGGCATTCGAAGGCAAATGCATGGCATAGTTGTGCTTTATCGATGAAAATACCACTGAATGCCTAACCAAGCCCATTGGCACGATTTTTGCAGAATAGTGTTGGTACAATCGTTAGGGGGCTTATTATGTTAAACACGAGAAGAACAGAAAGAATACCATCGATCGAATGGGATGACCTAGTCTTAAAATTATTTTCTATCAATGAAAAACCAGAGTTTCTGGTAACAAAAATAGGTAACATATCTGAGCTTGGAGTCAGTAGTTGGATCCAACACGAAATTGGATTAAAAGAAAAAGATCAGGTAACTGGGGTCATTGAAAGTGATTTAACACGGTCTAGAATATCCTTCAGAGGAAAAATCGCTTGGATGAAAGAAACTGAAGATGGGATCCAATTTGGGATCAAATTTGCCGAGGAGTTAATTTTACCCAATTTTATCATCGCAAGATCAATGGCGGAATCGGCAGCATAAAAAAACGATTTCTTCGTTCCAATCGGAAGACTTTCCTCTCGATTTAGGAACTATACAATCCGATACTTGTAAGGAAGCTATGTCCCAAGTGAAACATTTGATATCCTGGCAAGATTGGTCCGATGGAGAAATCCAAGAACTTCTCGACTTTGCAGTGTATGTAAAGAAAAATCGGGTGTACTTTTCAGGGCATATGTCTGGACGTTCTCTGGCAATGTTGTTCCAAAAAACTTCCACGCGAACCAGAGTATCTTTTGAAGCTGGTATGACGGAACTTGGTGGACATGCAATTTTCTTAGATTGGATGGCATCCAATTTTTTACTTTCCGATATTGATTTTGAAGGAAGGTATCTTTCGAGTAATGTTGCCATCATTATGGCACGTTTAAAAAAACACGAAGATTTATTAGTACTAAAATCGGGGTCGACTGTCCCCGTTATCAATGGCTGTTGTAATTTATTTCATCCATGTCAATCCTTAGCAGATATTCTTACAATTGTAATGGACTCACCCAATGATTGGAAAAAGAAAACCTTATGTTATATTGGAGTTCATAATAATGTAGCCAATTCACTTGTAGAGATTACGGCTGCACTAGGCATTCATTTAATACTTGTTACACCCATCGCAACCAAAGAATCTATTGTTACAAATGCAATGGAAAGAGCAAAGACAAAAGGAACTGTTTCTTGGGAAATGGATGTAAAAAAAGCAGTATCTAACGCTGATTATGTATATACTGATACGTGGGTGGATATGGAATTTTTTAATGATCCAAAGTTTCAAAATGAAAAAGAAGAACGAATCCAAATGATGATGCCGTATCAAGTGAATGCAGAACTTATGAGACACACAAAAGCCAAAGTGATGCACGACATGCCGATCCACGCAGGTTATGAAATCACGAGAGAGATGGTAGAAAGTGATCGATCGATTATTTTCACTCAAGCTGAAAATAGACTCGATGCTCAAAAAGCAGTCATCTTAAAACTACTAGAAAATCATAACTAATCCATTTGCAATATACGCATCAATATCTGCGATATAAATCGATCGAGACTTCGTAATTACATTCAATATCAATTTTTAGGAAATGTACGAAATTGTATTTTACCCACTCTCTTGGGTATCAGATTCAGAATACTTTTCCCATGGTGGTTCTTTTCGGTTCACCATCCAACCACTAAAACCATCGAGAAAATATAGAAAGTCGATTTTGTCATCGTGATCGAAATCAAATTTTTGTAAGGCCTCATCATAACATTGAAACCAGGTTGTCCTTTCTTTTTCTGAGATGGGAAATACAAAATGACGCATCCTCATCCTTGCAGGACCCCATTTTTCTATATAATAACTTGGACCACCTAACACCTGAATTAAAAAATCAGCTTGTTTCTCTTTTGCCAAATCCCAATTTCCCTTGAACATCCAACGAATTTCGGAGGTTTGGATTAAATCATAAAAATCGGAAACTAACTGGCGGATGTTTGTTTCTCCCCATTTTTCGAATAGATGTTTCACATTGGGATTGGTCGGCGGTGGTCCGCCTGGTGGAGTGTAAATATCGTTTGGATCCAAATCAATTTCCAGATTTGCGAAAGGGACAGGCAGGGGAAGTCGATTTTCGACCGGAGCCGAAGGCGGAGCCCGGACTGGCCCGGCCCTTTGGCACAAAGGGTTCGCCCAGAAATTTCTTAACGATGAGAGAAATACCATCCATGTAAAATTGCTGAAACGGTTTCTAGGAGCTTAGTGCAGTTCAGATTTTGCCATTAAATCCTGGACGACAGGCAAAATTCACAAAACTTGGTAAAAAAATCCGAAAAAGGTATACTAAATGGCACTGACTCACCCGCAATCAGCTCTCTTTGCAGGAGAAAAACCTTTCCCTATCATTCCTGCTTGTGAACACTTCGCTGGATCTGAAAAACTCATCACAAAGGCTCTCGAGTTACAAAACAAACTTGGCGGACTTTTCGACATTACGATGGACTGTGAAGACGGTGCTCAAACAGGGAAAGAAAAAGAACACGCAGAAATGATTGTTCGTATTCAAAACTCTGAACTTAACAAACACAAAATGAGTGGTGTTCGGATTCATGACTATACCAACGAACATTGGCGAGGTGATATTGATATCATCGTTCCAGGTGCTGGAAACGTAATCGCTTATATCACAATTCCAAAACCAACAAAAGCAAGCCAAGTGAAAGAACAAATCACTTACATCCAAGATGCTTGCAAAAAAGCAGGAATCAAAAGAGAAATTCCAATTCACGTATTGATTGAAACTCACGGAGCATTAAACGACGTATTCGAAATTGCAAGCCTTCCATGGTTACAAGTTTTGGATTTTGGACTTATGGATTTTATTTCTGGTCACCATGGTGCAATCCCTGCTTCATGTATGAAGTCACCAGGTCAGTTTGATCACGAATTGTTAAGACGTGCGAAATCAACTATGGTCGCTGCAGCACTTATGAATGGAGTGATCCCTGCGCACAACGTAACTTTGGATTTAAAAAACACGTACCAAACTTACCAAGATGCAAAACGTGCTCATGATGAATTTGGTTTCTTACGTATGTGGTCAATTTATCCAGCACAAATCCAATCGATTTTAGATGCGATGGCACCTAACTTTGCAGAAACTCAAACTGCTTGTGATATTCTTATCAAAGCACAAGATGCTGATTGGGGACCAATCCAACATGATGGAGATCTTCATGACCGAGCAACTTACCGTTATTTCTGGGAACTAGTACAAAGAGCAAAACTCACAGGACAAAAACTTCCAGACGAAGTTGAAAAAAGATTTTTCTCGAAATAGTTTTTAAATCTAAATAGAGATTTTATTGAAAAAGCCCACTAAAAGTGGGCTTTTTTTTACTTCAATTTGAACTTCTCTACCTGTGTTGAAAGATAAGAAGCTTGTGAGGCAATATCAGCAGAAACTATTGTTAGTTGGTCAGATCCCGAGGCAACATCCTGAGTGCCATTGGAAATACTAATGATCGTTTTGGAAATTTCTTCAGTTGCCCGTTTTTGCTCAAACACTGCTTCTTCAATTTGTAAATTTAGATTAGTAAGTAAATTTGAATTTTGTGCAATGTCCTTTGCATTATTTTCCTGCAAGAGAACTGAATTTAATACGCGCTTTGCGGAAGTTTCAAATTCTTTGACTCTGTTATTCAATAGATTTAATACTTGAGCGGCTTCTGTTACTTTTTGGTTTCCATTTTCTACAGCTGAATTCGTAGAAATAACTAAATCTCCAATTTCTTTCACGGAAGTACCAGTTTGTAACGCAAGTTTTCCAATTTCTTCTGCTACGACTGCAAATCCGCGTCCTGCATCCCCTGCTCTTGCTGCTTCTATTGCAGCATTGAGTGCTAATAAATTGGTTTTTTCTGAGATTTCAGTTATGATATCCAATACTTCACTGATTCGTTCCGCTTTTTCACCAATGTCTTCCATCGCCTTTGTGGAATCGTTCATGGCAGTTTCACCAACAACAGCGTGTTCTCGTGATTCCGATGCAAACTTAGCTAAGTATTCCATCTCTTTATTGATGTTTTGTACTTCTTCCCGAAGTGTTAAAACGGACTTATCAATTTCTTTCATCTTAAGAACAGCTTCTTCCATTGATTTACCAACATTATCAGCAGAAGCAGACAATTCTTCTACTGCAGCTGAAGATTCTTCCGCAGCACTTGCCTGTGTTTGAGATATATCCGATAAGTTTTGAGAAGTTGATGCCATTTGTTTTGATTGGTTACCCAATTTTTCCACTGTTTGTTTGATATCTCCAATGATTGATACCAAACTATTTCTCATCTGATTCATCGATTCTAACAAACTACCTATTTCATCAGTATTGATTTCGTCCGCAGATGTTGATAGATTTCCACTTGCAATTTGAGAGGAAAATTGAATTGCTTTGTTTAAGCGGTTACTAATCAAATTTTTAAAAACAAAATTTAAGAAAAACAAAACAACAAAAAGTATGAGTAAAGAGATTGTCACAGAACTAATGATCACTTTTGTTACTTGTTCGGTGAGAATAGAATCAGGAATACTGACCTGTAATGCCCAAAATTGTGGATCTTTTCCAATATGAAATGGAGTAAAATAATCTGTGTATCCATCATGTTGGATGGTAAACATTTTTCCTAATTTCAATTTTTCTAAATAAATTTTGAGATGTTCTGGATTTTGGATTTTTTTCCCAAGTTTCTCTTTGTCTTGCCCATACATCACATAAGTTCCGTTATCTGAAATGAAGGAAATGTATCCCTGACCACGAAATGGCCGGTTGTCCCCAATTTTTTCCTGCAGTGTTCCAATATCTAAATCAATTCCTGCTGCACCTAAAAATTTTCCTTTGGGATAAATGGGAACAACCAAAGAAATCATTTGGATTTTTTTACCTCCAGCAAGGTATTCATAGGGACCAAAAACTTTGGCCTTATTTGTCTTTTTCACCTGGAGATAAAAATCGCCTGCACCATTTGGATTATCATAATCGACAAGTGGTTCAAAATTGATTTTTCCATCGGGAGTGTGGTGGAGATAAGGAATAAATCTTCCCGTTTTATCATGCCCGGGTTTCAAAACAAAAGCCGCATCCCTTCCTTCATAGGCATTCGGTTCATAACAAAGCCAAATTCCAAAAATATTATCATTCCTTTCTAAAATTTCCCGAAGACTACTCACCATTGCTTCTCTAGGTGGCGAAGCATAAAATAATGCAAATCGATAACCACGAATGACTCCCATCATCGCATTCAAATGTTCTTGGATCTGATAAGACCATTTTTCGGATGTGATTTTTGCATTTTCTTGGATTTCTAAGCGAAGGTCAGTGATTGTTCTGTAGATTTGAAACGACGTCAGGATCGTAAATCCCACAAATAAAATTCCAGCAATGAAAAGAGAAACCCTCTGGCGTATACTCATAGGGATCGATCTTATGTGTTTGGAAATTTTTGTAAATTGTTTCGCGTAATTGTTTTGGAAATTTACAGCCTAAATAAACAGTGTTTTCTGAGTGAAAGAGGTAAGATACATAATGCACGACCCTCTATTCAGAGGAATCGTGACTTTGATCGAGGGGTTATTTTTTGGTTTTTGTTAGCACTTTGAAATTTTTATATTCTACGTATTCAATATCATCCACTTTTAATTGAAAAACTCCTTTGGTGGAATGCACAATAAAAATGTCACCTAACTGAGCCACTACTGCACCTGATAAAACTTCTCCATTTGATTTATGGATGGTTTCTAAAACACTGTAATGATTTTGAATGTCTTCTTCATTTTGAAGGCCCATTTTTTCTGCTTCTGTGGTAATGTTAGTCAACGCTTCGTTACGTTTGCTCTCATGTTCTTTTTCAATGTTTTCTACAATTTCTTGGGTTACAGCTTGGTTTTCTGCTTTGTTTTCGACTTGTTTTTGAACTAGTGAGTTATCAATGGCAACAAGGGTTTCTGCTTCCGCTTTTTCTTTTGGAGTCACTGGACTTTCAACTTTTGAGATCCCTTTGTATAAATCGGTCAATCCAGCTAACTCATCTTTTGTGATGGAGGATGCTGCCATTTTTGCATTGATGATATAAACCATTTCATTTAAGGAAGGATTCACTTCCATGGTTTCACCTGATTCTAAAACAATTTCATTTTCTTCTAAGGTTTTCACCAATTGGTCATAGTTTTCTTTGGAAAGTCCATCATTGAGTTCTACAAGTTTTGGACCTGTTTTAAAAGCAACAGCAACTGCCCCTTCATATACTTTCACCTTTGGAACAGAACCATTCTCCAATTCAAATGAAAAGACAGTTCCTCTTACCCCCGCCACCATGGTTGGAGATGAGATGGATAAATTTTGATTCGCTTTTAATTTTACAGATTTGACTAAGAGATTTCCTGCCAAGATGTAGAGGTCGGTATTCGGTTGTTTGTCACCTGCTAAATCTCGAAATAATACATCGGAATTTTCCTTAATTCTAATGATTTCACCACGGTAGGTTTGTAAGTCAACTTTCCCAAGTTTTGATAAAATCCGATCACCAGGTTTTACCACATCACCTAGGCTTGCATACGTTTCCTTACCTTCCTTCATGAGGACCACTTGGCCTTGTAAGAAGGTAACAACCGCACCGGCAGTTTCATCTTTTGAATCTTTTTGCCCAAACGAAAATTTCTGACATTGGGAGAAAGTGAAAGTGAGGAGGAAGAGAATAACCAATTTTTTCATATGTGTTTCCAAATGTGTCTCTGTAAGACTCAACAGATCAAAATAGGCACATTCTCAGAAAAGGTAAAACATTTTTAAAAAAAAGTGGGTGTGGGAAGGTTCATATTCCCATTTTGGGAAGGAATTTCCGAATAAATCTCGGAACAAAAATGATTCCCACCATCAAACAGGGGTTTTTTGTCGATTAGATCCTAGACAAAACATTATCGTGAACTTACAAATCCGAAATTCGTTTCCCAACATCCTTTGGAGAATGAAATAATTTCTGTTTGGCTATGATTTGTGAGGAATAGATACTTGTGTGACCAGAAATGATGAAAGCAATCTGCGTTACGACCAAGTAGAGGATCCCACATTCATATCCAAATAATTCCATCCCCATTATGGCACAGGCTAAAGGAGTATTGGTTGCTCCTGAAAAAACAGAGATAAAACCAACACTCGTAAATAATGCTAGATGGATTGGATCAAGTGTAGCAAATAAATTTCCAAGTGTTGCTCCTATGAAAAAAAGAGGAGTTACTTCTCCACCTTTGAATCCAAATCCAATCGTAATTGTAGTTAAGAGGAGTTTCCAAACAAAGGAGTCCTTCGGTAATGATTCTACAAATGCGTTTTGTATGGTTTTTACACCGAGCCCAAAATAATCCAAACTCAATCCGAACACAAAAAATCCAACTAAGAGGAATCCCCCGAAAATAGGACGAATGGGAGGGTAGGAAATCCATCTTTTTCCAAATGAAGAAAAGAAATGGAGGAGATGAATGAAACTTTTGGCAACATAACCAGAAACAATCGCCAGTAAAAAAATACTTACCAAAGATGTAAAATTCCAATCAAAGGAAACTTTTGGAAAGAGGGAATGAGTTACTTTCCAAGCCAAACACACTTCGTGTGATATCCATGCGGTGATGAGTGATGGCAATAAAAGTTTCCACCGATAGGAACCAACCAAAATCACTTCTATGGAAAAAATGGCAGCGGCAACTGGTGTACCAAATACTGCAGAAAATCCAGCACTCATGCCGAGAATAACCAAACTTTCTTGTTCTTTCCTAGTCATTGGGATGATCCGAACCACTTGGTGGGCAATGGAACCACCCATTTGTACGGCAGTCCCTTCCCTACCCGCCGATCCACCAAATAAATGAGTGATGAGAGTCCCAACTAACACAAATGGAGTCATCCGTATGGGGATCACGGAACTTGGCGAATGGATTTCTTCTAATAGTAGATTGTTTCCTTTATTAACGTTTGAACCGAAGTGGTGGTAAAACCAACCAATGATAAACCCTGCTATTGGTAAAAAGTATAAAAGTTGAATATGGTTTTCTCTTACCTCGGAGACATATTCTAAGGCATGTAAAAAGAAAGCAGAGATACTACCCACAATACAAGAGATTGTTATGATGATCAGTGACCAACGAACCACAAAAGGAAAATATTCATTGATTCGTGCGAAACGATTCTTATCCATCACCAAAGGTCACCAACTTTTAATTCAAGAGAGAATTCTAATACGAGAATTTGTGCTCTGTACTTTCTGAAAAAGTGAAAAAATGCAGAGAGCACTATTTTTCATCGAATGTAAAAATAAGGATTATACAAAAACTGATCATTTCTACAGAAAATGGCCCAACAATGTTAGGTTTCCCAATCTCTTAGGAAACCAGACATTTTAATTTTGTAGGATGAATGTTTTTTCCTTTGTTTCCAAAATTTGTTTTTTTTCTTTCATCAAGGTTTCGGCCTTAGCGAGATATTCTTCAAAGGTTGGATAATCTTTTGCTAATATTGAACCACAATAATGAAAATATATCGTTTTTGATTTTGTTAGGTGTTGGTATTTCGGCAAACTGGAATATCCCATAAAACCACTGACAACAAACACATCTATATCAATATTAAATTTATAAGCAATTTTCATCACTCCAGTTTGAAATGGTTGGATCTCTTCCGTGAAAGTTCGTTCCCCTTCTGGATATAAAAAAATGGATCTAGTTTTTAAAACACGTAAAACATCAGTTTTAAAATTTCGAAAATTTGGTTTTTTCTCTGAATAAATAACCGCTTCCACGATTGTTTTATGCATCATGAGTGGAATGATTTTATACCTTTGAATGATATCACCACCTAAGTATGAGAGTCTAACATCCTTCGATTTGGTGAGATATGGTAACGATACAATTAAAGGTACTTCTAATGCATTCGTATGGTTACAAATCAGAAATCGATTGTTCCCATTTGGATCCCAACTTCCTTGTGAAAAATCAAGTTTTCTTCCAGTTAAAATGAAAAAAGAACGATACCAAAAATATCCTAAAAAATTGTTAATTCGGTTGGACCATCGATCCAGTTTTGTGATCTTAAATAGATAAGAAAAAGTCAGACCAATCGGAAATAGGATTACTAAAACAGGAATTGCATAACATAAGACGACAAAAAACTGAAGTTTGCCCATGAATTGAATAGAAGTAGAATCCTATAGAAGGTAAACTAATATTCTAAATGATTTTCTAAAAAAATTTAAATTTAAAGCTTAAGTTTTAATACAAACTTGGGATAATTGATTCGTTCAATATGTATCTTGCCTTCGATTTGTTCTACAAGCATTCCAATCAATTGTAAACCAAAACCAGGAGTGTTCTGAAATGAAATCGTATCAGGGATCCCCGTGCCATTATCAGAGTATTCCAAAACTAATTGATTCTGTGATTTAAAAATTCTCAGTCGGATTTCAGGCATTGAAGTTTCAGCAAAAGCATGTTTCATTGAATTTGTAATCAGTTCATTTAAAATGATTCCAACTGAAGATAGTAATTTTGCATTTAATTCGATCGTTTCTTGTAGTATATCAAGTTTCACTTCCACATTCTTAGGAAAAATTGATACAATTTCTGTACAAATCGAAGGAAAATAATCCTGAATGAAGACACTATTGTCTGTTTCTGAATGATAGAGTTTATCATACAACACAATCATACTTTTGATTCGACCGGCAGCTTCATATAGAATTGTTTGGACTGAAAGATTATCCTGTGATTTTGCTTGTAATGTAAGTAAAGTAAACAAAGAACTCATATTATTTTTTACACGGTGGTGAATTTCTTTTAGGATGTTTTCTTTTTCGTGTAACAATCTCTGGATTCTAGATTCGGATATTGTCCGTACGCTAACGTCTCTTAAAATTACAGTATATAATGCTTCGCCATTAACAGATATCTGCGAAATAGAAGCTTCAATTGGAAATTCTTCACCATTGAATCGAAGCCCACTAATTTGACCCAATGCTCCCATCGCCCTTCTACTAACACCCGTTTCACCAAACTGATCAATATGTTTATCATGTTGTTTCCGGAAACTTTCTGGAATGAGTTGGTCTAATGGTTTTCCCATGATCTCTTTCGATTCGTAACCAAACATTTTTTCTGCTGCACCATTGAACAAAACGATTTTTTTTGAATTATCGATACTGATGATAGCATCCATTGCTGAATCGATGATCTGAGTTAATTTTGCTTCTGATTCAAGGATTTGTTTGAGAGCCTTTAAACGATCGGAAATATCTCTTGCAACAAATATATAACCTATCGGAAGATCCGATTCATCATTCAAAAGAACTAAATTAATTTCAATATTTCGGTTACTTCCATCTTTTGCTTCTTGGACTACTTCTCCGATGTAACTTCCTTCTAAATTTACTTTTTCGATCACTTGTTGGTTTGAGAGAGTATCATACTTTGTTTTTAGTATCTCTAAAATATTTTTCCCATAAACTTCTTCTGCTTTCCAAAGAAAAATTTTTTCTGCGGCTTTATTCCAATAATTGATTTTTTGAGTAAAATCAGTTCCTATCACCGCATCCAATACATTGTCCAACATATTCGCTTGTTTGGCGATCTGACTCTGTACATTGTATTCGGCAGTGATATCTCGAAAAACTAACACAACTCCTTTTGTATCGCCATTTAAATCTTTAATAGGAGAACCTGAGTCAGAAATTTGGAATTCTGATCCATTTTTAGCAATCAATACCGTATGATTGGCTAAAGCTACGACAGAATTTGTTTTTAAAACGATCTCAACTGGATTTTCTACTTTTTGGCGAGTTTTAACATTGATGATATTAAATACTTCATTGATCTCATGTCCAAGTCCATCTTCATGACTCCAACCTGTCAATTTTTCAGCAACTGGATTGATTCTGATGACCTTGCCATCCTGGTCAGTCGCGATCACTCCGTCACCAATCGAGTGTAATACGGTCTCTAAATGTTCTTTTTTACTTTTTGTAAGTTCATTGGCTTCAAAAAGTTTGAAGGCCATTTTGATAGATGCATCTAATACAGTGAATCCAGAATTTTTCACTACATAACCATACGAAGTGATCGTTTCAGTTTTTTTAACAATTTCCCTTTCAGTATGGGAAGATAAAAAGACAATGGGGATTTCTCTGTGATTTAGGATATGAGTTGCAGTTTCTGTTCCGTCCAATCCTTTTCCTAAATCTATGTCCATGAGAATCAAATCGAAAGGATTATCATCCTTGATCACCAATTGAATTGCATTTTCACCACTTGGAACATGTGTTACTTTGTATCCACCTTGCTCTAATTGTTTTTTTTCATAGAGAGCTAAAATAGCTTCATCTTCCACAAGTAAGATGGATTTGTCTGCTATGACGGTCATCATTCATCCTTTTGTATTTCTTATCAAAATCGAAAAAAAATACAGAACTCCAAATAATGACCGACTGAATTTTAAATTCAATCAATAATTTAGAAATTTTCTAATCTTCTTATATTCAAGGATTTATCCTAATTGTTTTTTTATCCGATTTTTTAGGACAAATTGAAGAATTTGGGATAAAGAAAAAACCAAATAGAATATACCAATCCCAACAACCCAATTTCCATATTGTGAATATACGGTTTTGATTTTTAAAGGAGATACTGATGAAATGAGAATCCCATCATTTTCTTCAAAATAATCAAGTGTTCCTTTTGCCCTTCCAAATGCATCATAAATTCCGGATAATCCATTCCTCGTAGAACGGACAATAGATGATCCATTCTCGATCCCTCGAATGGTAGCCATCTCCGTATGAAAAGGATTAATTCCATTCCAGTCCGAAGCAGGAATTAAGGTGATGTTTGATCCACTTTGGGCATGGATTTCTGTTACATGTAAACTATCGAAGTCATAACAAATAGCAACTGACATTTTGCCAAAATTCGTTTCGATCGATTTGATTTCAGAATGTATTTTTGAAATAGGCTCGAATGGTACAATAAATTGTTTATAATAGGTTTGTCTTATTTGTCCTTCATTAGAAAACCAAACTAATTTATTATCAAAATAGAATTCATTTTCGTTGTGTTGGATGATATAAGCTGCCACGAGCTCGATATTTTCTTCCTTTGCGATTGAAACTAGAGAGTTCAAAAATTCTAATTCATTTTCTCTTGAAATAAGAATCGCGCCTTCATTCCATACAACAACGTTTGCACCCTGCTTTGCTGCAACTTTTGTTTTTTCTATAGTTAATTGAGTGTTTATATTATTTTCGATGGGATTTTTCCAAATTGTTTGGATGTCCATTTTTGAAGTTATAGTAGCAACTTTTATTTGTTTTCCAGGAATTGGTAAACTCAATCGAATCGATCCATAAAAATATAAAAGTATGATAAGAATGATTGTGAATGAGAAATAATATGTTGTAGATTTTGAAATTTGTTTTTGATCTATTTGTTCACTGATGAGTTGTTCAAAAGATGCGTTAAACAGATATATAACGAAACTAATGCCAGTGGCTCCAAATAGGGAAGCAGACTGTAAGAAAACTAAATTCCCGATTTGGCTATTTGCTAACATTCCCCAAACACCCAAGTCTGAATGATAAGCATCGATCCATTCTAATATCGTGCAGGTAAAAGCAAAAAACAAAATAGGAGATATGTTATTTTTATAGCGAGTACGAATGAAATTCCATATCCATAGTAAAATTGAAAATACGATTCCAGCTTGGATTCCAGAGAGAAAAGCAATCCAAATGTGAAATGGCTCACTCACGATACGAAAAGTAGATACGATTTGGAATAAAATCAAACTTGTGATAAGTATTTTAAAAGAGTAACCCAAACGAATGTATCTCAAGAATGGGATAAAAACAAACCAACCAAAAATTGGAATATTCCATTTCATTCCAGTGAATCCAACGAAGATTCCACCAATTGTAAGCAAAAACCATTGATTTAAAATTAAATTCATTACATTCTCACTTTTTTATTTAACTTAAGATTCGAACCAGCACCAAACCATAAATAGTCTAACGAATCTATCCAAAGTGATTCTAGATTTTCGTTCAACTGAAAAGCTAATATGGGGATCCCAAAAAAACAACTTGCAATTGCAAGTGATAGACTTTTCCAATTTGTATCTTTGGGAAGCTCCTTGTTTTCTTTTGCCAATTTCATAGAATTTTCTAAGATCAATTCAATGCCACCAATGGGCAATGTTCCAATAGCGGAATGATTTGGGAAAAGTAAATATCGTTCAGCCAAAGTTAACTCCTTAGCTTGGGGTCTTTTTTTATACTTAGTTTGGAAGGAAATTATCTCCAAAAGGATTCTTGGATTTTTTTTGGATTCTTTTGCCGTATAACGAAACAAAGATTGTATCAATCCATAACCTGAATTAGCCATTTTATTTTTTTCAGCAAAAACTGTCACTTGGAGGCTCCATATTTGGATATAATGTAAGATTAGTTCGTCTTTTTCAGGAAAATAATTATAAAATGTTGGTTCAGAAATCTCTGCATATTGGCAAAGTTCGGTGATTTTGATTTCATTATATGGTTTTGATTCCAATAATTCCAATAAACCAAATGTAAGTTTTGTGCGTGTCCTCGCAAATTTTCGTTCTTTTAAAGGGAATTGAACCAAAGGATCTAATTTTGGAGCCACTTTAGCATTCATAATTTCATAGGGCTGACTCTATTTTTATAGTCAACTCTATTTTTTTAGGAATAAATAACGAAAGTATGAACTTATTTAAAATTTTTTTGTATTTGTTGGAGTTGAGATTGAGGAATTTTTGAAATTGTAGTAGATGGACACCATTGGGTGGCGGGTCTAGAACCCCACCCAATTCAGGGCGGGGATATTAAATTCACACCCCACTACTTCTTCGCATGTGGATGCGCATTTCGATACACTTCTTTCAATCGGTCTCTCGAAACACTTAGATACACTTGCGTAGATGACAAAGAAGAATGGCCAAGTAACTCTTGTACGGCGCGAATATCAGCACCTGCATTCAATAAGTCAGTAGCAAATGTATGTCTAAACTTGTGTGGAGTGATTGCTTTTTCCATACCCATCACTGACCTACGTTCCGATAAAATATAACGAATTCCACGAGTTGTTAATTTTCCACCTCGTTGGTTTAAAAAGATTTCATCGGGAGCACTATTCCCACGTTCTTCCAAATAATCTTTTAGAGCTTCTCTTGCTTCAGGTCCAATGAAAACAAATCTTTCTTTCCTTCGTTTTCCCATCACTTTAAGCGATGTTAACTCCTCATTCAAGTCGCTTAACTTTGCATTGACTAATTCGAATACACGAAGGCCTGTGCTATACAAAACTTCGACGATGGCTTTGTCCCGTTTTCCAAGGACTTCTTTTTTTTCAGGATCTTCGTAATCTAGAATGTCCTCTGTTTCAATCGGTGTGAAATTTTTTGGTAATTTCTTTTTGGTTTTTGGGAAACTCACCTGTAAGATTGGATTGGCTCCAATTTTTTCTTCCCGGAATAAAAATTTGTAAAATGTACGTAAGGAAGAAAGTTTGCGACTTTGTGTTCGTTTGTCTTGTTTCTTCGTGGATTTTAAATCAGAAAAGTAAGCCCTCACGTCCAAAACATCAACACTCAATATATCAATTTCTTCTTTTAAACAAAACTCAAAGAAAAATTTTAAATCTCGTAAATAGGCAAATAAGGTATGCTCTGAATAATTTTTTTCAATTTTTAAGTAGGTGCGGTAACTGCGAAATAAATCCGCCATTACTTGGGGAAAATGCTCGGGAATTTGGACTTCGAGGGCTGGCAGGGTCATACAAGAAACCTATCGGCTAAGTTTTCTTTCTCCTTCTCTAAAAAAATACTATACAAGTACTTACATTTTGTTTAGTGTTGAAAACGGAAAAAAAAAGACATAATCCAGAAAAATTCCCCTCTCTTCCTAATTTGTCCCAGGCCTAATGCATAATGGAGTCACTTCGGAAGAGAAAAAGAGTGGAATTCGGAAGGGATGGGTTCATCCTTGAGAGAGTCAGACGGATTTTTTAAAACCAACTGGCCAAGTCCCCTACCTAGTCTTTCGGAACACCGACTTAGGAGAAAGATTGATTCATGAAAAAAGAGAAAGCTGACAAAGCACAAGACAAAGAGACCGACCAAAGAAAACAGGCCATTGATGCGGCCCTAGGCCAAATTGAGAAACAATTTGGAAAAGGATCCATTATGCGTCTCGGTGCCGACACACGTATGGCTGAGATGAATGTGGTTTCCACTGGATCTTTGGACCTCGACATTGCTTTGGGGATCGGCGGTTTTCCATCTGGAAGAATCATTGAAATCTACGGTCCAGAATCTTCGGGAAAAACGACTCTTACCTTATC
Organism: Leptospira ellinghausenii; assembly: GCF_003114815.1. Lineage (NCBI taxonomy): Bacteria > Pseudomonadati > Spirochaetota > Leptospiria > Leptospirales > Leptospiraceae > Leptospira > Leptospira ellinghausenii. Next base: position 195,434 of record NZ_BFAZ01000005.1, read on the forward strand.
TGCGATCGCAGAAACGCAAAAAAAAGGAGGCATTGCTGCCTTCATCGATGCAGAACACGCACTTGATCCATCTTATGCAAAAAAACTGGGTGTCAACGTAGACGACCTTCTCGTCGCCCAACCAGACAATGGGGAAGAAGCACTTGAAATCTGCGAATCACTCGTTCGTTCCAATGCGATTGATCTCATCGTCATCGACTCTGTTGCTGCGCTCGTACCAAAGGCGGAGATTGAAGGGGATATGGGTGATTCTCATATGGGTCTGCAAGCTCGACTCATGTCGCAAGCACTCCGTAAATTAACAGGAACCATTTCCAAATCTAGTACAACTGTTATCTTTATCAACCAAATCCGTATGAAGATTGGGGTCATGTTCGGAAGTCCAGAGACCACTACTGGTGGTAATGCATTAAAATTCTATGCATCGATTCGACTCGACATTCGTCGCATTGAAACACTCAAAGAAAAAGAAGAACCAGTTGGTAACCGTGTACGAGTGAAGGTGGTCAAAAATAAATGTGCACCTCCATTCCGTCAGGCGGAATTTGACATCATGTATGCAAATGGTATCAATCGTGAAAGTTCACTCATTGACCTGGCAGTTCGCCATGACCTAGTCGCAAAAGCTGGATCTTGGTATTCTTATAATGGTGAAAAAATTGGCCAAGGTAAGGAACAAGTAAGGAACTTCTTCTCAGAAAATCCAGACATCGCTTTTAAAATTGAAAACCAGGTGAGAGACCTCAATGGGTTGCCATTACTCGACCAAGCGAAGATCCAAACACGCGAAGTGAAATCAATTGAAAGGGATCCAAAGGAAACGAAAGAAACAAAATCAAAACAACCAGTCAGTTTCTCTACCGAAGGGGACGGAGACATCGCCGTAGGCGAATGAAAATAAACAGGCTTTCTTTTTAGGAACCATTGACCGGTTCGGGGTTTCCCGGGCCGGTTTTTTTTTACCTTTTTTATCACATTCTTCCTTTCGAAAAAAGATATATGAAATTCATAGGAATCAAATCCTATCCACAGTATCCTATCCTTCAGAATTCGAGTTTCTAATTTATGAATCCAAAATATTTCCTATGCATTTTATTATTCACTTTGCAATGCCAAGTTGTTAGTAACAAACAAAATGGTACTCAACTAGAATCAAATGAGTTTTCCGAATGGGCGGGTTTATCAACCGATGATCCTATCCATAAAAAAGAAATGGATACTAGTTGGAACAAATTAATCACTACTAAAGAATTGATCACTGAGTATTTAAAACAAAAAGACTACCATCCAAATGTTAAAACTGTTGTTTATCCTTTTAGTGGAATTGATGTATTAAATTTATTTTCCTTTTTTCCTCAATGCCAAAACTACATACTCTTCGGATTAGAAGATCCAGGATACCCAACAAAATACAGTGAGTTGTCGGAAAAAGAGAAATCAATTGTTAAGACTGGGATACGAAATTTATCCGATCATTTAGCTGGTAGAAATTATTTTACCTATCGTAAAATGAAAGAGGAAACTAAGAAAAAAGAATTAAATGGTGCTTATCCCGTATTTGTTGCGTTCTTGAAACGCATGGGTAAAGAAATTCTGGAATCAAAAGAAGAAACCATTTCTGGAAACGGAATCACATACAAAGGATTCACATTACTTTTATACGACACCAAACTAAACAAAAAGGAATCACTTACATATTTTAAAATATTCTTAATTGGTAATGAAGGCATTCCTGGTGATGGATTGTATGAATATTTTTCCAATTTAGGCGAGATCGGTGTTTTCACAAAATCAGCTGAGTATCTCTTTCATGGTGAAAAACGAAAATCTTTCCGGGATTTACTTCTTAAAAATGCGAAATTTGTTGTACAAGACGAATCTGGATTTCCAGTCCGATTGTTTCCAGAAGAATCTTGGAAAAGAAGTTTGTTTGGAAGATACGAAAAATCTTGGAATTTATCGGGAGCAGTTGCTCCAGAAAATCAACCAGAGTTAATCAAACTAAGCAAAGAGACTAATGACCAAATATTACCTTTCCCATTTGGATACGGTTTTTTAGGAACTAAGGACAACAGGCAATCTGCTGTCCTTGTGTTTGAAAAAAAATAAAACTGCAAAAAGGGATTCTACACTACAGTTGTTGGATCCCAACAAGTTCTAAAGTTTTCATTCCAATGATTGATCTCTTTCATATCCTCTGGTGTTAAGCTAAAATCATACACATCTGCATTTTCTTTGATACGATTTGGATTTTTTGATTTTGGTATGACAACATTTCCGGATTGTAACGACCACCGAATCAGAATCTGTGCATTAGTTTTATTGTAATTTTTCGCTAATCTCGTGACCCTTTCATCTTCTAATTTTTGTCCATGTGCTAGAGGACTATATGCTTCTAACAATATCCCATTTTTTTCACAGTATTCTTTTAACGGTAAGTCTTGTAAAAAGGGATGGTATTCGACTTGGTTCATGGCTGGAACAATTTGGGAATCTTGTAATAATTCTTCTAAGTGAGGGATCATAAAATTACTTACCCCAATTGACTTTGCCTTCCCTTCTTTTTGGATTTTCTCCAAAGCTTTCCAAGAATCTTTCCGTTTCCCTGAAACAGGAAAATGGATCAAATACATATCTACATAATCTGTTCCCAGTTTATTTAACGATACATCAATCGCTTTTTGAGCTTCGTCAAATCCTTGGTCTGCATTCCATAATTTTGTGACTAAAAATATTTCACTTCGAGGGATACCACTATCTCCAATGGCTTTTCCAACATCTGCTTCGTTTCCATATATAGCAGCAGTATCAATGTGACGGTAACCTGATTCCAGAGCGACTTTTACTGCTTCATAACATTCTTTGGGTCGAGACTTCCAAACACCTAAGCCAAGTAAGGGTACAGAAATCGATTGGTTTGTCGCAATTGTTGAAGTAATTTTTAATTCAGACATGTGTATGTCTTAGACGAAAAGACCCTACCATAGGTTTGCCATGGTAGGGTTCAAATTTTTAATTTGGATTTATTTTTTGGATCCTACGAACTCAGGGATTGGAGCAAATTGCAAATCATCGCCATTCCAATCTGCTCGGTATCTTCCCTCCGCCAGTGTTCCCGATAGGATTGCTTTCGCTAAAGGTCGATTCACAATTCGATTGAAGACACTACCTAATGGTCGTGCCCCAAATTTTGGATCAAAACCCTGCTCTCTCAGAATATGTTCTGTACTTTCCGAAAGTTCGACAGTGATTCCCTTCACTTTCAATCGCTCGTTTAACAAACGTAGTTGTTTTTCGATCAATTTTTCCATGATGGAAGAATCCAACGAATGATAGGTTAGAATTGCATCCAACCTACCAAGTACTTCTGGTTTAAAGTCGGCTTCAATATTTTTTGAATTGGTAGTCAGAATCACAATTGTGTTTTTAAAATTGATGGTTCTACCTTTGTTGTCGGTAAGTCTACCTTCATCTAAAATTTGAAGTAATATATCGGAAAAGTCTGGATGTGCTTTTTCTACTTCATCGAATAACACAACTGAGTAAGGTTTTCTTCGAATGGCTTCTGTTAGTATTCCACCTTCATCATACCCTACATACCCAGCAGGAGCACCAATCAGTTTCGCAACAGAGTGTTTTTCTGAATACTCACTCAAATCTAAACGTACCAAATTGGTTTCTTGGTCAAATAAAAACTTCGCAATTGCCTTAGCTGTTTCAGTTTTACCTACACCCGTTGGACCCTTTAACAAAAATGATCCAAGAGGCCTTGTTTCCGAAGAGATACCTGCATAGGAAGTTAACAAAGTATCGGCAATTTCACGAATTGATTCTTTTTGACCATACACAACTGAATTTAAATCATCTTCCAAGTGGAGTAAATTCTCTTGTTTGGTTTTTAGAATTTTTTCTACTGGAATCCCAGTTTGCCTAGCGATAACAGCAGCGATATGATTACGTTCTAAAATCCAACTATTCTGAAATCCACTCAGTTCTTTTTCCAATTCAGGTAAAACTGCGTATTTTAATCGAGAAGCTTCCGTATAATCTGCTCGCTGTTGTGCGGCATCTAAATCAAATTTCACTCGATCTATTTTATTTTTAATCGAAGCGATTTGTTTTAATGAATTTACTTCTTTTTCCCAAACTTGTTTTCCTTCATGGAACTTTTTCTCTAAAACTTCAATTTCCTTAAGAATATCCTCGTTTTTCTTTTCTACTTGAGCGTAGATTTTTTTTGAGCGGATTTCACTCTCTAGTTCCACAAGTTCTGTTGGCATTGCTTCTGCGGAAAGTTTTAAAGCAGATGCAGCTTCATCAACTAAATCGATCGCTTTGTCTGGCAAAAACTTATCAGTGATGTATTGGTCGGACAAAAGAACTGATGCATAAATAGCCTCGTCAGAAATTTTAATCCCATGATGAATTTCATGTTTATCACGTATTCCCATTAGAATTTCAATGGCATCCTCTTTACTTGGTTCGTTTACAGGTACGGCACGAAATCTTCTTTCTAACGCTTGGTCACCAAGAATGTACTTTTGAAATTCATCACCTGTCGTTGCGCCAATACAATGGAGTTCACCTCTAGCGAGTGCTGGTTTCAAAAGATTGGCTGCATCCATTGCGCCTTCTGTTTTCCCTGCTCCTACCAATTGGTGGATTTCATCGATAAACAAAATTGCTTCACCAGCCTGTCCCTTGATATACCGCAAAAGTGCTGTTAGTTTTTCTTCGAATTCTCCCCTGTATTTTGTTCCAGCCATCAATTGGCCCATATCAAGTGAATAAATTGTTTTTCCTTTTAATACATCTGGTACTCTTCCCTTTACAATTTGTTCAGCAAGACCTTCGACAATCGCTGTTTTTCCAACTCCAGCACTACCAACTAACACCGGATTGTTTTTGGACCTTCTACCCAAAATTTCCATTACTGATCTGATTTCTTTACTTCGGCCAATCACAGGATCCAATTTTCCTTCTTTTGCCAAATCATTGAGATTCACAAGAAAATTTGGTACTTCTTCATCAGTCTCTTTGATGTTCAAATCTTCATAGTTGATCTTTAACTCAGGTAAAATCTGAGGTAAAAATTTTAGAAAATCTGCCTCTTTCAGTTCTTCCCTTCCATTCTCCGCAGCTCTAGAAGATGCCATCGTAAACCATTGGGCAAGTTTGGGAGATGTACGAAGTGATTCGAAAGGGATCTCTCCTGATGCCCGTGCTTGTTTCTTTAAAAATTCATCAACTGTAGATTTATATTTCAATAACGCTTTTCCTGAAACAGAAGTTGGTAAGGTCATAAATCCCCAAACCAAATGATAAGGAGTGATTTCTGTATTTTGCCTGCGAATTGCTTCTGTCTGTGCAATGTCCAAAGCTCCTTGGACGTTTGAGTCATATTGTTTCATAGTGTTTCCTCACTTTTAGCACTCTGAGTCTTAGACTGCTAATTTTACGTTCTTACTACAAGTTTTTTTTGAAAAGGGCTTTCTAAGATGCTTTCTTCGTCCAATTCTAGTGAAGTCAGCAGGAAGATTGGAACCAAACCTCTTGTAACAACTGGAACCACAAAATTAGGAGATGGGATTTTAGTGCCTTTTTTTAGAAAAACATACTGGTTTGTAATTCTTTTCCTTTATACGATCCCAATAGGAGCCCTACCCCTCTCCATCGAGGAAACAAAGAATTATAGAGACATTGGAAGGTATTTTGAGTTTACGATCCCAAGTAACCCAGAAGTTACCCTAGATGAAATTTTAAAACAGGAAACAATTTGGAGAACCAATCCTAAAAATGTAATTTCATTCCCAAGATCCAAAAACCCAGTTTGGATCAAAGTGACATTGATCCATTATGGCAACTTTCCTCACACTTTCTTTTTACATCTATCCAATCCTGTAGTGGACCTTTTCGAATTGCATACAGAAATCAATGGAAAGTGGAACACACAATGGTCAGGTGAACAGGTATTACAAAAGAATAAGCCAATTTATTCCCATTTATCAGCCTTCCCGATTACGTTGTCAGCAAATGAAACTAGGACTATTTATCTAAAGATCAGATCGGACAATCCAATCTTTAGTTTTGCATCCATTTATAATTCGAGAACCTTTATCGCTTATTCCAAAAAACAAGATATATTCTTCGCCGCTTATTTTGGAGCAGGATTTATGATGTTCCTTTTTAGTCTATTTTTGGCACATACCCTACGATATAAAAAGTTCTTTTACTTTTTCTTTTATCTTGCGACAGTCTTATTTCTAAACACTTACTCTACAGGATTCATACAATACTTAGAATTCGGTAATTCCAATGCTTGGAAAAATTATTTGTTCCCGATTACAATTTATTTTTCATCGATTTTCGGATTACTTTTTACTTTAGAATTTTTAGAAACCAAAAACAAATACACAAAACTATTCAAAGTAACATCAAGTTACATTCTCTTCTTATTAATCGTAATCCCAACAATTTCCGTTTTGGATTTACGATTTTTCATGCAACTTACGGTTGTATTAGTTACCATATCGCTTTTTTTCACAATCATCATCTCAATCATGACTCTGTTGAAAAGTAATAGGAAAATAGAAGTAATATTATTCCTTTTGGCTTTTGGATCATTACTAATTGGAGCATCCTATTATATTTTTACTGTTCAAGGTTTTATCAAACCATTTCATTTTGCATCTTACTCATTGCCGTTGGGCTCAGCAATGGAAGTATTTTTTCTCTCACTTGCACTCGTTTTAAGGGTATCAGATTATAGAAAGTCAAACGAACAAAAACAAGAAATTGACTTACAACTTAAAATCGCTCAGAAACTACAAAATGGATTGTTACCTAAAAAAAGAACTCATGCACTAGAATACCCACTTGGTTTTAGATATTTACCCGCAACAGATATTGGTGGAGACTTTGTCGAAATCATTGTAAAAGAAAATGAACTTGGATTATTTTTGTGCGATGTATCAGGGCATGGAATTCCTGCAGCGATGATTGCTTCCATGACCAAAGTTTCATTAGAAATTTGGAATGATACACTAGACAAACCAGCATTAGCTGCTGAAAAAATCAGAAAATCTCTATTAAGTTCTTTATCTGGCCATTTTTTGAGTGCATTTTTTGTATATATCAATCCAAAAGAAAACACACTCCGCATTGCAAATGCAGGCCATTTACCCCTCCTTCACCTAGACCGAGAGGGAAAAATCACTACGTATACAAGTTACGGTAGAGCCATCAATGAATTCATTAAATCAGATATGATCGAAAAAAGTTTCCCACTTCCAAAAGAAGGAACCTTCATTTTATTTACTGATGGTGTCATCGAAGCAAGAAATATCAATACCGGAGAACTATTCGGTGAAGAACGATTTTACAGTTTAATCCAAACTCTTGCCAAAAAACACCCACAAATCATCTGTGATTCTGTAATCGAAGAAGTTCAAAAATTTCAAAAAACCAAACGATCAGATGATGATATTACGATTTTAGCATTATCATTGGATACAGAAAATAATTTCGAATGAATAGAAACGAAAGCCCATGTTCCGAGCCAAACGTGAAGTTGGTTTAAAATATCACTAGGATTAAATGGTTTTGATATGAAGTCATTCATACCGACAGCTCTGATTTGTTCTCTTGTCTCGAGCTCCGCAGATGCAGTTAATGCGATAATCGGAAGTTTTTTCCAACGTGATTCTTTTCTGATTTCCTTTGTTGCACTATAACCATCCATTTCTGGAATATGTAGGTCCATTCGAATCAAATCAATTGGTTTGTTGGTTGGTTGGTTCGCAACTAATTCCAAAACCTCTAATCAATTGGTTGGATCTATTTTCATATTCGAATGAACTATTTTGTCAATTGTTTAAACAATAGCTTTCCAAGCTGGGAAGTACAAATCAAATTGTGTTCCAACCCCTACCTTGGAATCAACTAATATGGTTCCTCCCATTTTGGCTAAAATTCCATAAATGATGGAAAGACCAAGTCCAGTCCCTTTTCCACCTTTTGTGCTGAAAAATGGATCAAATATTTTTTCCAATATTTCCTTAGGTATCCCGTTTCCATTGTCAATAAAACTCAGTTTCCAATATTCTGTGTTTTTCAAAAAGCCAACATGAAAAAGTTCTGATTTCTCATATGAAACTTTTGTTAACGAAATTGTGATTCTAGGATTCTGTGAATCTTGTAATGCAAATAAAGAGTTTTCATATAAATTTGACAAAATCTGAAAAATCTGAATTGGATCAGCTTCAATAAATGCAGATTCGTTTCCTAAATCAGTGAATAGAGTCACTTTATTAGCAGAAACAAATTTAACTTCGTTTAACACCTGTAAAAGTTGTTCTCTCAAATCTAATTGTTTGGAAGAAACATGTTCAATTTTAGAATAAGTTAAAATTTGTTGGATTAAATTTTTTGCTCGTTCCAAAGATTTGGAAATTCCTTCGATCGCGGGGAGGGACCTTTCGATCATTTCATTTGAGGATTCTTTTGACCACTCCGCATTCAAATAGGAAATATAAGCCATCATAGGTGTTAATAAATTATTAAAGTCATGCGCAATTCCACCTGCGAATGTACCAAGAGCTTCCAATTTTTGAGCTTGTGCATACGCTCTTTCTAATACAATTTTTTCGGTGATGTCTTTGGCTTCTAACACGATGTATATTATTTTGCCATTAGCATCATTTAATGGATAAAAATCGCAATCAAAGTATTTTTCACGTCCATCTCTCAATCGATAAGATACAAATACTTCAAACGTTTGATTTTTTAATGCTAACTTCATCCCATAAGTTAATTTTTTGATAGAATCTTCATTTGAATCGGAGAAGATAGAACTAATCAATTCTAAACCTTGAACATCTGATTCATTACGTTCAAAGGATAAAACTGAATTTCGATTCATACGTATGATGTGACCTTGCAGATCTAATAAAAATATAGCTTGTGATGAATTATTGAAGATCCCCTTGAATAATTGTTCATTGAGTTGGATAGAATTTTCTAAGTCAGATACATCAGAAATGTCATGAATGGTTCCAAAAATACGAAAACGATTTTCATCAAATCGCTCTGCTTCCAACCATAAATTTACTTTTTTGCGACCGTGTTTCGTATTTAAATGCAATATAAATTCTTTTGAAGTATTTTCGCTGGTTACTTCTTGCCAAATTGATTCAATTTTTTTCCTTTCATCGAAATCTAATAAATTCCATACCTTTTCCATCAAAGGAATTTCATTAAACTCATAACCCAAAATACGATACAGTTCTAATGACCAAAGGGTATTATTTTCAGGAAATATCACTTCAAAATGTCCTAAATGAGAAATCTTTTGTGATCTAGTTAAAATTTCTTCACCATGAACCAACATCTCCCAAGCTTTTTTCTGAGATTGTTTTAACCTAAGAGCTTCTAACTCTCGATTGACGACAAACGGAAGTTTGATAATGGATGATTTAGGAAGGAATTCAACTGCTCCTAAATTTAAATATTCTGAAGCAGCTTCTTCAGGAATGAATTCTGTAACGAGTATGACTGGCAATTCAGGATTTAATTCTTTGATGCGATGAATCACATACTTGCCATCAAAATCTGGTAAATAATAATCTGAAATCACAAGATCCCAGGACTTATCTAAAATGGACTTTTCAAATTCAATTTTCCATTCGACTCTTTCTGACGAGACGATGAATCCAAAATTTTCTAATACAGATACAATAGCCTTGTAAGAAGCAACTGAATCTTCTACAACTAAGACATTTATTTTTCTTTGGTTATCCATAATAGAAATTTTTAATTAAACAATCCAAATATGGGCAATTCCATATCTCCTAAAATCTCGGCTTTATGTTTATATGCAGTACCTCGACCTTCTGCTAAAGCAAACTTGCCTTTCGAAAAATCATTGGGGGATAAATAAGGAGTATTTGTTTCTAATCGGATTAATTTTTTACCTTTCTCTTTCGCCAAAAGTGTTTTTAAATCCTCCGTTTCGGTTTCAATGATTTGTACTGAAGCATCTAACGCCCGCTTCATCATGTTTTTACTAACTGGCCTATTATTGTTAATTTGATGAATAACAATTCGATCGATGCTTGGATCTAAAATTAATTCTTTAATAGGTTCTCCATCACCAATACCTCCATCTAAAAACTCTTGTCCTTGGAATTCTTGCACTTCATAAAGGAATGGAAAAGCAATTGATGCCATTACCGCATCTAATACATTTCCTTCAGTGATTAACTCTCTTTTGTTTTTTGATAAATTAGAAACTGCAATCCCCAATTTGATAGGTAATTCAGAAAATTTTTTATTCCCTAAGTATGGATATAAAATTTTACGAGTTGCTTTCCCTGTCAAAACTCCGCTAGATTGGTTCCATCCCTTTTTTAAGAGACGACCAAGCAAGGTTAATGAATTACCTTCCCAAAAATCTTTCTTTTTGAGACCCAATACAACGGATTCAAAATCTACCATCTCTCTTCCAGTGGCATAAAGTGCACCAATCATGGCACCTGAACTTGATCCAGTAACAATGGCTGGCTTAAAACCAATTTCTTGCAAACCTCTTACAAAACCCGTGTGAGCAAAAAAACCAAAAAAAGCAGACTTTAAACATAACGCCGAATATTTTTTAGGAAAAATCAGTTCAATCATAAGTAGAATTTAAGATACCTTTTTAAACGTTTCGAAACCATTTTGATACGGATACTTTTGTTATATCATAAAACAAAACTCCTATAAAAGCAACCAGTATCGCTGAAGAAAATTGTAGAAAATTGAGTGGGACAAATCGAAACAAACTGTTCAATCCAGGCAAATAGATCGACAGAAGTAAAACCGCAATGGTTCCAATAAATACAATATTGATCATTGAGTTTCGAATTCTCATCCGACTCCACATCGATTCATGCAAGGAACGATTCGCTAATATTAAAAACAAATTCGAAAATACTAAAGTAACAAAGGAGGCAGTACTTACCACTTGGTTGTTAGAATCATGATTTAAAAACATATGAATAAACCAATAAGTAGAAACAACTGACAACAAGGAGAAAGCTCCTTGGATTAATGATGTAACGAACAGTTCTCTATCCAATAGAGGTTCCGAAGATACTCTTGGTTTCCGTTTCATTAAATCAAATTCGGCATCCTCTTTTTCAAAAACGATCGTACATGTTGGATCGATTACCATTTCCATAAATACAATATGAATTGCTGAAAGTACAACCACTGGCCAATTCAATAAGATTGGTAAAAATGTGATTCCAACGATCGGGATGTGCACTCCAATTAAATACCCAAGAGCTTTTTTCAAATTATCAAAAATTTGACGACCAATACGAACAGATTCTAATATAGAGGAAAAGGAATCATCTAACAATACTATATCGGCAGCTTCCCTTGCGACATCGGTTCCACGTTTTCCCATTGCTACACCAATGTTTGCAGTTCTTAATGCGGGAGCATCATTAACTCCATCTCCTGTCATCGCTACTATTTCACCTTCCGACTTTAGAAATCTAACCAATTTCCATTTATCCTCTGGACTAACCCTGGAAAAAACATTACATTCTTTTAATACTTTTTTGAATTCCTTGTCCTCTAAATTTGAAAAATCTTTTCCAGTATAAACTAAATCTGAATTCTTCAATCCAATTTGTTTAGCAATATTCTTTGCTGTTTCTGGATAATCTCCTGTGATCATTATCACGCGGATTCCAGACTCATAAGCTGTTTTTACGGCACTTGGTACAATTTCTCTAATTGGATCCAAAAAAGATATTAAACCATACATTTCATACAGAGCGCCATTTCTTTCTTCCGGAATATTTTTCAAAGGTATTTTAGATTTTGCGACTGCAAGTACACGATACCCTTCTTTTGCTAATTTATTTGTTTTGTTTGTCCAATATTGCACATTTTCCGTATCCAATTGGCATAACTCAAACACTGCCTCAGGTGATCCTTTCGCATAACATGAAAATTCGTTTTCTTCTTTTAAAACTCGAATCATAGTTAATTGTTCAGGTGTTAACGGAAAATCTTTTATAGACAATAATGATAAATTACCATTTTGATGAAAAACATTCATACAATCAGTTATAGCGATGTCCATAGGATCAAAACTTGGATGTTTTGAAGCAAAGTATGCAATTTGTATTATGGTCTTTGAAATATCAGAGACTTCATTTACATGTTCTAAATTTTCTTCGACCCCCTTTGTTGTAATTTTTCCAACTTTCATTTTATTTTTTGTAATTGTGCCTGTTTTATCAGAACATAATACCGTTGCAGCACCCAAAGTTTCAATGATTGATGATCTTCTTACCAATACATTTTTAGTACTCAACCGATAAGCACCCAAAGCAAAAAAGATTGTCATTACTAACGGCAATTCTTCCGGCATTAAACCTATAGCAAGCGTTAACCCAGACAATAAGCCTTGTAACCAAAGGGATTTCACAATTCCAAAATAAAGAGCAAGTAAGATGCATAAACCAGCAGCAACGAGAAATAAATTTCGAACTAACCTCGCTACCTCAATTTCCAGCAGTGTTTTTCCAACTGTTTCATCTGCTATCTTTCTTCCTATTTTACCAATTTCAGTATGATTTCCAACTGCGTTTACCTTACAAACACCTTCCCCGCCAACCACAAGAGCTCCGCAATATACCGATTGACCCATTCCCTTATTCACTGGGATCGATTCTCCCGTTAATAACGATTCATCACATGAAAACAATCTGTCAGATAACAATTCGGCATCAGCTGGAATTCGGTCTCCTTCATTTAGAATGAGTAAGTCTCCATACACAACATCTTTCCCTTCAATTCGAATGATTTGGCCATCTCGAATAACGTTCGTTCGTGGGCTTGCTAAAGACCGTAATGCAGAAATTGCTGTTTCGGTTTTTTTCTCTTGGTAAAATGTGATACAAACAATTCCGATAACTGAACCTAACAATAACAAGGCTTCACCTCGGTCTCCCAATAGTAAATATACGATACTAATGGAAATGAGAAGCAGAATCATTGGTTCTGTCACTACTCCAAACAACATTCGAAGGAAACCAATTCTTTTGGAGGAGCTAATTTCGTTTGCCCCATAGACTGAACGGTTCTTTTTTACCATGTCTAAGGAGAGACCCATTGTGATGTATTCAGAAATTTGTTTTGGTATTGATTGCATTTTGGTTCGAATTTTGGTTTGAATTTTTAATATTTCAGATTAACATTCTAGAATGTGCGATACATCTCTTGCGACTGAAAAATTTACAAAAACGCAAAAAAGGATCTTTGCGAAAAACTCAGATAGGGAACCAAATGAAGCCCAATCGATTCTTCATATGCCTCGAATGGAGTATCCAAAAGATTCACTCCTTAAAACCACCTTCATTGAAATACCACAAACATCCGTTACTTATGAAGTTTTTTTATCAAAACCGTTCCATATGTGGGGCGCCGAAATGGGTGTAAATGAATTTGGGGTTTGTATTGGAAACGAAGCCGTATTTACAAATCTCAAAATTCATAAGAAGAATAATGGCTTAACGGGAATGGATTTAATTCGTTTGGCTTTAGAAAGATCAAAAACAGCAAAAGATGCCTTATTTTTGATTACAGAACTTTTAGAAACATATGGTCAGGACGCTTGTGGTGGATATGAAAACAAATCATTTTTCTACCACAATAGTTTCATCATTGCTGACAGAACTGATGGCTATGTTTTAGAAACTGCAGATCGATATTGGGTAGCAAAAAAAATTGATTCGTACTACGCAATTTCCAATGGACTAACGATCGAAACAGATTTCGAATATTGTTCTACAAATTTAATTGAAAAATTAAAATATAAATCCAAAGAAGATTTTTCCTTCAAAGCTTTTTTTAGTGATTCTTTTTACACTTATATGAGCCATTGCCATGAAAGGAGACAGTTACACCAAAAAACCGCAGAACAGTTTCAAAACATTCATTCTACTTACGATTCAAAATTGGCAATCGAAACTTTAAAAACACATCTCATAGATACCAATGAATTTGAACCATGTTTTTCATCCATGAAGTCACTCTGTTTACATGCAACAGGTCCAACAACACCTAACCAAACAAATGGAAGTTTGGTTGTTGAATGGGATACTTCAGAAACTAACCAAGACCCATTACGAATTTTTTACACTGGTACTTCGACTCCATGTTTGAGTTTATTCAAACCATTCTTTTTTGGTACAAAAAACTTCATCAATGCATCTAGTTTAGATTCCAATGGAAACTATTCAGACACATTATGGTGGTTACATGAATCAATAGCAAGAAAATCTAATTTTGATTACCAAGGTGTAAGATCCATTCTTCTTCCAACACTTGTTGGACTACAAGATTCCATTTATTCACTGACTAAAGATTCTCTTTCCATGCAAAAAAAGGAGGAGATCCAATGGAGGTTTTTGAAGGACCATGTTAACATTCTGAAAAAAATAGATGATGAATTAATTGATGCAAAAATAGGTAAGAGCCGATGGCAAAATCCTATTTTTCAACTCTATTGGAATAGCCAAAATCGAAAACTAGGATTTCGCACGTCCAACTAACAGTATCAAAATATCATTTACATTGGTGCCAGTGGGTCCAGTAGATACCAAGGCATCTATGTCCTTAAGAATTGGATAAGAATTGGAATTGAGTAATTCTTTTTTTGGATTCCAACCTTTATTTTCCATTTTATGAATGGAATCATTCCCAACAAGTCCACCTGCAACCTCGGTTGGACCATCTGTTCCATCCGTTCCACCAGACAAAAACATCCATTCCCGTTCCGTAGGATGTTCCTTGAGTAATATCGAAACCCGAAGTGACGTTTCTTGGTTTCGTCCACCAATACCATCGCCCAAAACAGGACAAACCATTTCACCACCTAACACAATCATTTGACTCATCGGTGAATCTAAAGCTGATAGAAATTCCTTTTCAAAGAGATACGATGTTTCTTCTGAAGAACCTGACCAAGTATCACTTAACAATTTAGTCTGGTATCCTAATTTGTTTCCTACTTCTAAAATATGATGGATGGAACGAGTAAGATTTCCTATAATAAAATAATTTTTACTTGGGTAGGTTGGTCCTGAAGCAATCGAATTTGGATCATCTCCGATTACATCCGAAATGACCAAGGTATACACTTCCAAGTTTTGGTTTAGTTCTTTTAAAAGTTTTCCTCCTTTCACTTTCGAATATTTTTTTCTTTCTGAATTGATTTCCCGAATGGATTTCCCACTCTTTAATAATTGATTTTGAATGTTCGTAAGTTCTTGTATTGACAGGCCATCAACAGGAATTTCGAATAAACTAGATCCTCCTCCAGAAAGTAATACCACAAGTCGATCATCCTTACCCAATTGTTTTAATTGGTCTAAAACTTCGAGAGCATACCGAATTGAATTCTCATCGGGTATAGGATGAGAAGCCTCTCGATAAGTCCAAATTTTATCCTTCCCCATCTCATTAAGTTCAAATGGTAAATGATTGTACTTCGTAAGAACATAACCTTTGTTTACTGGAAATAAATCAGAGAAAGATTCAGCCATGGAGTAAGCTGCCTTACCCAATGAAAATACAAATTGTTTTTTTGACTTGTCAGATAGTTTTTCCACCAAGTTGATGTTTTCTATACTAAATAACCGGAACAATTCCTTCGGACTTGCCGCTTTTATCCCCTCTTGGAATAAATAAAGAATGTCATCTCGAATCGTTTTCAAGATTCTTATTTCCTAGTTTTTGCATCCAGTAGGTCAAAGGTGATTTGATTTCCATTAAGTTTACCAAAACTCAATACATCAGTTGGACACAAAGAAACACAAGCAGAACATCTTACACATTGTACACTGTCCATGGGAATCCCACGACTCGCATAACCCATCACATCGATTCCTTGGTGGCAATTTTTTGTACAGATATTACATGATATACATTTCTTTTTTTCTGAAAAAATTCGAAACTTACTAAATCTCGCATAAATATGCATAAGCGATGCAAGCGGACAAAACATCCTACACCAAACTCGGCCCGAGTATAAAAAATAACAACCAACACCGACAACACCAGCGAGTCCAATATCAACAAAAATGTCATAATACAATTTGATGGAATCAGCAATCATTTCTCCTAATGTCAAAAAAGGAAACAACGACTTCCCATATACACTTAAGAGTTTTAAGAATGTAAGTAGAAAGGCTAACAAGAGAATGTATTGACCCGTATGTTCCCATCGATACGCCGTTGTGGAATGTGGCATTTTTTGACGATGTTCATCTCCTAGAGTTTCGGCAAGCCCACCACAAGAACAAATCCAACCACAATACACACCTTTTCCATAATGATACACTAATAAAGGAATCAAAACAAAACTAAAGGACAATCCATAAAACAACCAAAATGTGGTGATCCCACCGTCATACAAAACACCTATACTGAGAGGCCATGCTAAAATAAATCCATACGCCTTCCAATACGCATCAGAAGGAAAAATTTCCCTTCTCATAAACCCTTCTGGGCCACCCAAGTACCCAAGATCGCCTAACATTGGCAATATCAATTCAGGCAATAGAAATAAAAAGAAAATCTGGATTCCAATTAAAGACAATGTTTGGTATAATATGTATTGTGTTTTTCGAACCATCATCCTTCTAATTCCAAAGATCAGAATTGTGAGTGAATACAATAATGTATAATGGAAGGAAGGAAATTTACCAAACAATTGGAACTGTTGGTAGGTTGCCAAAAAATAAACTGACAAAAAATACAAAAAGGCAAAAAGGAAATAAGTAACTTTAAACATTTTCCATTTATCAAACTTTTGTTTGTTTTTGGTAAGAGAAATAGTAACATATAAAATCAAACTCAATACTGAATAAACGGCAAATGTGGAGGCCACTGCAGAAAACCAAAAAGGACCATAAAAAGAGGCTTTTCCAAAATAAGCAGTGAATGCAAAACTCATAAGGCTCGAAAATCCCAACCAATCCAAAAAATTCTTTTGGTTTTGTAACTTAACACCAATTTTTTGAAAAAAATGAAGAGGAGGCAAATTACCAATTAAAATATATACTAGATCCGATTTGATTTTGAGAGCTGATTCTTTTACTTTCGCAAAAACATTCGTTTGGTTAATTTCTGTTAGTGTTGCGTTATAGAGGATTTTAATTTTCCCTTGTGTTGCAAGGGCTAATATCTTTTTAACATTTTCAGATTTTGCTTTATTAAATTCATTCCCTCTATGAATAAGTGTGATCTCTTTTGCATATTCAGAACACATAATGGCAGATTCTAATGCCGTATCACCTCCGCCTACAATGACAACTGATTGGTCCTTGGTATCTTTTGGATCAATCAAACGGTATAAAACATTCGAACCCATTTCTCCTTTGATTCCTAATTTTTTTGGATCACCAGATTTTCCCATCGCAATCACAACAGAATTCGTTTGGTATTTAGAGCCAGATTCTGTTTCCAAAGTATAACCAATCTGGTCTTTTTGGATGCGGACAACTCTTTGGTTTGTTTCAATTTGAATTGGATTTTGTTTTAAAAACTGGTTTAAATCTTTTAGAAGACCTTCCTTCGTTGTATCTACAATTTTGATTGCAGAACTTCCAACAAAATCACTTGGTTCAGCAAAGATTGGTTTACCATTGGGATAACTCTGAATGGTTTGGAAAGGTAAATTCGATTCTAAAACGATATACTTTTTACCCAATCGTTTTGCTTCTAAAGCACAAGACACACCAGAAGGACCTGAACCAATGATCACTACATCATAACGATCATTTTTAAAATTAGGAATGTGATTCCATACTTGTACACCACTTTCTGTAGCCATTTTCAAAAGCGGAACACCCGTTAAATCCCCAATCACAAATACATTCGGTAAATTTGTTTCATAGGAGTCCGATAATTCTGGGTAAATTTCCACTTCACCAGTGGGAGATGAGTTTTTTAACCAATTAAAATAAACTTGTGGCCACATACCATTGTATTGGACATGTGGTTCGAAAAAAAAGAAACTAATTTAAGGTGAGTTAGGAATTCTGATTGTGATTTTTGTCCCATGATTTGTTGAACTTGTCACATTCATCGTACATCCCTGGTTCCTTAACATTTCCGTACAAACTAAAAGGCCTAGTCCAGTTCCTTTTTCACCTTGGGTACCAAATGCTGTTGGAAATGGTTTCCCTTCCCCAATCTGCCGAATTTGATCCATTGACATTCCAATTCCCATGTCGACTATACTCAAGTCTACAAATTTTGGTCCCGTCACACTGGTGATGGTAACTGTTCCTTTGGGATGGGAAAATTTAATCGCATTGGAAAATAAATTCCGAATGACTGTGCTAATCATTCTCTCATCACAGTACACCATTAAAGGATCTGAAAGTTGGATCTGCCATTGGATTCCCTTATCCGTTGCTTGTAATTCCAAAATGTCTTTTGCATTTTGGGTCACTGCGCATAAGTTGATGAATTCTAAATGAGTGGGAATTTTTTTGGATTCATTTCTTACCCAATCAAGTAAATTTTCTAAGACCAAATAAGATTGGTTTGTACTTTTTTTTAATTCTTTAAGTGCAATTAGTAATTCTTCACGGTCCGGCAATGTTTCGTTTAAATATCCTAAATAGGAATTCATTGTTCCCATCGGACCTTTTAAGTCATGGGCTAATATCGAAAAAATTCGATCTTTATGTTCGTTAGTTCGTATCATCTCTTGTTGGATACGATTGGTGTTGCGTAAGAAATAAAACATGATGAGGGCAACAAAGAACAAACAAGATGCAACCGAATTGACTCGAAACAATTCTTGGATTTTGGGATCATACAATAATGTGCCTTCTTGGAATTTTCCTGGTGTTCCAAAAAATTCAAACCAAATATAAAATAGATTATTGGTCAAAAAAACAAGAAGGATCCAAAACTTATCTTCGTAAGAGAACAAGACAAATGGGGCTAAAGCAAAAACCAAAAAATAATAATAAAAACCACCTGAATTCCCAAAACTAATAAAAGAAACAAATACCAGCGGAATCGAAATTGTAAAAATCAAGAAAATCCTAGCAAGTGAATACCGTTCTTTATAATTCAAATATAGTATATAAGAAAATATGCAGATAACGGAAAGATGAATGCAGTTCATAATCCAAACATTTGGTGCACCAGCGACTACAAAGAAAATGGAATATTGGATATTGGATAAAATGCCTAAAATAGCGATTAAATTGGCCAACTGTACCCTAACCGAAGTTTGTAGGTCCAATTGGTGATTGACTCCTAAGTTGAGTAAATACCGTAACCCAATTTTTCGGAAAACCAATTTCATAGGAAATCGATCGTAAAGTAAGTTACATCATCTGACAATCGAAAAGTAAATTTTTTGATTTCCGATTTGATTTTTTCGTTTAGTTCCTTAGGACTTAATGCAATTCCTTCTATCAGTTGGGATCGAAGTCGGGCTTCTCCGAACATTTCCTTTGTTCGGTTATGACTTTCTGTGATTCCATCCGTATAAAAAAAGAATCGATCTCCTGGTAGTAGTGGATGTGTAAATGTTTCTAAAAACACATCCTTTTTCCAACCCATGATTGGCCCACGACCACCTAATGCCTCCAATGTGTTTTCCTTTCGATTTTGGTGGAATGGACTTGGATGTCCCATAACAGAATACTGAAACACTTGATTTTTCAAGTCAAAATGACTTGCTACTGCCGTGATGTAGTTTTTCTCAACAACTGGTAACATCTTTAAATTTAATTCAGTTAAAAATTGAGATGGATCTTTTATTTTTGGTGCAATTTCCAGAAAATTCACTTTTAACATCCCTGCAATGAGTGCAGCAGCAATCCCATGCCCTAAAACATCGCATAACAAAAAAGTAAGTGAACCATCCTCGTGAATGTAGTAATCAAAATAATCCCCACCAATCTTTTCCATAGGCATAAACATAGAGGCTACATTTAGAGTTTGGTATTGAAATTCCATAGGTGGGATTAACTTGGATTGTAGACTTGCTGCCATGACCAAATCATCATGTAAAAGTTTATATTGTTTTTGTAATTCTTGTGTTCTGAGAGTTACAATCATCTCCAAGGATTCATTTAAATTACGTAGCTCTCTTTTGGTTCTCGAACTTTGTAAGGCAATGGCAAG
The DNA here is from genome assembly GCF_003114815.1 of Leptospira ellinghausenii. NCBI lineage: Bacteria > Pseudomonadati > Spirochaetota > Leptospiria > Leptospirales > Leptospiraceae > Leptospira > Leptospira ellinghausenii. The sequence continues at coordinate 215,651 of NZ_BFAZ01000005.1, forward strand.
AACTCCGGAAAATAAAAATGTTAATATTCCATATTGGGTTAAGTATGCATTTTTTCCTGTGATGAAATCTGTTAATACATCAGCAATTCCAAAAAATGTAGCAAGTAGTGCACCCAATGAGACAACAATCGCTTCTGGTGATTTATTATAATTTCGAGCAAGCAGTTGGACTAAAATTGGTACTTTAATTCCAAGTAAAATATACCAAACATACACAAAATAAAACCGAACATCCGGATTGAGTTCCAATAATTGGATCAACGCCAAAATAGAATCGAATAAAAAGGTTAGGAAGGCAATCTTTGTAATCCTTCGTTCAAATAATGTATGAACGAATAACATGATAAATACGGGGAAGATAAATTGGCAAAAGAAAAGTAACCTCACCAATATTTCTGGATTGATCCCTAAAAAGTGAATTTTGTTTAAGGCAGGTAAACGCCAACATACAAAAAAAATAGCAGTTCCCGCTAGATACAATCCAGATTTAGAAGAACGATTTAAGGCATATCCAATTGCTTGTTGTAAAAAAATGCCAAAAAATAAGGCCGCCATAACTATCTGATTTACATCTTCGTAAATCATTTTGTCTTTGATCTCATTTTGAGTACCAAACATGGGAGTTGACCTGAACAATCCACAACGGAATTGGGTTTCTCTACATTCAATTTCCACCTCTAGATGATTCTCACCTAACAATATAATTGAATTTGGAATTTCATAATAACGAACCTTATGCCAATACGCATAATAATTTGGTGATAAACCACCCGTCGTACCAATTCGTTTTCCATTCCAAAAAGTTTGGTCTGCGGAATGGACACGATCTAAATACACTGATAATGAAGATTCTGGTAATTTTGTGATGGGAATTGTTAGATGGTATTTCCCTTTCAGTGGTACTTTATATCCTTGTTCGACAAGTGGTACTCCAACCTGAATTTGTTTAGGATTTGATTCTCCTTCTAATTGGAATGTCCAACCAGATTCCAAGGGAATCATTTCCGCCGAAAGGGAAACACTAAACAAGAATACACACAAAAGGTACTTCATCATGGTACTTGGTTGGAACACCGAGAGGATTGAAATGTGATTCTTGGGAAGTGCAAGGATTTTTTTCCACTTGGCAGACTCACAAATTGAATCCCCACTCACCAAAAAACCATCACAAATAATCATACGCGATTGTTTGCATTAACCAATGTTAGTCGAATATTAAATTCAGATGTCCAATCGGAAAGATTTCCAAATCCTTTTCAAACCGAATGGGTCTCGGAAAGGTACAGTGGTTTTGTAGTAAATTTCACAAGTTGGCAAGAAATTCGCATGAAAAGAGGCGACTTTTACATTTAGACTTAGTCTAATTATTGACAAAATTAGGTAGGGAGAGAAATTGAAATGGTAATGGATTTAAGTTACCAAAGAACAAAGGAACTTTTGGAATCCCATGGAATTCGGCCTACTTCCCAACGATTGGAAATGGCACACCTACTCCTTGAGAAACACCAACATTTGTTTGCCGAAGAAGTTTTCCATTTGGTGAATACTCACTTTCCCCATGCATCACGTGCTACCATTTTCAATAACCTAAAATTATTCGCGGAAAGAGGTTTGCTCGGAACTTTAGAACTAAAGGCAGGTGTCACTCATTTTGACTCGAATATGGGTGTCCACCACCATGCACTGGATGAAACTTCAGGAGAGATTGTTGACATAGAACTCAATGATTCTCTGGAGGAAAAGGTTCTAGCAGAATTGAAGGAAAGTTATTTTCAGAAAACTGGAAAAGAATTACAAAACCCAAAACTTGTCATTACCTTAAGAGGGAAATAAATTTCCCCCAAGGCTTTCTGAATCTTATTTTTTAACTTTATCTCGGTATTTGATCGCAAGTGCGGATGCATTCCATATCACTCGATTCCAAACAACAAGCAAGATACTTTTTTGTCTAATTTCAAACCGATAGTTGATGATATCATCTCCACCTTTTTCTCTCGCTTGTTTTAATAAATCACTGTAACCAGTTTCTCCCGTTAAAACGACTAAAAACCAAGTTACGAATTCACCTTGGGTTTCAACCGGACCAATGATTTGGTAGTCATCAGAATTCATAACATACTGAGTCATGTTGGCAGCAAGACCTGGCGTACGTAACTCTGAATAGACACAATTCCCAAGTAAGGAACCAACTAACAACAATGGTAAAATGCGAAACAGAAACTTTTTCATTTTAAACCCCTTTTTGATGGATTTCTTTTTTTACTGAAATTCAAAAAAGAGTCAATAAAAAAGAGCAGATTTTTCTTTATGATGGCATAGAATCGTTTTAAATATGAACGATGGATATCCTTCGATTGCAATTTGTGGAATTGGCTCTGTTACTGTTACCATAGTACATGCCTTTCACCAAAACAAAGTTCCTTATAAAATCCTTTGCAAAGACCAAAACAGACTTTTTTCCTTAAAGGAAAAACCAATCCAATTCAAAGGTCCAAATGGTGTTACTACCGATATAGACTTAATAGACCATTTAATATTAATTCAAGATAACACCGAAACATTTGACTACATCATCTTAGGATGTAAAAATCAATTATTAAAAGATTACCTTACACTCACAAAAAACCATTTAAACCCAAACGGGAAATGGTTCTTAATTCAAAACGGCTTACCCGAAGAACATTTTTCGAATCTTAAAAACAAAATCATTTCTGGGGTTGTTGGATGGAACACACAACTGTTAGAAAATGGAATCTACTTTCAGTCCAATCCAGGTAGTTTAGTACTCGGTGGATCGGACCAAACCAAACCAAATTCGATCTGGGAAACACTACTTAATCCTTGGATCGATGTTGTACTCACCGAGCACATTACTGGATTTAGGTGGCATAAACTTGCCATCAATTCCATCATCAATGGACTTGCGGCTTCCAAACAATTGAGTTTGGGACAATTATTTTTAAATCGAAAAGGACGCAACCAAGCAATTACGGTTCTCACTGAAATCAAAGAATTGATGTCCAAGTTGCAAATCAAAGAAGGAGTGGTTCCTGGTTCATTTCCCATCCAAAAACTTGGTGGAGGGAAAGGATCATTACCACTTTGGATTCGCCATTTGGTTCTGATCTTACTGGGATTAAAGTATTTTAGAATCAGAACCTCAATGGTCCAGGACCTAGATCATAAACGAAAAACAGAAATTGAATTTATCAATGGCGAAGTCGTAAGTGAAGCCATTAAAATCGGATTACCAGTTCCCGCGAATGAAAGGATTGTGAATGAAGTATTGAAAATAGAAAGTGAATTCCCCTCGTAACAGATTTGGGAATTACTTTCCTAATTTCAAAAGTTCGGAGATTGTATGATTGGCTTCGACAGGGTGTCTAAGTTTCTGATCCGTTTGGATGATGTATTGATTCCGGCGCCCATCTTTACTTTTCTGTAATACAGACGCATCCACTAAATCTTTCACAATGGTTTGGACAGCTCTTTCCGTAATCCCAACAAGCACTGCTACATCCTTCAGACGCATTTCTGGGTCCTTACTCAAACAAATGAGTACGTGAGCGTGATTTGATAAAAACGTCCATTGTCCTAATTTTTTAGGACTTTCTTTCGGTTTCCGTTTTAAGTCTTTTGTCATTCGATCTTAGAACCTTAATTTTCGATTATGTAGATTCAGACAATTTGAAATCACGAACGGCCCATGCCCAATATATAAACAAAAATTGAAATGGTAACCTAACATATAATGCCCAAATCGGAAATCCAAAGTCCTTTCCGTCTAACGCTTCTAATAACATATTGATATTAGCAGGATAAATCGCGAGGAGGAGTAGGATGATTCCATAACATGCCAATTTTCTCATCCTTTCGTATAAAACAAGAAGGCCAAGAGTGATTTCAGAAAGTCCACTGGTGACATTGAGTAATTCGTGAAACGGTAGATAGTCAGGCATCATTTCCAGGTAAAATTCAGGTGAAAAAAAATGGTTTGTGCCTGCGACTATATAAAACAAAGCGAGGGAATACACGAAAAACTTTTTCATCACCGAACTAAATCACAGATTGGAAAAATTGATACAAATTTTAGAAGGATTAGGCAACAATTTGACCCTCTTTTGATTTGAAGTGGCCCAATTTTTCTTCCAAACGTTTTCTGCTTTTGATGGTAATTCGGTTGGGTTCGATCACAAGATTTGTATCTGCTTTGAATTCATCGATACTTTCCTGTTTTAGTTTGATGATCCCACACATATTACACAACTCTTCCATCTGGATATATATCGTATGGGGAGTGGATAAACTTACATCTAAATTTCGACCGAGTCGAATGTCCTGGTCACGGATTGAATTGTACAAATACGCGTAAAGTCTGGTGACTGGAGTTTTCAAACGCAATATGACCAGTCTTTGGTGGGAAAACCAAATTCGACGTGCGATACTTTCAAAAATCTTTTGCAGTAACGACGGTCCTACTGACTCAAATAAATTCTCTGGAGTCACTCTTAGCATTTTGCTCTTGGTCTCGGTGATCGCAGATGCCATCCTCGGAGCATTGTCAATGAGGGACATTTCGCCAAAAATCTCACCTGGCCCGAGGACATCGATTACGTATTCAAATCCACGGACAATTCCAAATAGTTTTACATTCCCTTCTAACACAACGTAGATCTCGTTACTCTTTTCGCTTTCGACAAAAAGAACTTCGCCTGCTTCCAACGTGGACTGCATATTGTCCCAAGGAAATGGTTTATAGGAAGTTGCAACTGACTTAAATAAGTCGGACGCTTCCTGTACATTGTCTGTGGAATTGTTTTCTTTGGACCATTTGAGAAAGGCTTGTAGTGAATAAGCTGCCAGATTTGGTTTTTGCCAAGAAAGATAAGTCCGTGCATTTTGTACCAAACGTTCAGGATGGTATTCGCGATCCGCTGGTTTATTTGCTTTTGATAGATGTTTTTGAAGGGTTCTTAATTCTCTGGAATAAAGACCTAAAATCTTCATTGCAAGTTCTTTACGTTCTTTTAGGTAAGAACCAAGCAGGCGGATTGGAATTTGCACCAATTCTACATCTGTATCAGCAAACAATGTGACAAGGAACCTATGTTCAGTGAGTGCAGAAACCAAACCAAAACTATCCCCTGCTTCATAATAAGCTAGTTCATGGTCTACTACGATGTGTTCGGAATCAACCGAAACCCGGCCCGATTTAACGATGAAAAAATTCCCAGTATTGACGGAATTTTGGACAACAATGGCTGCCCCTTTCGAGTATGTTACAATTTTGATATCTTCTACGGACACTGAATTAAAAAAAATGATTTATAAAGGTACGAGTCAAACATTTAAATCTCCGAAGTCATCTGCTCCCAGATGAAATCGTACACTTTTATAGCAGAAATATTTTTCTTAGGGAGAGGGATTTCTGCTGAAAAAATAGGGTAAAATTCTGGACTCTTTGGAAATCCACCATGGGAACCTCTTACCAAACCAGCATCTAATGGAATGACATCCATTAAGTAACGAAAGCCAAGTTTTTTCTTGATTAATGTCCAAATCACCTTCCATTTTACAAACTTTTGACTTGGGTTTAAAAAGAGTTCTGCAGGATCATACCCAGGTTTTCGATGGATGTCCACCAAGCGAGCGTAATCTGGAGCTTCTTTGTCGTTCATCCAATAATAGTAAGTAAACCAAAAGCCGTCTTTTGCAACTAAAACAAGATCTCCCGATCTTTCATGGTGAATGTGGTATTTTTTTTGTTCTCTTTTATCAAGGACTAATGCAACACCTGGTATTTGTTTGGCGATTTTTTTTGTACGTTGTATGGTTTCCACATCTTTACAATAAATATGTGAGACTTGGTGGTCAGATACTGCAAAAGCCTGGGATGCACCTGGATCTAAAAGTTCGTACCAACGTTCCTTTCTTACTTGGATTAGATTGTTTTCTCTTAAAACTCGATTGATATGAATGGGTGTGTGAACATCACTAATTCCATACTCAGAAAGTAAAATCACTTTGGCATTTTTCTTTTGGTAGGATTCCACTAACTCTTTTACAATCTGATCCAGTTCTGATAGTTCCTTTTTTAGTTTGGATACGTTAGAACCAACCTTTTGTAACCCATAATCCAAATGGGGTAAATACACTAGTGTCAATGTAGGATCATATTTTTGGTCTACATATAGAGTGGCATCTTTGATCCATTTTGTAGAACGAATATTTGCATTTGGTCCCCAAAAATGGAATAGTGGGAAAGCTCCAAATTTATTTTGTAGTTCGTCTCTTAATTCAGGTGGATGGGAATAACAATCAGGTGCCTTGACTCCATCTGCATGGTATTGTGGTCTTGGTGTAACAGAATAATCTGCAGAAGAGTACATATTGTACCACCAAAACATTTTGGAACATGTAAATGTAGGATCAATTTTTTTGGCTTTTTCCCAAAGTTTTTCTCCATAGACCAAATGATTGGATTGTTTCCAAAATTTCACTTCGGAATCAATTCGGTCATACCATCCATTCCCCACAATTCCATGTTCATTTGGCCATTTACCAGTTAGGTAGGTGCTTTGTACGCTTGTAGTGACACCAGGTAACATTGGTTCAATGAGAGTATGGTTATTTAATTTGAGATATTGTTTTAAAAAGGGAGTGTGTTCCGAAATTACACTTTTCGAAAGCCCCACTATATTGATGACTACTGTTTTTTGCAATTTTGATTTTGTTTGTTTCATTTTGGATCGTTTATCTTATCGCTCATCATTGTTTGTAACCAATCAAGTTCTCTTACGATGGATGCTTCTAAAGAAATTTGTAAGGGTGTGGGAAGGACATTCCAAGTGTATGTTTCAATTTCCAATACATTTGTAAAGGGCGATTGTTTCTGAATTTTCAAGACTGTAACCAATTCTTCTTGTGTAGACAAAAACTCACCATACGAATCTAAAAATATCGGAACATGAAAATGGATTCTCCATTCTTCGCCCATCTCAGCACCATTAAGGATTGCTTCCCCTAAGTCTTTATACGAGAGTATCGCTCCATTTCGTTTCACTGACACAACTTGGTGTAAGTATTTTTTTTCATCAAAAGGTTTTAATAAATTGAGTTTTTCTTCGATCGATCCAGAAAATTCCACCTTTAAAGCGGAACTCACTTGGATCCTTCCCACTTTAATTCCAGTCCGTTTTAACTCTGAAAACAATACATCATTCATCTCGTGTGTGACTGCTAGGTGGCACACATCCAAACAAAATCGAATGTGTTCTTTGGTATTTTGAATGGCAATTGTTTGATCAAATCCAAACTCTTTTTTTAAAATTGGTAGTGCCATAGGCAAAAGTTCATTTTCATACCAATGGACCAAATTTGCAAAAGTTCCGAGGAAACCATCCGGCTCTGGTTCAATGTCTAAGTGTAGGATTCGTGATTCCTTTTTTTTAATTCGGATCAAGTCGACTAGTGTTTGAATGATGAAATGATTACACTTATTTTTCCTTTTTAAAAAATCCGTTTCATTGGACTCAAAATAGAGATACGAAAGCGGAGGGGTGGAAACACCTCCTTCTTCTCCTAGAGGCAACATTTCATTTAATAGTAAAAACAATCGTTTTGTATATTCATACCTTTCGTTCGTTGACCAATCGGGATGATAAACACCTTCTTTCACTACTTCAGAATGGAATCCTCCATACGGAAATCCATTGATTGAAATCACATACATCGATTCCTGTTTGAGCCATTTTTTCCATTCTAAAAGAATTTCTTTTTGAGAAAGGTTTAGCGAAGCTTCATTGGATAAACGTAGACCAATTCCAAAAGGTTCATTCGGTGAAATTTGTGTTTTGATTTTAGGAAGATAATTTTTTAATTCCTGAAAATGGTCTTCCCATGATTCTCCAACATGGATATTGGAACAATAGGTTATGTGTCCATATTTTGTTTTCAACGGAAATTGACCAAAGTATCAAAAGCAGACATTAAAATTGATATATCCATGGAATACACTTCTTTCGGTTTCCCTATTTCATCTAACATTAACAATGTGAGTTTACCACCTAGATGTTCTCTAAACTCTTCTAAGGCAATTTCTAAATTTTCTTTTCCTTTCTCTAATAAAATCGGGAAATTCAAGGTAAACCCGAGTCCCAATAACAAACGTAAAATCCGTAAATATTCGGATTCTTTTAAATCACCACACAAAAAGGAATAGATCGAATCGAGTGCAATTCCCACCGCCACTGCTTCTCCATGTCGAATGGAAAAATTGGAAAGGTATTCTAATTTATGTGCAAACCAATGCCCAAAATCCAAAGGCCTTGAAGAACCAAATTCGAAAGGATCCCCACTACGGATGTGTTCCATGTGAAGCCTCGCACAGTCGAAGACTAACTGTTCCATCACATCAATGTTTCGGTTCACGAGTGAATTCACATTCAATTCTATCCAACGAAAAAAAGATTCCTCTTTAATCAAAGATACCTTTACAGCTTCTGCTATCCCAGAACGCCAATCTCTATCATCCAGAGAAATAAGAAACGATGAGTCATTAAACACAGCAATGGGTGGTGCAAAAGTACCTAAGAAGTTTTTTTTCCCAAAGTAATTGATGCTATTTTTAACTCCGACTCCCGAATCATTTTGAGAAAGGACAGTTGTTGGAACTCTTAACAAACGAATGCCACGATGAGATACTGCAGTTGCAAATCCTACCATATCAAGAAAGGCACCACCCCCAATCGCCATCACATAGGAGTGCCTATCTATCCCATACTCACTGATGCCAGAGGAAACCAATTCCCAAAATTCATTTTTGTTTTTGGAATTTTCTCCGCCAGGGATTGTCAAAATATTTTTTACCAATTGAACAGATGTTACATTTGATTCAAAATAGGATTGTATGGACTCTCGAAAGTGTTTCTGATGCAACAGAATTCCATCATCTACAACAACCAAAACTTTCTTTTTGGATCCTTTTTGTTCTTGTAAACCAAAGAAATTTCGTAGAACCAAATTTTCTAAAGCAAACAAATGTTTTGTGAAAAATACTTCATATCGATATGATACTTGAAACTCAGATTGAAGCCTTTTAAATCGATTTTCCATTTTTTCTGTTACGTGACTGCAAAATACTTTGCGATTAAAAATGACAAAGGTAACAAAAAAAGAATGAGAATTGCAATTGGTATCACCCCAGAAGCGGCAGCAAAACTGGCGTTCAAAAGAATTAATGTTAATACGCCCGTTTTTACTGACTTCCCGATCAAAGTAGGTGAAGGATTTTGGATGGCTCGCCAAAGTGTTGGGAATAAAATCAAAGAATGTAGTGTGATAAAAGGAAATGTATAAAGAAAGTAGTGATTGTAAATGGAATAGATAATTTGTGAACAAAAAACACCCAGATACAAAAATCCCGCGATAAAAAATCGAATCTTACCACCACCAAAAACTTCATTTTGGCTAATGGTTGTAATTGCAGCTATATAAAAAATCGGCAAAACCGATAAACTAACAAACGTCAATGGAATTGATTTTAGGATTGTCATTCCTAATACCAAATTAAGGCCTCTGCATAATCCCATTACGAAGGGACCCAAAACCAAATGGTGTTTCGCAAATCGATTGTAAGTAATGACAAATACCACAATCGAAATTGAAATGATAAAACTAATTTCACTGTATAGGAAAGAGAAAAGAAGTCCCATACCAAATAAGAAAATTCCCATATACAATGCATGTTTGGAAGGTACTTTTCCTGATGGGATGGGTCTTTCTGGTCTTTCGATTGAATCGATATTCCGATCAAAATAATCATTAAGTACTACACCACCAGCATACAAACAGATACTAGCGAGTATTAATAAACTCCCTCCTTTTACCCAAGGGAAGGAAACGATGGCCATACCCGCTAAAATATCAGCAACGGCAGTGACAAGATTTGCTGGTCTTAATAAAATGAGATAACTTTTAAAATTCATTTAATCGATGTAGAGAGAGTTTTGATTCCATTTGGGAAGTTGCCCCCCTCGCAAAACAGAATTGCCATGGAATTTTTCATTCGGATCCGAAGGGGTACTCGATTCAAAATCGGATACTTGGATTTGACCACTTTTGGCAAATGCTTCTATTGCATTTTCATACGTCACCTTACGAATGACATCATGTGGTATCCCACGATTTACCATAAGTGCAGCAGTTTTTGGAATGGCAAGTGGATCCGATATGCCCCAATCAGCACTTGAATTGATCATAATTCTTTCAGCACCATATTGTTCTACAATGGATACCATTCTCTTGTTTCCCATTTTAGTAAATGGATAGATTGTGAAGGCAGCATAAAATCCTTGGTCTAACACCGACTTAACGGTCTCTTCATTATTATGATCCACAATGACCCAAGAAGGATCTAATCCATGTTCAATGGCGATCGACATGCTCCTTTCAGTTCCTCTTTTTTTATCTCGATGAGGGGTATGGATTTGCACCGGTAATTTGGCTTCTTTTGCTAATTCCAATTGTAAACGATAGTATTTTTCTTCTAATTCCGTTTGGTCATCAAATCCGATTTCACCAACCCCAACCACACCTTCTTTATAAATATAAAGTGGTAAAATCTCCATGACTTCTTCCGCCAATCGTTCGTTATTTGCTTCTCTCGAATTTAGACCAATGGTACAATAATGTTTGATTCCAAATTGAGAAGAGCGAAACCGTTCCCAACCAACTAAACTACTGTAATAGTCTTTAAAACTCGAGAGCCCTGTGCGAGGCTGACCTACCCAAAATGCTGGTTCAATGACAGCAACGATCCCTGCTTGTGCCATATTTTGGTAATCATCAGTTGTCCGAGAAACCATATGAATATGAGGGTCAAAAAATTTGAATCCTTTGATTTTATCTTTATAGTCATTCCATTGCAAATCCATATGCGTTGGTGTATCTTTTGTTTTGTTTTGATTCTCAAAGTGGGAAGGATTCGTTGTTAGATCTGATTTTTTTTCACACATAAAAAATTAATGATTGTTTCCTAATTTAGACCAATCCCATTTCCCATTTTTAATTTCTTCGAGGAATTTTGGATGTTTTGTTCCTAATAATTGGTATGAGTTCAATTCTGATTGTGAACAAATTAAACTAGCTGCCAGCACATCCTCTTCTCTTCTTGATTTGAATAAGGTTTCGACAAGGTAGAGTTCTCCTTCTGAAAGATAAGGAACCAGTAATTGCCAAACATTGGCAGGCACTTCTCTTCCTGCTGACCACCTTTCTTTCACAAAACTGATTAAACTGATTGATAGATTTTGGTTTTTTCTTTCTGACAATCCATAAATCATTTGGATTGGTTTTTCATTGAAGATCGTTTTTAAAACCAATTGGTTCCAAGCTAACTCTGGAAACTCTTGGTACGGGAAAGGGTTATGTAAAGCAATTGCATCAAAAACAAATCCCATATTCGATCGAACTGCATCCGTTGCTCTCGGTAACCAAACTTGTGGGTATGGGAGAATCGGTAAGGAAGAAAACAAGGCAACCAATTCATTTAATTCCGCAGTATCAAATAAGGTCTCAATTTTTTCGATCAATTCGTCTTTTGAAAGTGTTACTAGAAAACCGAGGAACCAAACACGGCTTAAACGAACTAAATTCCAATGATTCACTTGAAATCCAGGGAGATTTGGAATCAAGTTTTGATCTTCTACATCTTCTTGGATGATGGTTTTCGAGAGAAACCTTGGTGCTTTAACAAAGGCAGTCATCAGTGCATTCGGATTGTCTTTCGGAATCGAGTCCAACCACTTTATTTCTGATTCGGTAGTATGTTTTTTCAGCAATGGATAAAAATAGGAAGAATAAGAAGTTGGCATAAAATACAACTAAGAGAATGATTTTTGGGAACAAAAGTGGAGTAAACCAAATATTAGTGGTTTTACGAAGCTTTCCCCCCTCTGCCTAATTTTCAATCATTAGTATGTCTCTTAGCAAAACTAAAAAAATAGTATCCAAAATCTTCAATAAACTGTACAAATTCCAACTTTAAAATAAGGTGTCCTACGCATCTATAAATTTATGGATAGGAAACAGGTTAGGTCTCATATTCACTGGCAAAAATCACGGGAGTACCAAATGTACAGGCAATTTTATAAACTCATCATCGGACTATTTATCAGCACAACTCTCTTTTTTGGTACAGGAGAGATAGAAGCTCAGTTCATTACACCTGTTAAAAAAGAAACACCAGAACCACAGAATCCGCCACCCGCTCCGCCACAGGTATCACCTCCTCAGGAACCAACAAAAGAAACTCCAGCTGTTCCAGAAGAACCAGCCGAGTATGTAAGTCCCATGAAAGGGAATCTATCGGGGGAATATTTCCGAAGTTTTCAGATCACGAATAAACAAAAAAAAGCCATCCAAGAAAACAAAAGTTTATGGTTTGCCGATCGTTTCCGTGTGGGATTTGGTTTACGCCCCAAGGCAGATTCCTTGACCAATACCGATTTCGATCGTTCGACGGCGGATAACAGAAACACGGTGACAAACCAAACACAATTTTATTTGGTTGGAGACGTATCACCTAATATCACATTTAAACTCACTTTCCAAGATGTAAGGTTATGGGGAGGTGAAATCACAAATGGGACAGCTGAACAAAGACTTGGTGTGATTTCAAATGGTGGAACAACAATTGATACAACTAGGCAGAGAGAAGTTACTTTAAACAATTATACTGGATTTAGAGAAGCCTTTTTAGACCTAAAAACAACAAACCAAATGTTTCGTGTGAGAACCGGACGTCAAATTTTAGACTTCGGTGATGGTAGAATCCTTGGTGCACGGAATGACAGTTTAAATGGAAACTCTTTTGATGCTGTAAGAACAACTCTTACCATTCAAAAACAAACATTAGATGTGTTTGGAGCCATAGTCAGTTCCGAAAACAATGCAAACAGTATGGTTTCCAATAATTCGACTAGGTTAAATGGTCCAGGGAATGCATCCTATTATGGCGTACATTATGGTGTCAAACCTTGGGAATGGTTGGGTATAGAAGTATATAACTTTACATTATACAAACAAAGGTTAAAGGCAACCAATACAACTCCGTATGGATCTGAAATTTATTACCGCGATCCTGACCAATTGAATACAACAGGATTCCGATTAACGAATCGTACAAAAAGTAATTCATTACCAAAAGAAACTGGGATTGATTGGATGGTGGAAGCGGCTTGGCAAACAGGTTTTAACGGAGAAAGAGTATCACCCGATTGGATCAATCAAAACGGTGCTTTAAAAACCAATAAAACAACAGGTGCCCTTCCTCCTTTTTCTGATCCAGTTCGTTATAAGGCAAATATCGTAGCAGTTCAGTTAGGTTACACTCCTGTAAAAGAATTTAGAATTGGGATTCAGTATGTGCAAGCTTCTGGTGATCCAAATCGTAACGATGGAAGTGTTGCCACATACAACCCTTTATTTGCCACAAGAAGGATGGCGGGGGGAGCCATTCCTTTTGCAGGAAATGGAAATTCGGGTTTAGTGTTTTGGCAAAATATAAAAGATTATTCCATTCACATCAAATACGAATCACCAAAATGGGGAACGTTTATCATCAACCCTCACTGGTATTACAAAACAAAATTACAAGATGGTTATTATGAAAACAATAACTATGTGGCAGGAAGTAAGGCAACGGGTGAAACCGCATCTACGGAAGATTTTTATAACACAGAAGCTTACAATCCGAATCGACCAAAACTGGGAAAACACGTTGCTACAGAAATCAATCTGATTTATATCATTACACCATTTGAAAACGTATCCTTTTGGTTTGGAGCAAGTTCACTTTATGCTGGAGATGCGATTCGAAACCAAAAAAACAATCCTTACCAGGCTGACCCTTACCATAGGTATGATTTCAAACCAAATGCAAGTTTTTTCACCTTTCAAACTGTATTTGCTATTTAAGTAATTAAGATTTGGGATCTGGATTGAATCCATCCAAGATTAAGTCCAACCCAAATTCAAAATTATGTTTTCCATTGTATTTCTTAGTTGCCACAGCTTTTGTTAGTTGGTAAAAGTATGGCAACTGATCTTTTGAGATCATTGGTAAGTATTCACTCGCTTTTTCCGAATACTCTTCTATTTTAAATGGAAAATTCAATTCCTGTAGTGTAAATCCATAAATATGGGCATCAATGGCAATGATCATTTGGTCTGCTTGTTTATAGGAAAATCCTGCCTCCACCAAACAACCTAAAGTATCATTAAAATATTGGAGTAAATTTTCTCCTACATTAACTCTTGATACAAGTAACATTGTCAACCATGGATGTAAAAGGAGGATTTTTCGCACAGAATTTGCACGTTTTTTCATTTCCCTTCGCCAATTGCCACCTACTTTTGGAAAGGCGAAATGTTTTACACAATTCTCAACCATCCCGTCCAACAACTCATCCTTGTTTTGAATATGATTGTACAAAGACATGGCTTCAACACCTAACAGAGTTGCTAAATTTCTCATGGATAAGGAATTGATCCCTTTTTTGTCAGCAAATGAGATTGATGTCTCAATCAAAAGTTCTTTCGAAAGTGACTTCTTCGGTTTTTGAATCTTTTTTTGGAAAGCCAAACCACTGATCTCCCTTTTTCATTTCAGTTTAGATAACAAATTTTAATCTACCTTTATCATAAAATCCACTACTTATTAAAATTTTCATTGATTCATTGGGAATATATTTTCTTGACAGACTTACACTGTAAGTTATTTTTATCGGAAGGAGTTTTCCCATTGAGAGTCATCACAAATAGAAAATATGGACCACCAGAAGTATTAAAACTAGAAGAATGGGAAATCCCAATACCAAAAGAAAATCAAGTTTTAATCCGGATTGTGAATACTTCAGTCAATTCTGCTGACTGGAGACTCCGAAAACCAGACCCAAAACTAGTGCGTTTGTTTTTCGGAATCTTCAAACCTAGATCTGTCGTATTAGGCATTAGTTATTCCGGAATCGTTGAAGCTGTCGGCAAAAAGGTTACAAAATTTCAGATTGGAGATAAAGTCCTTGGTTCACCAGGAATGAATATGGGAACGTATGCTGAATATATTTGTGTATCTGAAAAATCCACGATCACAAAATTTAATTCAGGAATCAGTTTTGCAGAAGGAGCATCTCTTTCTTTTGGTGGTC
This sequence comes from Leptospira ellinghausenii, assembly GCF_003114815.1. Taxonomy (NCBI): domain Bacteria; kingdom Pseudomonadati; phylum Spirochaetota; class Leptospiria; order Leptospirales; family Leptospiraceae; genus Leptospira; species Leptospira ellinghausenii. The sequence continues at coordinate 230,857 of NZ_BFAZ01000005.1, forward strand.
TCACTGCTATTGATTTCCTTCAAAAATGTAATGTACATACCAAACAAACAATCCTTATTTACGGTGCATCAAGTGCTGTGGGAACATCTGCAATTCAAATTGCAAAACATTTTGGGGCAATTGTAACTACTGTTTGCAGTAAAGAAAATATACCACTCGTAAAATCTTTAGGGGCGGACGAATCCATTGATTATGATCAATTTTTTTCACTACCTGATACTAACAAATATGATATTGTATTTGAATGTGTTGGTAAAACAACGATTGATAAAAATTTAAAACATTTAAAGGAAGGTGGTAATTTAGTTTTAGTAGGAGCTACGTTTCGTCAAATGTGGGATGCATTTTGTCTCTCCCTTTTCAAAAGAAAAAAAATTCACTTTGGACCTATAAAAGAAACATTAGAAAATTTAAATTTCCTTGTTTCCCTTGCCAATCTTGGCAAATACAAAACCTACATTGATCGGCATTATCCTTTAGAAGAAATGGTAGTGGCTCACCACTATGTAGAAGCAGGTCATAAAAAGGGGAATGTTGTGATTGATGTTACAAAAGGCTGAACTTGAAATTTGTAATCCCACCTAATTCAATTTAGGTAGGATTACAGCTAAATCAATTGATCTTTGCTTGTGTTTGGTTTACCTGTTTTTTATTTCCACCGAATGTCAAATCGGTATAAACTCGATCGGATTTACATACCTTTACATTTGCTGCAGTAGAACAAGAAGCAGTTCCTGAGATTTTGCATCCTTTGTCTTCACAAGCTTTGCGGTCTTTTCCACGGCATTGTTGGCAACCATTTGTGCTTCCATTCCCGCACAAAAAACAATCCTCAGCGAAGATTGCCGTTGATGAAAACAATACCATCAAGGCAAAACTAAACGTGACCAATGTTCTCATATATTCTCCTACTTATCCACCGTATGGTAGAGAAGAAGGGAAATTTTAAGCATTCGAAATATTTTGACAATCCAAATTTTTATTTTGGTACTGTTGGAATCACATAAAATAAAATCGCAAAAAAATGGCAAATGCTCCCGGAAAGAACGAAGAGATGCCAAATCGCGTGATTCATTGGCAGACGGTCCCATAGATAAAAAATCACACCAAACGTATAACTAAGTCCACCGGCGACTAACCAAGACATTCCTCCTACTCCTATGGCAGTTCGGATATCTTTCATCACGAAGATGGCAAGCCAACCCATTATGATATAAACAGCCACACGAAGGCCACTATACTTACCAGGGAATAACAATAATAAAATAACCCCAATGAGTGCAAGGATCCAAATCACACCAAATAATACCCATCCCCATTCAGAATTTTCACGTAAACTAACAAGGGTAAATGGAGTATAAGTGCCTGCGATTAACAAATAAATGGATGCGTGATCGATCACTTTAAATACTTTTTTTGTAGCTGTATGGTATATACCGTGATAAAGAGTAGAAGCTAAGTATAAAATGATCAGTGTTGCTCCATAAATAGCAGAACTTACAACATGCCAAATATCTCCATACAAGACCGCCATGGTTAATAACAAAGAAAGACCAGCAATGCTTAAGCCCCCTCCAATTCCATGAGTCACTGCATTTGCGATTTCATGGCCGATGGAATATTCATGAACCGAATCAATCAGTTCTTTCATGGAATGCAGGTTTTCCTCACTTGCAGATTTAGTTTCAGAAATGGGCGGAGGATTGGTTCTATTTTTTTTCGAATTCACATTCGAAATGGAAATAGTTTTTTGATTCGAAAGTTTTTTGGATGTAGATTTTTGTTTTTTAGGAGAAGGTTTCTGTTTTGCTTTCGCTTTTTTGGCTTTCATTCGTTTTGACTGCTTGTATCACACTCTTATTTTATAAGAAGGTCAATCGAAAGAATGGTTTCAAAAAAATGATGGAATGGGAACTAATTGGTTTTCTTTTGCAAATGCGAATCTTTCCGAATTTCAAAACTGTAGAACAAATGGTATTTACTATTCGTTCCAATGGAGAACCGTTTCACTCATTGTTTCCCAATTGGAAAATACAATAGGAAACAAAAAACGATCCTCCACTTAAAAGGTTTAAATCACTCTGAATCTTTGGTTTGGTCTTTTTCTTTCCCTTGTTTTTTCTTTTCTTTGGCTTTATCCTTCATTTTCTCTTTTTGGTCCATACGTTTCTCTTTTAATTCTTCTAGAGAAACTGAACCGTCACCATCTTTGTCCAATTCTTGGAAAAAACCATCATGGAATTTTTGCCATTCTTCTTTTGACACTTTTTTATCATCATTGGTGTCCATCTTTTTAAAATGTTCGCCAGCCATAAGATGTTTCCCTTTGCCATCATGGTCATGGGCAAATACGGAACCTGTCAGAAGGAAAGTGAAACAAACAAATAAGCTTAGAATTTTTTTCATAGAAAAACCTCTGCCGAATTGTTAAGCCATTTCTGGAACAAGTCAACACCTTCATGAATATTTTATGATATTTCATTTTTTAAAATGATTCTATTTTTGTGATTTCCTAACGACATTCGTTTGTTTATGCTTTTTAAAAAACGCTATGGCACAAGGTTCCCTTTCGACGGAGAAACTTATTTTGATGCAAATACGTTACATGATGTAAGGTCTGTTAGCAAATCCGTAGTTTCTTTGCTTTTTGGCATTGCGATCGATAAAAAAATAATCGATGAAGTGGATGTTCCAGTGCTTTTGTATGATATGGATACCAATGGTGGCTTGGAGAAACCATTTTGGCAGAGAAAAAAATTCCTTGGTCAGTTGCACTTGGGAATGGCGGGCAACTCATTTTCGCCTTCCCTAGTTTCGATATGGTCATTGTTACAACCGCAGGTGGTTATGGAGATCCGACCACCATCCAAAGGATATTGGAGACTATCGAAAAGATTTTAACCACCGTTAAGTGAATTGATTCAATCGATTGGATCAATCAAAGTATTGGATTCGGTACAGGCAAGACTGGGCCGTAGCTGCACTATCAATTACATAAGCACGGCAATCTTTTTGCCAAATTTCTTTGGTATCTAATTCCTTTATTTTTGAAATTGATTTTTCATATAACAAACTACAAAGGTATCTTGCCATTTGAATCATCAAGTTTTCTGCAACTGTTTCCTTTTTTACTTCTTCTTGGATGTTTCGCATCACTCGAATTGATTCTTCCAATACACGTTCCTGTTCTAATAAAAAAGTAGATGGGGATACAATCTCTGCTTTAAGGGAATTGAGATACTTTCTAAAATTTCCATCACCTGCCATTCCTGCAAGGATTGCACCTGTTGCGATTCGCACATGGATTTGGGAAGTACCTTCGTAAATGGTATTGATCCTTGAATCACGAAACATTCTGGAAATATCATAGTCTTCCGTATAACCAGCACCACCAAATACCTGTACCGCGATACTAGTATTTTTATGGCCTTCTTCCGAACTATAATATTTTGCGATAGGAGTCAAAATAGAAGCAAGTGTAGACCAGTATTTAACTTTTTCATCCTTTCTGATGTCACGATCTGGTTTTCCTTGTTTTTCTAAGCGGATCTGATGGTGTTGGTACATATCAATCACACGAGCAGTCTCAAGTGTCAGAAGTCGCATAGCATTCGTTTCACGTTTGATTTTATGCACCATCTCATATACAGCGGGAATCTCATAAATTGGTTTTCCAAATTGGTTCCTTTCATTTGCATACTTCAGGGACTCATAATAAGCAGCAGCTCCTCCACCACAACCACCAGAGGCACTAACAAGTCTCATAAAATTTGTCATTCCAGCGGTATATCGAGTGAGACCTAAACCTTCTTCTCCCAAAATTTCTCCGTAACTATTATCATAAACAATCTCGCACGTTGGTGAACCGTGAAGGCCCATCTTTTTCTCGATACCAGCAACGGAGATGTCAGAACTTTTGACTAAAAAAACAGAAAGTCCACGAGCACCACCATCAGGTTTTCCCGTTCTTGCAAGTGTCAAAAGAAGTGCTGGATACTCACCAAGACCACATCCTTGCGAAATAAATCGTTTTGTACCTGTTAAACGATAACTTCCATCTTCTTGTTTAACTGCTATTGTCCTGACACTATTTAAATCAGACCCAAAATCTGGCTCTGTGAGTGACATTGCGAATAAACACTCACCCGTTGCTGCCTTCGTGGCATATGTTTCGATTTGTTCTTCGGTTCCAAATCTAGATACAATTTGTGCTAAATTTAAAAGTGTGGTTGTCATACAAAAAGCAACATCCGCACGAGCCATAATCATCGCATAAAATGCACCTACAGTAGCGGGGAAATTCAATCCACCAGCTTCTCTTGGAAGTGAATAACCCATAAGACCCGTACTTCGAAATTTTTCATAAATTTCGACAGTTTCCTTTGGGAAAATTACTTTTCCATTTTCATACTTTAATTCGTTCCGATCCATAATTTGAGATTTTTGTGAGACATCTTTGCCAAAAAAATCTCCCATTGCATCCAAACTTGAAGTATATAATTCCATAGCTTCTTCAAATGAAGAAGGCGCCATTTCGTATCGATTATTTTTGGTTTCAGTATAAACTTTGTGATCAATAAAACCTTCACCTTCTGTTTCTTTTACGATTGATTCCCAATCAATGAGTTGGTTATAAATTAATTGTAGGTCTTTATCATCTGAAAAATAGTTATTTGCGATCATATTTGTTTCCTTAAATGTTATATGCTGCTTCTAGTCCTTCGAAAAATGCTCGTTTTGCATCGATGTTTTTTGCATCCTTTGCTCCACCGATTAAAATGATTTTTTGGTTTTGAGATTGTTTTACGTATTGTTCATACAATGAATCTTCTTTTTCCTGGCCAACACATAAGACGATCGAATCACAAGGATATAAAAACTCTTCTCCACTTTTAAATACAACAACAAGTCCATCTTTTGTAACTTCCTTATATGTTAATCCTTGGAAAAACTCAACTCCTTCTGATTCTAACTCTTGTTTTAGAGCCCAAAACGTGGTAGGTCCTAAACCTGCGCCATGTTTTCCATTCCTACGAAAAACTCCTACCTTGCGTTTCGCTTTTGCAGTTTGGATTACAGCATTCGTAAATGAATTTATATTGTATTTTTGATTGTACGATTCAAGCGTTGGATCATTTTCTTCTGTTAAACGATGAGCAACGTCTACTCCAATTCCTCCGCCACCAATCACAGCGACCGCTTTTCCAGGAACAAATTTACCTGTTAAGTAATCTGCATAACTTCCATGCGGCAATAATTCTAATCCTTTTAAATGGAATTCACGTGGGATTACTCCACTTGCAAAGATAACCACATCAGAGTTTTTTGCTTTGATGTTTTCGATTGTTGCTTCGGTGTTTAAATGAATTTTTACACCAATCGCATTCAGTTCATTTTTGAAATAACGAATGGTTTCTTTAAATTCTGACTTTCCTGGTATATGTGATGCCAATTGGAACTGACCTCCAATTTGGTTTCTTTTTTCAAAGATGCTAACATCATGGCCTAATTCTTTTGCGACTCTTGCTGCTTCCAAACCAGCAGGTCCTGTCCCAATCACTAAAACATTTTTGGGATGTGTAGTTTTTTTGAAGTTATACTTATCTTCATTCATTGCCACAGGATTCACGATACAAGAAACATGTTTTTCTTGGAACGCATGGTCGAGGCATGCTTGGTTACAAGCAACACAAGTATTGATTCTTGCAGAATTTCCGTTAGATAACTTTTGAACAATTTTTGGATCAGCTAAAAACGGCCTTGCCATTGAAATCATATCTACACTTTGTTCGGAAAATACTTTTTCAATCGTGGATGCATCGTTTACACGATTGGAAGCAATGATCGGTACTCCCGGAGTGTGTTCTTTGATGCGACGTGCGATGGGAACCCATGCTCCTCTCGGTACAAGTTGGCTTATGGTAGGGATTCTAGATTCATGCCATCCAATTCCAATATTTAGAGCTGTCACATTTTCATCACGTAAGGCATTTGATAATCCTATCACTTCTTCAAAACTAGGATTCCCTGGTATCAAATCAATGCCAGACATTCGGAATATAATGGGAAATCCTTCTGGAAGATTTTTTTTGACAACACGTAATACTTCGATCGAAAAATTCATTCGGCGATTGGCATCACCACCAAAATAATCATCACGATGATTTGTCACTGGTGAAAAAAATTGATTTAGTAAATAACCTTCACTCCCCATAATTTCCACGGCACCAAATCCAACTTCGTGGGCAATTTTTGCAGAACGTCCAAAATCTTCGATTGTTTTCCAACATTCATCTTCTGTTAGCGCTCTTGGCACATAACGATTGATTGGTGCTCTTATGGCAGATGGAGCAACACAGTTTCGGTCAAATGCGTATCTACCAGCATGAAATAACTGCGCACACATTACCCCTTTTCCTTTCAGGGCTTCATTGAGTAATTTGAGTTCATTTGCGTGAACTGGGTCTAAAAATTGAAAAAATGATTTTGATCCCTTCCCTTCTTCATTGACACTGATCCCACCAGTGACAATCATTCCGACTCCACCTTCAAATCGTTTGCCATAAAATGTAGCCATTCGATGGGCAACCCCAGTCTCTCCTTCCACTCCTAGGTGCATAGAACCCATTAAAAATCGATTGGGTACTGTCACATTTCCAAGTTGGATCGGTGTAAAGGCTGTATTCATAAAACTTCCTCTGAAATCGAATTAATTTACCATCGGTAATATATTTGAATTCAAAAACAAGCAATAAATTACCAACGGTAAATATCTAGTAGTCAAGAGATGGAAAACAATCCAAAATGGCAAAAAATGGTAGCAAATAAACGAAAAGGGAAAGCCAAAACAATCTCACGAGTTGGACGTCCGAACAAAATGAACAGCGTTAATGTTCGCGAGGCGCTGATCCAAGCGGGTGTCGAATTATTAGAAACTACTTCTCTGGAAGAAATTTCCTTACGAAAGGTTGCTGCAAAAGCAGGTGTCAGCCACGTAGCAAGTTACCATCATTTCGAAAACAAACATGCTTTATTTTCTGCAATCGCAGAGATTGGTTTTCAAAAATACTTTGAATCCTATCAAAAGGAATTAGAAAAAACAGAAAAAGACTTCAAAGGTCGTTACCGATCACTTGGTTGGACTTATTTTCAGTTCATCATGAATAATCGTCAATTCGCAAGGATTATGTTTGGTGGTATGGGAGTTGAATCTAACCTCAATCCCACTTTGTCTTCTGTCTCAAGAAGAACCTATCGCCAATTACACGAAATCATCAAAATGGGACAAAACTTAGGTCATTTAGAAAAAGGACAAACTAGAGAAAAAACCTTAGCTTCCTGGGCGATGATCCACGGCATTGCTATGTTGTTCTTGGAAGGTCGATTACAAATGAAAAATGATATAAACGAGATGGAAAAGTTTATCCAAACTGTTACTGAATATGCATATAATGGTATGAAAACTTAGTTATTTTCTTGGTTCACAAACTTCAGGAAAATAGTTTAATAAGTAGGATATTGTGGCTTTTTTTGCTTCTGCTACCATCCAAGGAGTAAAGTCTCCGTAGGTCCGATAAGAGAGTTTTAACAAAGAATCGGGAATCGAAATAGCAACCCCAAATATTTGGTCTAGGGTATCTAAATTTGGTAAATGGAATCTTTCAATTAAACCTTGTTTGGTGAGATTTGCTAATTTTATATCTAATTCCTGGCCAACTAATCTCATATCAGGATTACTCATTCGATACCCATAAATTAACCGAGGGAAGGCGATCTCGGAATTTGTTACTTCTATGGCCACATCAATGGATCTTTCAATGTATTCTTTCCATGTTTTGAAAGTTTCCTTTTTTAAGGCAGTGAGTTTTTCAACCATACCTTCTGAATGTAACAATCGGATTCCATGGAAAATTGCCTCAACATTAGGGAAAAAATGGTAAGCGGAAGGTCTCGGAATTTTGGCTTTTTTGCAAATATCCGCAAAACTAATCTCTTCTGGTTTTTTTTCTTTTAAAAGTTCAAAAGCAATTGATAACAATTGGGTACGTCGGTTCCTTCCCTGTTTACTTGTGAATTTAAACGGCCTTGAAGCAAGGTCAGGAGAGAGGGATGCGTCTACCAATTTATCCATAGTACGATCATCTCTCGGAATCTCACCTAGTCAATCCCGTTGCGAAGAAAAAATCCTGACCCATCCCTGGGCCAGGCGAGGTGATTGTTCAGATATTCCTATTGGATCGTAAAATTGTTTGTCACTCCTTGGTAGGCACTGATGGCACCAGTCCAACCCGATTTCCAGTGTCCACGATGGCGAATGCGGTAAGTTCCTTTTGGATACGAAGTAGAATCCCAGGATGTTGTAATTTTCGAATATGCGATTCCATCTCGTTGCCATCTATAAGTGGTAGATGGATCGTTATCTCGGGCAACCACTGTCCATGTTGAACCGTTTTGTCGTTCAATGTCAACAAAGCTACTTCCAATTAACATATTGTTTTTTGGATGAGCACCCCAGAAAACAGCTGTTACTTTAGCTCCACTTGCATAACTAGGAGACGGTTGTGTTATCACATTTCCAAAACTTTTAAATAAGGGAACATCATCAAATACAACTCCAGTTTGGAATGTAGCTTGGTTATTTGTCAGATCTGCTGGGGTTGGACCACTAGGAACAGATACGCCATTTCGTAAAGCGGATGCCAATTTTCCGAATTCTTGTTCATAAGCTTTTAGTGTGTGTGGTCCAAATTGAGTAGATGCACCTTCATACTGTTGGGAAGAATATTCTTCTCTTGTCGTGAGGTAGGAAGTGTATGAATTGGCTAGTGCTGAAATGACCGTATAATCGTTTTGCATTATATTTTTTACAAGAGAACGGATTCTTCTCCCAGCCATCGTTGAGACCTCTGCAGGTATTGCTAAAATCGATAAATTTCCAATTTTGACAATTTGAATCGGAATGACAGGTGGTGTCCAAGGATTTCCATCAAAACTTGCTACACCCGTTGGAATGAGTACTGGTTTTTCCGCATGACATAACTTATATGATTCACTCACTGAAGTTGGCCATAATACTCCGAGTGCCCCTCCAAGAAAACTCGCTTTGAATGCATCAGCAGTATTTGTATTCCAATCTAAAGAATCTACAGTAGTTCCTTCATCAAAAAAATCAACTGAGACAGCATTGTCTTCAACACTACCAGCAGAAAAAGATGCACCCATACCGGCAGGACAAGTTGTGGTTCCTACGCTACTAACATAGAGATTAGAAAAGTTAACATATGTATGACGAAAATCAACGGATCCAGTCAATTGAGTATTTGCAGATTGGTATAAACTGACAGCTTTTTGGTATTGTTTATCTGCAATGATATTCTGCCTAACATAATCATTCACACCATCAGCAGGTCCCCATAAATTTGGAGTTACATCACCCGCGTTTGACTGAGCAAAGGCAGCGACAAAGGTTTGGTTTGCAGAATAGTTAGTTCCCTTTGTTTTCTCAAACAAATAGGAAGCCAATCCTTTATTGTCTCCACCGATGAGTTTATTAGAGGGTCCAACATTTGTTGGATGAACAGCAAACCAGTTTACCATCCCAAGTTCTCTTCCATCAGAAGCCACTAATTTTAATAGTGTCATTGTTTGGTCGACATTGGATGAATAAAAATTACGTTCACTAGCAGGATTTTTATCATATGCTTCAATAGATCGGTTTTTACTCGCATCAGTGAGTTCTCCTTGGTTGATATAAACATTTCCTGGAACTAAATTCTGATGTGCTAATTTGATTGATCGGTAAATTCCATTTACGATCACATCAAAGTTTTCTTTAATGAAACCTGCAGTTGTGGCATTGTATAAAAAATAATGAGAATAACCACCTGGCCCACTATGAGTGTGAGTCGCAGATAATAAAACATTGGCTTCTGAATAATATGGTGCAAGTTCCCCATCAGTCGCAATTTTTTTACTTACTGCTTGTTTGATGGATTGGAAAATCATTCCTAAATCAGCACTGACAAACACAACACGTTTGGAAGCATCGCCAATGATGTATGCTCTTGACCAGAGACGCATATAAATCCCTTCCGTCTTTTGTGCAGTCTCTGCAAATCCCATCATACCAACTTCTGCGGCAGGACCAGTAATATCAGATATTCCAACACCAACTAAGTAAGGTGAAGAACCGAGACTTGGAGCTACAGAACGACTGAAGCCAGAACCAGAATTAAGTTCCGAATTCATACCATTCGATTGTTCCAATTGGTCGGTTCCAACTAAACCAAGTATGGCGGACTGGGACGGCTTTTTGTCTGAACAAGCCAATACAAAAAGAAAGGACACGATGGATACACTCACGCGAACCAAGGGACTTATTTGGGATTTCATATACTCTCTCCGAATCTAAATTTCTCAATCATACATTTTTTCGCTTCTATCTGCCAAAGGAACCCTTGGGTCAAATCTGGGGATTAAGTCTAAACGATGTTAAAAATATGGCAAGAAAATAATCGACAATAGTCGGGTTTTATTTGACCAATGTTCAGAAATCCCCCTTTCCGTGGCTTTATACGAGTCCTCCAGGAACTTTCCCTTCAAGTTATGGTATTTCTATGTCATTTTTTTACTCGACACGTGTCGGCTATTATGAAGGAACTGTCACCGAATCACAAAGAGATACAGAGAGGAAAGTATGGACCAACAAATCAAACGAAACTATAATTGGAGACAAATTGTAAGCTGTCTAGTAACAACCTTATGTTTGTTATGTGCTCCAACGAGCGAAGGACCCAAACTCCTACTTCCATTTGTTCAAACATCCCAAACGGAAACAAACTTTGGTGCTCAGATTTTGGGTAGTGATAAGTCCATAACAGAATCTACAAATTTGAACCATGATTTAAATTATCTCAATTCCGCAGAAACTCGTGAGTTATTTGTTTCCAATAAATCATTTGAAAATAAAACGGATGCGATTTGGATTGATGGACTTGGCCGCGAAACAACATTCCGAGGGTTTAATGTATCTGGTAACGTTAAATTAGTCGAACATGGATTCAAACCGTTTCAGAATACAAATGATATTGAATTTGCTTTGAATGGATTGACGAAGACAACTGGTTCTAATATCATTCGATACACAATTGCATGGGAAGGTGTTCATCCAGATGTAGATAAAATTGATTATTCATATTTGGATGAAGTGATTTCTCAAATCAAGAAAGTAACTTCGAAAAATATTTACGTTCTACTCGATTACCACCAAGATTTGTTCTCAAGACACTTATTCAATCAGAACTCCTGGCATACGGGAAATGGTGCACCTTTATGGATTACTAAAAATGGAAATTATCCAAAGGAATACTGTGGTATTGTATGCGCTAGTTGGAGTCAAAATAATTTAACAAACGAAGCAATCAGAAGAGCCTTTAGAAATTTTTGGAACAATGCTCCCGTAAATACATCATCAGGTGTTCGTTATATGCAAACGGAATACCTTTGGCAAATTGAAAAAACAGTTTCTTATATCAAAAATCAATTATCACCAGAAGAGTTTTCTTACGTCATAGGACTAGATCCATTGAATGAACCAGTGGATGGCGGAATGGAAGGTTTAACCCCAAAACGCTGGGATAATGAAAAACTTTGGCCCATGTACCAAAAAATTAGAACCATCCTCAATCAAAATGGTTGGGCAAACAAATGGGTTTTTGCGGAACCGCTTGTGTTTTGGAATACAAACATTGGTTCTGCGATTGCACCTGCTACTGGAGGGGGACATTTAAATGCTCCTCCCGGACAAGGGTTTGTCTTCAATTCACATTTTTATGATGCAGGGAGGATGGGAACAGATTTAACCGGAATCGACAATGCCACATATTTTAAATACTTAGATGAAATTAGAACAGAAGCAAGGTTTTTAAAAATACCTATGTTTCTCAGTGAATTTGGCATGTGGTTAAAAGGAACTGGTGCCAAAGACACTCCTCGTATGATCAATGCGGTATACCAAGCTATGGAAATTTCCGACAAAGAACAATCGACAAAAACCAGATTTGCCGATTTTTACAATCCAGTTGTTTCAGGTACTCAGTGGCATTGGGATTATTATTATGACCACCATGCTGAATACAAAAATGGAAATCCTAACAAACTTGTTACAACCAAGGATGCATGGAATGATGAAGACTTCTCTGTGGTTGGAAATTATGGAACCAGTTTGAATGTAGATCCATTTGTCATCTCAAGAGCTTATGTTCGTAAATCACAAGGCCGTTTAATCACCAGTCATTACAATGCAATTGGGTTTGATACTTGGAATAAAATGTTTTCTTGGGCAGCAATCAAACCAGGTAACAATGAAGCCAAACAATTTGGAGACAAACGATTTTTGATCGTCATTTGGAGAGGACGGAATTCCGATGCACCTTCCGAATTTTATCTACCACCACATTTTGATCCTTCTAAAGTCATCGTGATGACTGAAAAAAAATTATACACAGGTGCAATACCAAATGTTCCAACAAACCAGCCAAACGAAGTTGTGATCACGGCTGATCCAAAACGGGAAATAGGAGCTGGAAATGTTTTATACCTTTGGGATGATTTGGACTTAGATGAAAACCAATCTTCTTCCTATCATTATGCACTCGTTGTGAACAAAGAAAACACAACATATCCAACTGCTACCTTACAAGAACTCCAATCAAAGTTAAACCAAAGGATTCTAGTAGAAGGAAAAAGCCCGATTTACCTCATCGGTAAGATGACTTACGGTGGTTACCCAAACGAATGATTTCTTTAAAGAAGGGAATGGACGATCACCATTCCCTTCTTTTTTTTATCTCAAAATTTGGAATTCCAAACTCCTGATTTTGCTGGTTCTTTTACATAATATTTGAAATCTTTTGGTTTTCTTCCCATCGCGGTTTCAAAGTCATTTCGGATAAATTCGTTTCTACCATCTAACACAGTTTCAAACAAATATTGGATGAGCCAAATCGTTTCCTTGGACAATCCAAAATCACCTAACATTGAAATATAATCCTGAAGCGGAATTTCCTCAAAAGGAATCGACTCCTTGATTTCATTTGCAATGAACCTAAATGTTTCCTCAAAACTATAAAGAGTTGGTCCAGTTAATTCATAAAGTTTTCCAACATGTTTTTGATTTACGAGAGAGTCGACAGTTAGATCTGTTAGATCATCTAAATCAATAAATGGTTCCTTAATTTTGATTTTCGGAAAAATGATTTTTCTCTGTAAAATTGCATCCAAAAACATACCTTCACTGAAATTTTGAAAAAACCAACTCGAACGTAAGATTGTCCATTCCAATCCAGATCCTTGCACTAACTTCTCGCAAGTGATTGCCTCAGGTTCACCTCTACCTGACAGTAGTACAAGACGTTTGACCTTACATTTTATAGCAAGATCAACTAATGTTTGTATATGATGTATTGATGTTGGAACCGCCAAATCGAGTTGGTAGGAAATGTAAATATGATCTACACCTTTTATCAGTGTTTCCCAAGATTCAGTTTTTTCCCAATCAAAGGAAGGATTGGATTTTCTTGATCCCAACCGAATCGGAATATCCAATTGGTTAAGTTTCTTTACGATTCTACTTCCAGTTTTTCCACTGGAACCTAATATTATATTTAATGGTTTCATCACCATAGCATACAAAAAAAATCATTTTAAAAATTGGATAAACCCGACACTGCATCATTTTTTTTCTCTAAATTGAAATGGTTTTTCTTTTGTAAATGATTTAAACTGTCTGATAAAATGAGATTGATCGGCATACCCAATATTATATGCGATATCAGTTAACTTTGATTTTTTACCTGCACTCATTTCAAACAAACTAGTTTGGAAACGAATGATTGTTGCGAATTGTTTGGGAGTGAGTCCAACGAAATTTTGGAATTTCCGTTGCATGGTACGTTCCGACATTTTAAAATCACTCGCGATCTTAAATATTTCACAATTCCCGTTAGTATCGATGATTGTTTGTAAACAAGAATGTAAAATCAAATCAGGCAAAAAACCTTTCGACCTTTTTTGAAGATATTCTAAAATTGCTTCTTCTGCCAAGGTAGTTGAATGTTGTTGTATTGCCTTATGAAATTTTGATTCATTTATCCATTCCGATTTTTGGATTGTCCAACAGGAATTCGTTAGTTCTGCAATGGGATTTCCAAAAGATGCCTCGACAAAACTTGGGAACAGTTGGACCATCACAAAAAAATATGGGCCTTCTATTTCAATCTGAATTGGTTCCAATGTTTGGCCGTATATGAATACAGGATCCATAATTTTGGAAATTTTACCAACAATGACTTTTACAGGAGCATTTGAATGAAAAAAAACAAGTCCTGGAAAACCATCAGCAAAAAAAGGTAATACTTCTTTTTTGGAAGTCATTGATTCAAAAATAAAAATATCTTTTGCTATGTATTGTAAATCTTTTGGAATTTTTGGATTTGGACGAGACATGAATCTTTTGGAATTGTTGACAGGTTTACTTTCTTGATTTTCTTAAGAATTGATTAGACGAAATTCAAGATCCATTCGATTTTTTTTATTTTATTTTCCATAAAAAAACAAAGTCACCTCACATAACGAGCGTATTTGGTTTTTCTAATGAATCTATTTTTCAAAATTTTCTACATTTACAGAAAATAACTCTTTCTGGGAATATGATATCATACGTGAAACTTTCAATCTTAGATTTAGTTTTTATCAACCAAGGCCAGACAACTAAAGAAGCAATTCAAAATAGTGTGCGTGTGGCAAAGGCAGTAGAAACATTTGGTTATCATCGAATATGGATCGCAGAACATCATAATTTCCCTTCCATTGCTAGTGCTGCAACATCAGTTGTCATCGGTCATTTAGCGGAACAAACAAAATCCATTCGTGTAGGAGCTGGGGGCATCATGTTACCAAACCACTCCCCACTCGTGATTGCTGAACAATTTGGAACATTAGAAAGTTTATATCCGAACCGGATTGATTTAGGGTTGGGCAGAGCTCCAGGGACAGACCAACTCACCTTACGCGCATTACGTAGAGACCCTATGGCATCTCAACATTTCCCTGAAGATGTCAAAGAACTTTTAGAATATTTGTCTTCTGACAGAAAAGATGGAATGGTAAATGCAATCCCAGGTTATGGAACCAATGTTCCTGTTTGGATTTTGGGTTCTAGTTTATTTGGAGCTCAACTTGCGGCACTACTTGGTTTACCATTTGCATTTGCATCTCATTTTGCTCCTACCTATTTAAAAGATGCCGTTACAATCTATAAAAAACAATTTCGTCCATCGCAATACTTACAATCCCCCTATGCCATGATTGCAATGAATGTTGTGGCAGCCGACACTGACGAAGAAGCGAATTATCTATTCACAAGTGTCGAACAGTCATTTCTCGGTATACTCAGAAATAAACGTGCTCCTTTTCCACCTCCTGTTCTATCAATGGATGATTTTTGGTCTGAACAAGAGAAACAAATGGCAAAACAAATGTTATCCGTTTCAGCGGTAGGATCGAAAGAGACAATTGTCCAGAAAATAAACAAAATCCAAGATGAGATCCAAGCTGATGAATTGATTGTAGTATCCTCTGTTTTCGACATAGATAAAAGAATCCGTTCGTTTGAGATCCTGATGGAAGTCCAAGAACAAATTTTTGATCCCTCTACCGCGAGAGCTGTGAAAAATTAGTTTTGGTACCTTTCCCATTCTATAGTATCCTATACAATCAGGGAGAGTTACTCTAAGTTCGCCAGGGAGAAATATATGCCATTTCGAAAACTATCCTATTCATTGATTTTCATTTCACTTTGTGTTTTCACCATGGATTCTTGCGAGCGAGGTTTCATACGTTCAACCCTCAAAGAAAAGTTCCAGAAAAAAATCAGTGAATTACCTGCTCCGAACGCGATAACTGATTTCACCAGGCCCATTACAACCCCAGGTGACTATGTGTTTTCGACCATACACCAAGAGATCCTTCGTTATTATAAAATCCACGTTCCAAAAAGTTACAATCAAGTTAAAACTGTCCCACTTTTATTTGTTTTCCACGGTGGTGGAGGTGATATGGAAATCCAATCAAAGGAAGAGTATTACCACCAAATTTCTAAATCAGAAGAGTTAGGACACATCGTTGTATTTCCGAATGGATACAGTGTATACAAATCGGGAAAAATTGCGACTTGGAATGCAGGCAATTGTTGTGGAGAAGCAAAAAAGGCGAATATAGATGATCTTGGATTTGTAAAGGTTATCCTTGGCCACCTAACAGAAAAAATGAACATTGACAAAAAAAGAATTTATTCTACTGGAATGTCAAATGGGGCAATGATGTCCTACCAAATTGCATGTTCAATGGCAAATCAATTTTCTGGGATCACTGCTGTGGCAGGAACTGATAATACAGTGGATTGCAAACCTTCCAAACCAATTTCCATTTTTCATATACATGCTAAAAATGATGATAAAGTATTATTTTATGGTGGAGCAGGTTCCAGCTTCACTGACAGAACACTCATTACGGATTTTGTTTCTGTTCCGAAAACTGTATCCAAATGGGTACAATTGAACGGTTGTCATCCCACACCAAAAATTGTGTTACAAAATAAAGATGTCACATGTGAAGAGTATCATGAATGCAAAGAAGGTGTGACAGTGAAACTTTGTGTGACGGAAGATGGTGGGCATTCTTGGCCAGGTGGGAAAAAACCTTCTCTTCTGTTAGGTGGTGAATCACCAACAAAAGCGATCATTGCCAATGATGTGATGTGGGATTTTTTCAAATCCCATCCCAATCAGTAACATTCATTTTCTAGACTCATAATTTCCAAGGCAATTGAACTAACTTCTGGTTCATTCTGTATTCGAATGCCAATGTCTCCATACATTGGAAACACAAACAATCTGTATACTGAGTTGCCAAATATTCAGTTTCTTCCTTTGTCAATTGAACTTTCGTACACTGGCACAATTGAATGGAACCAACCTTACATTCAAAAATTCGCAAACAGTTGGGGCAAATTTTTTCCTCATGTTTGATCACTGACCCCTGGGAATTGTATGTTGAATCTTGTATTGGATTTTTGTTTGGTTTTGGTTCTTTCAAATGGTGACTCCTATAGATTTAGAATCACACAATCGAATTGGGTGATCCGGCGAATTTGTCCGGGACCCTAATATGAACAAGGAACCAATGAACGTTTACGGGCGATTCATTTGTGGGAAGATCCGACTTTTTTGAATCCGATCAACGAATTCAAATTCACGGTTGCACCGTCAGTTGAGGAGTTTCACCTCATTCCTCCCGGAATGATTTCAGTTTAGAAAGATCCTCTTTCATGTCAATCGACTGTTTTGGTTTTGGCATTTGGTCTTTGAGTAAAACACCAGAGCGTTTTTGGGAAATACTTTCCTGGATTAAGTAAATTGTTTTATCGCAGGCTAACGGTAGCGGAAATCCAAGTGGTCTGACATTGGAAATACAATTTCTTGTTTCATCCGTTTTTCCTATTTTTGGTTCATACGTAAGATAAAGTCCAAGGCTATCGGAGGAACTAAGACCAGGCCTTTCTCCAATGATCACTAAACAAATTTTGGATTGTAAAATTTCGGAAATTTCATCTCCGATCGCAACTCTACCCCATTGTGCCACTACTAAAGGTGCAAGTTTAAGATGCAAAAATTCAATTTTCGAAAGGAATCCTTCTAAAAATAGAAGTAAGTTTTCATCGATTGCTTTCGCAGACAAACCATCCACACAAACAATTCCCAAATCATAACCCTTCTCCATTGAATCCAATTTGAGTATTGATTCTTCCGAAAGCCTTCTGCCCAAATCAGGCCTTAATAAATACTCTTGTTTAGAGGTTACTCGGCTTTTGACAAATTGGTGTTGGATTCCATATAACTTTGAGATTGACTTCAATTTATCAAAAATTGGATCCCAAGAAGGTTCTTGTACAACTGCATCTTTTGCCTTCGCATGGTCCATCCTAAACTTTAACATGTCTTTGGTGGAAATAGAAGCACCAAATCTTCCAAGTCCAATCCTTGCTTGTGTGAATTGTTTCCATCGATCTAAATTTGACATAATTAATCCAACCTCATTCCTTTTTCAAACAAGGAGACCATTTGATTCTCAACTGGTAAAAACTGTTTCCCATTTGAAAAAATTCCTTTTTGAACCAACCATTGTTCAAATTCAGGTGCCGGTTTTAATCCCAATACTTGTCTTAGATACAATGCATCATGAAATGAAGTACTTTGGTATGATAACATTACATCGTCAGCACCAGGTATTCCCATGATAAAATTACACCCTGCCACCCCTAGGAGAGTTAATAAGGTATCCATATCATCTTGGTCTGCATCAGCGTGATTCGTATAACAAATGTCAACTCCCATGGGTAAACCCATTAGTTTTCCACAAAAATGATCTTCCAAACCTGCACGAATGATTTGTTTTCCATTGTATAAATACTCAGGGCCGATAAAACCAACGACAGTATTCACAAGTAAGGGAGAAAATTTTCTGGCAACGGCATATGCTCTCACTTCTAAAGTTTGTTGGTCAATGCCATGATGCGCCCCTGCTGAAAGCGCACTCCCTTGCCCTGTTTCAAAATACATTACGTTATTTCCAATGGATCCTCTCTTTAAAGACAATGCCATATCTCTTGCTTCTGCTAATAGAGAAAGATTGATACCAAAACTCTGATTCAAATCTTCTGTTCCGCCGATGGATTGGAATACTAAGTCTAGTGGTGCTCCTTTTTGCATCACTTGCATTGAGGTGGTTACATGGGTGAGGATACAAGATTGAGTTGGGATGGAATATGTTTGAATGATTGCATCTAACATTTCTAATAATGAAATACAAGTTGGGACATGGTCTGTGGCAGGATTAATTCCGATCACAGCATCTCCACTTCCAAGTAACAATCCATCTAAGATACTGGCAGCAATCCCTTTCGGGTCATCTGTGGGATGGTTAGGTTGCAAACGAACCGACAACCTTCCAGGTAATCCTATTGTATTTCGAAACTTTGTGATAATTTTGATTTTTTGACTGACTAAAATTAAATCCTGATTGGACATGAGTTTCGAAACAGCAGCAACCATTTCTGGAGTGAGACCCATACGAATGGATTCTAAAACAGGCAGATCTGTTGTTTCCGATAGTAAAAAATCCCGAAATCCTCCTACAGTTAAATGGGAAATCATCTTAAAAGCAGAAGGATCATGTGATTCTAAAATGAGTCTTGTCACCTCATCCTTGTTTGCTGGAATTAATTCGATGTTTAAAAAATCAGATAAGTAAATATCTGCTAATACCATTTGGGCCGCGATTCTCTCTTCTTGGTTTTCTGCGGCAACTCCGCTTAAAAAATCTCCAGAACGAAGGGGGGTTGCTTTTGCCAAAACTTCTTTTAAGTCACGGAACTGATATGTTTTTTTTCCAATGATGATTTGGTAACTCACCCTATTACTATACCTGATTTTTCCTTTAAGAATAGAACTTTTCCCATACTTCGATTCTCATTTTTACAAACAGTTTTGTCTAAAAAATAGACAATGTATGAAAAAAGCTCTCCTCATCCTTGGTAACCAGCTTTTTGATCTTTCAACTCTCATTCCCCGCGAGAAACGTTCGGAATATCTGGTCTTCCTAAGAGAAGACCAAGAATTATGTACATACTACCATTTTCATAAACATAAAATTTTATTTTTCTTTTTAGCAATGAGAGCCTATGCAGAAGAACTAAAAGGTTTAGGTTTTTTGGTTCACTACGAACCTTTGGATGTAAATTCCGATTCCTATGAAGTGCAACTGTCGAATTTTCTTTTAAAAGAATCCATTGATGAATTACACTATTTTGAAATCGAAGACCGTTTTTTTGAAAAAAGAATTCTTACGTTACTCAAAACGACAAACGTAAAAGGGATCGAACATAGCTCTCCTATGTTTCTGACAAAACGCAAAGATTTTGAAGCCTATTTATTAACACATAAAAAACCATTCATGAAGACTTTTTATGAATCACAAAGAAAAACATTACATGTGTTAGTGAATGATAAAAAAGAACCTATAGGTGGGAAATGGAGTTTTGATACAGAAAATCGGAAAAAACTTCCCAAATCTTACCATGCTCCAACTTTACCCCAGATCAATTTTACAACGAAAGAGAAGGAAGTTTTCCATTTGGTTGAAACACATTTTCCAAACCATCCAGGAAACACTGAAAATTTTTGGTTACCAACGTCTCGTAAGGGTGCCAAACATTGGTTAGATCAATTTCTAAAAGAAAGATTGGATTTATTTGGTCCTTATGAAGATGCGTTTTCACAAACCTTTCCCTTCTTACAACATTCGGTACTCACACCATTTTTAAATATTGGTTTATTAACTCCTAAAGAAGTTGTCGAAGTTACATTGGATCACGCAAAAAAAAATAAAATCCCGATTGAATCGTTGGAAGGTTTCCTACGACAAATCATCGGTTGGCGAGAATTCATTAGGGGAATCGATCAAAATTTTGGGGAGATACAAGAATCAAAAAACCATTTTGTTCACAATCGAAAGTTCACAAAACATTGGTTTGATGGTACTACTGGCATACCACCTCTCGATTTTGTTATAAGGAAGTGCAATCAATATGGATACGCTCACCACATAGAAAGATTGATGGTACTTGGATCATTAATGGTGTTATTCGAAATCAATCCAAAGGAAGCGTATCGTTGGTTCATGGAAATGTTCATTGATTCGTCTGATTGGGTGATGGGACCCAATGTCTATGGGATGGCCCTATTTAGTGATGGCGGAATTTTTGCCACCAAACCATACATATGTGGATCCAACTACTACCAAAAAATGGGACAGTTCCCCAAAGGTGAATGGGAACAAGCCGTGGATGGATTGTATTGGTCGTTTATCGAAACCCACCAATTCGAGTTTACCAAAAACCCTAGAACTGCTGTCCTTGTTGGAAATTTACACCGGATGCAAAATGACAGGAAGGAAAAACTCTTCCAAACTGCCAAAGTCTGGAAAGAGAAACTCACTTTAGTGTCGTAAATCTGAAAAGTATTAAGAATTCGAAACTGGATCCAAACCCATCAGGTTCTCCCTGGAGCCAAAAGAGGTTAGTTTTTGTATAAATTTAGAACGAATCTAAAATATTTTGCTTGCCATATCAATTAGATTAAATCTAATTCTATACTAAATCTAGAAAGAGAAGGTCAGTATGAGAAATTTCAGACGTTTCACAATCGCTCTCCTTGTGTTGTTCCTTGGCCCAATCGGAGCCGCGGACACCAAAGAGACCCAAGGGATGGACCGCCAAAATACATCCAACCAATTTTGGTGGCCAGAACGCTTGGACTTGGCACCACTGCGCCAACATAGCGCAGAATCGAATCCTTTGGGTAGGCAGTACAATTACGCCAAAGCATTTAAGGAATTGGACATCCAAACCTTAAAACAAGAAATCAAAACCGTTATGACCACGTCCCAAGATTGGTGGCCAGCTGATTATGGACATTATGGCCCATTCTTCATTCGTATGGCTTGGCATAGTGCGGGAACCTATCGCATCTCCGATGGGCGTGGTGGTGCTGGTGGAGGACAACAACGTTTTGAACCACTCAATAGTTGGCCTGATAATGCAAACCTCGACAAGGCAAGAAGGTTGTTATGGCCGATCAAGAAAAAATATGGTAACAAAATTTCTTGGGCCGACCTGATGGTTTTAACTGGCAATGTTGCATTGGAATCAATGGGATTCAAAACCTATGGATTTGCTGGTGGAAGGACTGACGATTGGGAAGCAGACCTAGTGTATTGGGGACCTGAGAAAAAATTCTTGGAAGACCAAAGATACAAAGGCAATCGCGAATTAAAAAACCCACTCGCTGCCGTTCAAATGGGACTTATCTATGTCAATCCAGAAGGACCTAATGGAAATCCCGACCCACTAGCAGCCGCTAAAGACATTCGTGAAACATTTGGCCGAATGGCAATGAATGACGAAGAAACTGTTGCACTGATTGCAGGTGGACACACATTCGGAAAAGCTCATGGTAAAGCAGATCCATCCAAACATGTTGGAAAAGAACCAGCAGCTGCTGGAATCGAAGAACAAGGGTTTGGTTGGAAAAATAATTATAAAAAAGGAAATGCAGAAGACACAATTACCAGTGGTCTCGAAGGAGCATGGACAGCAAATCCAACAAAGTGGACTACTCAATACCTAAACAACTTGTTTGGATTTGAGTGGGTACAAACAAAAAGTCCGGCTGGTGCCATCCAATGGATTCCAAAAGATGGAGCAGGTGCCAATATGGTTCCAGATGCTCATGACAAATCATTACGTCACGCTCCTATCATGTTTACAACCGACTTGGCACTAAAATTTGATCCAAGTTATAAGGTGATCGCAAAACGATTCCAAGAAAACCCAAAAGAATTTGAACTCGCGTTTGCAAAAGCATGGTTCAAATTAACTCACAGAGATATGGGTCCCCTCACCCGTTACATAGGAAAAGACCTTCCAAAAGAAGCATTAATTTGGCAAGACCCTGTTCCTAGTGTTTCTCATAAATTGGTAACTGTAAAGGAAATCGAAAGCCTTAAAGGAAAAATCCTGAAGTCTGGACTTTCAATTCCACAACTTGTCAGAACAGCATGGGCGTCAGCATCGACTTTCCGCAGTACGGACATGCGAGGTGGTGCCAATGGTGCGAGAATCCGCCTAACACCTCAAAAGAATTGGGTGGTCAATGATCCAGAAGAGTTATCAAAAGTTCTAAACAAACTAGAACAAATCCAAGAGGACTTTAACAAGTCAGGAAGTAAAATCTCTCTTGCTGACCTCATCGTTCTTGCTGGAAATGTTGCGATTGAAGAAGCCGCAAAAAAAGCAGGAGTAAAAGTTTCTGTCCCATTTACTCCAGGTAGAACAGATGCCAGTTTAGAACAAACCGATGAGTATTCCTTCTCTGTATTAGAACCAAAAGCAGATGCTTTTAGAAACTATTACGGACCAGGCAACTACATGTCACCAACTGAGATGTTAGTCGACAAAGCAAACATGTTGTCACTTTCAATCCCTGAGATGACTGTTTTACTTGGTGGAATGCGTGCATTAGATGCAAATGCTGGTAAATCAAAACATGGAATTCTAACATCAAAACCAGGAGTTTTGACTAATGATTTTTTTGTGAACTTACTCGACATGTCTACCAAATGGCAAAAGTCAGAACAAACAGAAGGACTGTATGAAGGTCTCGATCGCAAAACAGGATCAAAACGATGGACTGCAACGTCAGTTGATTTGATTTTCGGTTCTCACTCAGAACTTCGTGCTGTTGCAGAAGTATATGCCTCCGATGATGCCAAAGAAAAGTTTGTGAAAGATTTTGTTTCCGCATGGAACAAAGTGATGATGTCAGATCGATTTGATGTGAAATAAAACATGAAACCGTTCACACGCAAACAATTTCTAAATCGTTCCATTGTTCTTGCGTCCACTCTCTTCCTTTTAGGGGGAGAGTGGAATTTAATTGCAAAAGGAACAATCGAAGAAAAAATTTCGGATCCACCTGATGGCCTAAAACCAATACTCGAAAACGATCCCACTGCACAGGCGTTAGGTTTTCACCAAGATGCAAAGTATACTGATTTTAATTTGTATCCTGAAAGGAAACAACCACAAGCCAAAAACCAAGTTTGCCTCCAATGTGCCCAATTTACAAAACTCAATGAAGGTTGGGGAAAGTGTTCTATATTGACAAATGGTGTTGTATCAACAAAAGGTTGGTGCTCGGCCTGGTCAAAAAAATCTTGATTCGAATTTGATCTATTTTTTGATTCAACGAAAGGTGAGGAGACCTAACGTTTCGTGGATCAAAAAATACAATTAGACTATCAATATCTTTTAGAATGTTTAAAAGAAGTTTTAGAAGAGATTGGACAACAAGATTTAATCCCTTACCTCCCGAAGTACCCGTCCCTATCTCCTATCGTAAACGGAAAAAATCTTCCCCAAAAAACACCAGAACTTATAAGCCTTTGTTTCCAACTTCTCAATATGGTGGAAGAAAATGCCGCAGCTCAATACAGAAGAAAACAAGAAACAGGAGATGGTTTTACAAAACTTTCTGGATTATGGGGACAGTCTCTTACCAAAGCCAAAGAATATGGATTATCCCACGACGACATCCTTCCTATTTTAAAAGAAATTGAATGTGAACCTGTTCTCACTGCCCATCCAACGGAAGCAAAACGAGCTAGTGTATTGGAAATTCACAGAGATTTATATTTACTTCTCGTAAAAAAAGAGAACACAATCTGGACCGATCTAGAAAGAGAAACGATACGACAAGAAATCAAAGTCCAACTCGAAAGACTTTGGCGAACTGGAGAAATTTTACTTCAAAAACCCGACATCACTAGTGAAAGAAAAAACATTGAACACTATTTAAAAAATGTCTTCCCCAATGTGTTACATGAATTAGACCAAAGATTTTTTCAAGCATGGAAACATTCCGGCGGGAGTCATGAAGACCTATCTGATCCCAAATCACTCCCAATCATTCGATTCGGAAATTGGATTGGAGGAGATAGAGACGGTCACCCATTTGTAACAAGCGAAATCACAAAAGAAACATTAACATTATTCTGTCAGTATGCTCGAGAGATTCATAAAAACAAATGTGTTGAACTGACTCAATTTTTATCTTTATCAGATCGAATCCAATCTCCACCAAAAGAATTTTTAGATCGATTAGAATCATGGCATATAGAACACCAAGAAATTTCTCTCGATGTAAAAAAACGAAATCCAAATGAGCCTTGGAGACAATACTGCAGCCTCCTTGCCGAAAAAATAAAAAAGAAGAATATTAGCATTGAAGAATATTTAGGACACCTGATTTTTTTAAGAGAATCACTCAATTCAATTGGAGCCCGAAAAATTGCAAATCATTGTGTTTTCCCTTTGGAACGACTTGCCTTATCGATAGGGTTTCACCTGGCAAAAACTGACATTAGACAAAACTCCCATTACCATTCCATTGCTATTGAACAAATCTTAAAAGCAAGTGGGACCTATGAATGGAACTATCGTGAGTGGACGGAAGAAAAAAAAATTCGCTTCATCCTTTCGGAACTTCAATCCCAAAGACCCTTTTTATTGCCAGAGGTAGACCCAGGGAAAGAAGCATCTAACATCTTAAATACTTACCGATCCCTTCGATCTTGTATCTCTGAATTGGGGATCAGTGGAATTGGAAGCTTTATCGTCAGTATGACGCAAAATATATCAGACTTACTATTAGTGTATTTATTCCTAAAAGAAGCCAATCTTTTAGAATTTCATGAAGAGAAAGGATTTTTTTCTCCCTTTCAAGTGGTTCCACTTTTTGAAACCATTGAAGACCTAGAACGATCACCAGAAATTTTAGATGCTTACCTCAAACAAGACATTGTCAAAAACTCTTTTGCCAACCAATCCCTACAAATCATGCTCGGCTATAGCGACTCCAATAAAGACGGTGGGATTTTTGCTAGCCAATGGAATTTGTATGCAACGGAAACAAAATTAACCGAAATTGCCAACCAACACAAAGTAAAACTCAAATTCTTTCATGGCCGCGGAGGTAGTATTTCAAGAGGAGGTGGGAAAACACATAAGTTTTTAGATGCCCTACCTCATGGTACATTGAATGGAAAAATACGCGTCACTGTTCAAGGTGAATCGATTAGCCAACAATATGCAAATAAAATCACAGCCATTTATAACTTAGAACTATTTCTTGCTACCACAACAAAAGTAACGATTCGTCACAAGTGGAATGAAAAAAAGAAACATCCTGCTTATCCAATCTTGGAATCCTTATCGCACAAAACGAAGAAAACTTATACAAACTTATTACATACGGAAGGATTTTTAACTTTCTTCTCACAAGCGACCCCAATTGATGTCATCGAGAATTCAAAAATTGGATCAAGGCCAAGTCGCAGAACGGGACAACGTACATTCCAAGATTTAAGAGCCATCCCTTGGGTTTTTAGTTGGAGCCAATCACGATTCCATTTGCCCAATTGGTTTGGTGTTGGCTCAGCACTGTATGAATTAAGCCAAAACAACAAAGAAGATTTCCACATCATAAAAGAAGAAATTAGGGAATGGCATTTCCTGAATTACGTGATCAAAAATATCGAAACAGGGATTTATTCATCTTCACCTAACATTTACACCCTCTATGCAGATTTAGTGGAAGATTCAAAGACTAGAAAGCAGATACTTTCTCTCATCAATGAAGAATACAAAAAAACAATGGATGTTCTTTCTCAATTAAGGGGGAAAGAAATTCAATATGTAAGACCATCTCTTATGGAGACTCTTAGTTTAAGAGAACCAGGACTGACCATCTTACATGAAAAACAAATTGACTGGTTAAGAAATTGGAGAAATAACCAAACAGAAGAAATGTTACAGGATTTGCTTGTCACTGTGAATGCAATTGCAAGTGGTTTGAGAACCACAGGTTAAATTACGCTTCTTACATTCAGTAAGAAGCGTAATAAATAATTTATAATTTTCCTGCTTCTTCTTCGTAGACTTTTGCGTCTGATTCGAATTTTTCAGCCAAGTCAATCATCTCTGCCTTACGATTGTCTTGGTAGATTGCCTTGCCACCTTTTTGCGCTTTCGCCAAACCACGGTATTTTGCAGCAAGATCTTTGTGTTCTTTGGCTACTTTCAATAGGTAGGACTTAACTACTTTCTTTTCTTCCGGAGTGTTGGCTTTTTGAACGAGTACCTTTTCAATATCTTCCAATGCAAAAAGGGATGTGGATACCAATGCTAAAATGAATATAGATAGTTTTTTGATCATATTTAATCTCCAGATTTTAGACAAAAAGAGAGATTTAAACTAGTAAAAAAAAATTAAAAAACTGAAAGGATTCAAGAGAAAGAAACCAAAACCAAGCAACTATCGGTTGCCCAAGCGTTAAGCAAGCTATTCGAATATGGAGCAAACACCCATGGCAACTCAATTACAATCGCTTATGATACTAAATTTACTCGCAAAACGCTTGTTTATTTCCAATTACAATGAGACAAATCCACTCCTTCAAACACCCATGGTTTGTGTGCAAATTTTGCATTTTTATCTTCAATCAAATCAAAAGACTTTGATTGGGAATCCATACCCGTAAATACTAAATAAAATGGTGTGTCTTTCAATTTTGTCCGTTTAGGGCATAGATCTACTCCTTCCGATTTTATAAATGGATAATTGGTTCCCAACTCATCACGAAAAACCATTCCTTCCTTAAGAACACAAACTCGTTTCCAATCTTTTGTATGGAGTTTTAATTTTGTTTCTGATTCACTCACACAAATTTGATCGAGTACCACTACTCCTAAAAACTCTGCAGAGAGTTGGCAACACATCGGAGTCACAGTCCAATTCCGTTCGATTACCTTCTCTTTTTCAAGAGCGGGAGAATCTGTGCTTTGAGTAGGAGGCGAGGAACATGCAGAAAACAAAACAGAAAAAAACAGAATCCCATAAATGAATGAACGATTGGTTTGCATAAACGCACCTAGTCCCAAGAAATTTCATAAAAATCCTGCATGTGAGAGTTTAAAATTCTATCTTTTTTTTCGATTTTTTTTCATTCCCATCTATTTTGTCCTAGGTTTACAGTAGGATAAGACTTCAAGAAGAGGTCAATTATGGAATACGTAGAATCACTTTTAGAAGAATACTTTGATGTTTCTAAGCAAATGGAAAATAGGACGATTGCTATTGGGGAAACGGAAGACTATCTTGAAAGTTTACTTGCCATTGAGGAAGAAATCTGCTGGGAATTTAATGTTCCACCAACTCGTAAATTTAGAGATTTGTTTCGATTGATTCCAAACGGAATGACAAAAGAAAATTATGTAACCACTTCCGTTCAAACTCTTTCTAGGGAAAAAGCTAGATATTATTACAGACCAAGTGAGTTTGACTTTGATCAATTTAAGGCAGCTTAAATATGTTAGTCGCTCTTTAGACACAAATCACAATTCCCACAAGAAGTAAAAGGGGAATCAAAATACTGGTGGATAAACTTCCTTCTACAATCATTTGTTTTCGTGTATTGGAGCATTTGGTAGAGCCGTTTTCCACCTTCCATTTTTTTGGCCTCCAATTCTTCTTTTGAAAATAGAGCATCGTCCCATTCATTTTCCAGTTGTAAGGTCCCTTGTTCTAAATCACCAGACACAAGACCCACACGAGATAATAAATTGATAGCGGTTTGTACTCTGTGGTCTGACTTATTTTTATAAGTCATAAAGGATTGGATTGTCTCGTAATCAAGGGCGGATAATTGATTTTGTTTTTGGGATAACAACAGATAGAGTTTTTTTAAGTAGGATACATCTGGATTTTGCCAATCTATAAAATCCATTTGGATCGCCAAATCGTCTTCTGTATAAAACAGTTTGCATTCAGAAGGTTTTGCATCTCTCCCTGCCCTTCCAATTTCCTGGTAATAGGCTTCGATACTTCCAGGAATTTGTACATGGAAAACATTTCTGACATTTTGTTTATCAACACCCATTCCAAATGCGTTGGTAGCGAGTAACACAGCAGAATCTGATTGTAAAAATTTTGTGAGTGTTACACTTCGATCTTGGTTGGATCGTTTCCCATGGTACACCAAATGAGGGAATCGTTTGGTATCTAACCATCGACTAAAATTTTCTAATTCTTGGATGAGGCTAAAGTATAAAATGGAAACCCCTTTTTTGGACTTTAACTCTTCTAACAAGTGTTTGTATTTAGTTTCTACATCAATACACTCGGTAACAGATAAGTGCAAATTTGGTCGAAACAATCCATCATTAAAAACCTGAATTTCCTGGGATTTTAGTCCCATTTGGTTTATGATATCATTTTGTACACGACTCGAGGCAGTCGCAGTTAGAGCAATTGTTGGCGGAAATTTTAAAATCTCGCGGAACCACTTAAATTTGGTATAATCAGGACGGAAGTCATGACCCCATTGGCTAATACAATGTGCTTCATCTATTGCCAGTAGCGAAATTTGTAACTTGGACAAAGCTTCTAAAAATTCTTTCTTTTGGAATCTTTCAGGGGACACGTACAAAATTTTCAACTTACCAGCTCTAAGCTCTTCATACCGTTTTGTCCTTTCTGTCCGGTTTAAACTAGAATTGATATAAGTGGCAGAGATTCCTTTTTGCAACAATGAATCCACTTGGTCCTTCATTAAGGCAATGAGAGGTGAGATCACAATACAAGTTCCTTGCAAAACCAATGCAGGAAATTGGAAACAAATAGATTTTCCCATTCCCGTTGGCATTATGACCAAGGCATTTTTGCCACCGATTACGTGTTTTATGATCAATTCCTGATTCCCTCGAAATTCCTTAATTCCAAAAGTATCAAACAGTAAGTCCGTTTTCATAATTACCCTTTCACCACAATCTAATTTCGTTCTTTCCATTGAGATCATTTTTTCATTCGATTTATTTCCCTTTGAATTTTATTTGCAAAATGGATGGGGAACCTGATTCACAAGTTACAAAAACCAAAACCTATAAACCTAATTACTAAATAGTAATATACTTACCTTAACTACCATACATTCAAAACCTTAAACAATCCTTGAGTTTCCGTTTGACGATTCGATTGGAAAAATGAAATAACGAATGAAACTTTTAAGGAAACTTATATGAATCGAATCATGCCCTCCGTTTTAGTCATCCTCATGTTTACCATACTTACTTGTGGCAAACATACAGGAGTCGTAGAAATTAAGTCCTATGTACACCCACATGGACAACAAACAAAAGGAAAAATCCTAATGGTACTCAGTAGTCCAAGTGTTTCCAATCAAACTGGTTGGCCCATTGGGTTTTGGGCATCGGAACTCACACACCCAATGAGAGTATTTATCGAATCTGGATACTCTGTTGAACTTGCCTCCACAGAAGGAGGAAAAGTAGAAATGGATTCCTATTCCAACCCATCAGATCCGAGTGGTTATTCTTCACATGATGTAATTTCACTTGGTTACTTACAAAAAAAAGAATTCAAAGATTCTTTATTCAATACAAAAAAACTCTCTGCTATAAATGCAGATGATTATGCAGCGATTTTCCTTGTTGGAGGACAAGGCCCAATGTTTACATACAAAGGAAATGAAATATTACAAAAATTATTTGTTCGATTTTATGAAAACGATAAACCTGCTGTTGCCGTTTGTCACTCCACTACGATTCTTTTAGAAACAAAAAAATCAAATGGTGAACTCTTGGTAGATGGAAAAACTTGGACAGGCTTTTCTGATGAAGAAGAGGACTATGCCGACAAAGCAGTGGGTCAAAAAATCCAACCGTATCGGATCCAAACAGAAGCAAAAAAAATAAAAAACACAACTTTCAAAGTCGCACCAGCTTTCTCTTCTTATGCGATCAGAGATGGTTTTTTGATAACAGGGCAACAACAAAATTCAGGAGAAGCAGCAGCAAAACTCCTCATTGAACTCCTAAATGAATGATCCATTTCATAAAGACTACTTCTTTTAAAGATTAAAGAAGTAGTCAATCGTCTATTTTTTCTTTGATGTTTTTGCGTTTGGAAATGATTCCAAATCTTCTGTATAAGCTCCAGAAGTTTTCATAAACGTAATACCAAGCTCTCGTAAGGAAATGATCATTGGGATTGTTTTTTTACCAAGCTCCGTTAGAGAGTATTCCGTACGGGGCGGTACAACCGCATATACTTTACGATGAACAAGACCATTTTCTTCGAGTTCACGTAGTGACTGAGCCAACATTTTATCGGAAATATGGCTCAATGTTTTTTTGATTTCACTATACCGTAACGTCTTTTCTCTTAATCTCCAAAGGATGGGCATCTTCCAAGCACCACCTATCCAATCTAAAACAAATTCTACAGGATTGTAGTATAATTTTCCTTTGTATTTAAATTCAGGCATAATTTTCCTTCTACCTACCGAATGGTAAGTTAATTACTTATTCCGACAATATAGTCAAAAACTTTTTATTATCCATTCAAATCGGATTGCAAATTCTTAAAATAACTCCGTTTATAGACTAAAAAGGAGTTTGGTGAATGAAAATTGCAATCATAGGAACAGGAAATGTTGGTGGAGCTTTGGCGACAGGTTGGTCAAAAAAAGGACATAAAATCTTTTTAGGAGTTCGGAATCCAGAGAATTTTAAAGGGATAGAACTTCTTTCTCTTTCCAATATTTCTGCTTGTCCCATCGAAGAAGCTGTCAAACTATCTGATGTGGTTGTGATTAGTACACCAGCAAAAGAAACAATCAATGTTGTAAAATCATTAGGTGATACAACTGGAAAAATCATCATCGACACGATGAATACAGTCCCAAAAGATACTTCTAATTTGGACTCATCTACCACAGAGACCATACTAAAAAACACTCAATCCAAAGATATTGTGAAATGTTTTAATACAACAGGTGCCAATAATTTGTTAGATCCCAAATACGGTGATACTAATCTCGATATGTTTATGGCTGGTGATTCCAAAACAGGCAAAGAAATCGCAAAACAACTTACATTCGATTTAGGATTTGCCAATTGTTATGATGTAGGTGGGAATGACAAATTTGCGCTGATGGAAGAATTTGCATTCTTTTGGATCAACCTTGCGATGTTTCAAAAATTAGGCAGAGAGATTGGATTTAAGTTACTCAAACGTTAAAATACAACAACACCAAGGAGTTCCTTTCGTTTGCTTTTCAAAGATTACTTTTAATTAAGTTTGACCTATCTGGGGAGCGTTTTCGCTACTATCCATTGGACAAAACCCTACATATCCCTAGTGTCATGTGATCCTCATTCAGAAACATTGACTTCTCACACTTCAATTCTATTTCTCAATAAAAAACAAACCCTTGTTTGGTTTCTTCTAACTGAACAATATTCAGTCGTTGCACTAGCAATGAATACGAACGGGAATTGAGTAAAATTTCCTATTTTTTTCCTCTCATTCGAAACAATGCTATACAAAATGGGAATCTATTTCTCATTACGTTTGAATCCCATGCAAACTTCAAAAAAATTCACATACTTTTTTGCTTTAGTAATCAGCGTTAGTTTCATCATCAGTTTCTTCTTATATGGAATTCAGAATAGTATCGCTGAAAACAATCCCCATGTAGAATTGAAACCCTTCTCCTATACAAAAATCTTGTCTCGTACAACAACAGTAATCTTATTTATTTCTTTACTTTGGTTTCACAAAAGGATAGAAAAAAAACCGATTCGATCTCTCGGATTGGAAAACATATCAAAAAGAAAAAAAGATTTATTTTTAGGATTTTTCGCTGGGATGGCATCACTTAGTTTTGTAGTAGCCACTAAGGTAATTTTTGGTGTATCCAATTGGGCACCCAAAGAATTTTTTGCATTTGACTATTTGATCTCTTTATATTTTTTACTTTCTGTATTTTGTATTGGATTCGTTGAAGAACTATTCTTTAGAGGTTATCTTCTTCAATCATTTGTTGTCGAATGGGGGGAGAAAAAGGCGGTTATCTTTACAAGTTTGTTTTTTTCATTCACACATTTTATCAGGCCAATGCAAGATATACTCATCTTGATTCCAGAATTCATAGGATTGTTTTTAGTAGGATATGCATTGTCTTATGCTTGGATTTATACTAAATCTCTTTATTTACCGATTGGGATTCATGCCGGTTGGGTGTACGTTGTCAAAATGCAATCATTCTTTATTTCTCCAATTCCTCACAACTATCACTGGTTATTCGGTGGAGAGAGACTCGTTACGGGTCTCATTTCATGGATGTTTATGTTTTTGTTTTTATTTGGGCTCAAATATATTTCTGAACAAATTTTACAAAAAGACAAAATGCCAACTGGTTAGTGGAATATTCACAATCTCAATACACACTAGGAAATTTACCAGAATTGGGATAATTAATTCAGGTGATTCCGTTTTTTTGTAATGAATTGTTTTCTTCCAATTTTGCCTGGAACATCAAAAATCCTAAAGTTGCAATCACACCGCCAAAAAAGATAAAAAGTTCTGGTCCAAAATTTACTGAATCCCAAGTTTCATGCGTTAACATTAGATAAATGATCGGTGCAATGTATTGATTCACAAACAAACCAGTAAATATGAGTTGGTTCGAAGTTCCTGATTTTAAAAATTTCCATAAAAACAAATTTGGATTCGAAAGTACGGTGGAGAGGGCAAGAAGGGCCATAAAAGCCATTTCCAATAAAGAAATCCCAACTCTTGGATCGATCGACATACTTAAGTAGTTTGGATTTTGAAATAAATGACCAATCAAACTAAGTCCTCCAGGAACAAGCGCTAGATGGATCAGTATATCATCCAAAATCCAAGATCGATTTGGAGTTCTTCTTAAATACAAAAGGATCTCATAAAAACTAAAAAAAATGAGTCCGATAGAAGTGGAAATGGAAGTCATAACAAGCGTTGACTTAGGGTTGATGTGTACGGCAGGAGCAGACAATAACATCAGAATAGAAGAGATATTCCCTCCCCCAACGATCATGAGAAATGCCAAATTTGCAGTGAAAGGCCAAAGTTGAAAATGCCGAGTTGCTAATCGCAAACTAACAATGACTAGAAGAGAAATGGAGGTAAAAATAGAAAGTACGGGTCCGTCTGTTCGGTAAAAAAATGGAACACCAAAAATCCAAGCTACCAATGTTAAACTCGATCCAATTAAAATTAAAAAATCAAGTATTTCCGCCCATTTTAAAAACCGTTTTTCCATAAGGAGAACTCCTCTTTGTTAGCGGTAATGATTTGTTTCTACAGGAACAATTTTGCAATTCAATTTTGATTTGGATCAAAGAAAATTCTTGCGATAAACCTGCGGAGGGACTCCAAATTTTTTTTGGAAAAGTGTATGAAATGCTGATTTAGAATTAAAACCAGAGGCATAAATAATACTGATGATTGTCATATTTGGATTCTCCTTCAAAAGTTTTGCAGCTGTTTCCAATCGAAACTGATTTACATAATTTCGAAATCCTATCCCTAGGTGATAATTTAAAATTTCAGACAATTGATGAGAGTCTAAGTCGAGTCGACTTGCCAAAGTTTTTAAAGTTAATTCTTCGAGTGTATATAGATGTTCAGTTTTCATCAAATATTCCAATCGTTTTAGAACAGATTGAATATCAATTCCCTTGGTTCGGCTCTCCTTATATCGGGCAACACTCGTTTCCTTTTCGAAATTTGGAATGATCTCTATACGATTTGTTCTCTGCAATAAAATATAAATCAAGAGCACAAGTAATCCACTACATGCGATAAAAAATATTTCCATAAAAAGGATTTGAGCTATTAAAAACAAAAATGTGATAGAATTTGTATAAATGATTAATCTTAAAAATGGTGGGAATGAGGTTTTCAGATCCTCTTTGGAGTAAATCCTCCACTTAACGATTTTGTATAAGATTTGGGAAGTATAAAAGAAAATCGAAACCACACCGAGTCCCATCGAAATCAATACCCAATTTTCTGAATTGAGTCCTGCAAATATCGATTGTCCCCTTTCTACAGTTTCACTTCCGTTAGATGGTCCAAGAACAAAGAGGAAACCAAATGACAGAAGTGAAGGAACCAAATGAACGAAAGCGGAATGATTAAGGGATCCGTTACTCATTTTATCAAAATAAAGGGAACAGAGTGGACCAATGAGTAATAAAAGTGGGATGTGAATCCCAAATAGTTTAGGGAACAATAAGAAGCTGTTAGCAAATTCTGCAACCATATGAAACTGCACCAAGGACACAGCTAAAAATAATAACGCCGATGAATAATCATAAAGAAGACTTGTTTCTAATTTTGCAAAATTGTTAAGAGAAAATTGAGAAGAATTTCTATTCTTTTTATTTTGTATTCCTCTCAATTGGTATGTTTCGAGCCAGTGGGATAAAAAAAGGAGGAATGATACAATAGCACCAGCAAAAGGAATTAATATCATAAAGTCTTTTTCTCCTTCATTTTCCGAATGTCTATTTTTTTTAAAAATTCCATTCATTTCTGTGTCCATCTGTATCCAAAAGGACGACTGGATTTTGATTGAATGCGATACTAAATTGTATGAACCGAATCCTTTTAAAAAACCAATACAACAATCGTAAAACAAAACTATTTCAATCTCATACAATAAGAGCTCTATTTTGTATACTGATGTTTGGAATCTTTTACACCCACCTCCTTGCAAATCCCTTTGAGTCAAAAAGAAAATATTTAAATCAGATTCCAATCAAATCCCAACACAAAAAACCCGTCATTACCATCATAAGTGACAATGAGTTTACCGAGCTAACTGATTTCCTAGTCCCCTATGGGATTTTGAAACGAGCAGATATTTCTGAACTGTATGCGTTAGCACCTGAGAGAGGGAAAGTCCAACTATTCCCAGCATTAGCGGTAGAGGTGGATACTTCCTTTGCTATTTTTGACAAAGAACATCCAGAAGGAGCAGACATCGTAATTGTTCCTGCTCTTCATAATTCACAAAATCCAACGATTATCAATTGGTTAAAAAAACAAAATGAAATGGGTGCCACATTCATTGGAATCTGTGATGGAGTTTGGACACTCGCTTATTCGGGATTGTTGGATAAAAGGGAAGCAACAGGACATTGGTATGCAAAGGATAAATTAATTAAAACTTTTCCAAATACAAATTGGACTAAAAACAAAAGGTATGTACATGACGATAGGATCATCACTACTTCAGGAGTCACTGCATCCATTCCAATTTCATTGGCATTAATCGATACGTTAGCTGGAAAGAAAAAAGCTAATGAAACGGCTATATTATACGGAGTTGAATCTTGGGATCCAAATCATAATAGTGATAGGTTTGAATTCAACTGGAATCATTATTTCCTTGCAACAAAGAACTATTTGTCCTTCTGGAATCATGAAATCATCGGAATTCCAATTGATGAAGGAATGGATGAAGTTTCACTAGCGTTGGTAGCCGATGCATATGCACGTACCTATCGAACAAAAGTGAGTTCGATCGCAGTACAAACAAAACAAGTTAAATTGAAGTCTGGTATTTCCATTTATCCAGATCGAACCAATTCACAGAATGATGGAATCAATGTAAAGGTTTCGATTCCAAATGATAGGAAATCGTTTCCTTTACTCAAGGAAACCTTAGATATCATCCAAAAAAGGTATGGAGAGACAACAATGGAATTTGTTTCCCTTCAAATGGAATTTCCAATCCCATAAGGTTTACGAATACTGGAACAAAACAATCTGATGAGTCTCAATCTAACCCTATTACACCAGTTAGAGAATGAAGATTTCAAATAGTTGTTTTTGTATACGGATTTATCCTTAACTTTGATTTCGGTAAGTTCTGCCACAGTTAACCCCTATTTGTCAATTATTTCTTTACGAAAGACTTCATCAGGCAAAAAGATGATTCATAGATGGAATATACCTACCAATTGCCTAACATCGAATCCATTGGAGACACTTGGACCTATTTTTGGTTACAACTTCCATATGGAATTCCTGGGATTATATCCCTGGTCGTTGGGTTCTTTTTAAGCGCCTTCAGTTTTAGAAGGATTTTTCATACCAGTGGTGAAGACAGAGTTCTTTCTCTCAATGTAGCCATTTCCTTTTTTGGTTATGGCATTCTTGGACTTGTACTTTCTCTTAGAGCTTGGGTCATGGACCGTGAACTCTTGCTGGCATTAAACAATTGGCTTTATCTCTTTATCCTTCTCATTTTACCTTCTAATTTTTACATTTGTTATGCGCTCTCTCGAAAAAAAGTATTTTTGTATTATACCTATCTATGTTGGATCAGTGTTATATTTGGTTATGTGGGACTTTTCCAGGGACTCGGTTTTCATAACGAGTGGTTTGATTACCAGTTTGGCAAGTATCCCAAAGCAACAAATTATATAAAACCGTTTGGCATCATCCCTCTTGTCGGATACTTTGCACTCGTATTACCATTTTTTACTTTCCAATGGAAAATCCTTTTAAAACGAATCCATAAATCGCTATTCATCGGTTATAATTTATTGTTTCTAATGACGATCTCAAATGCGCCAGTTTTACTTGGGTATAATGTTTATCCTGGTTCCTTTTTTATCTTTATCCCTCTGATCTTAATTGCTTACGGAATTTTCCGATCCGATTTCCTCGATGTAAACGAACTTCTGTTTGATCGAAACGGATTATTTTACATTTTGTTTGGTGTTGTTTCTTTTTCACTGATTGTCCTGAGTGGAACAGTGGCATTGGGTTTAAGCCACAGTGCCTATTTGAATGACAATTGGTTTCCTCATGCTCTCCCTCCAACCATTTCCTTTTTTGTCGCCATTTTTATGGCAATCATTGTAGCAGGGAGTAACCCGCAAGCCAAGATCAATCAACTCTGTGCATTTTCACTCATCATCACAGCTTTTTATAACTTACAATCCATCCCTACTAAACTCGAACTCAATTATTTAATCTTACTTCGTATATCACAGGTTAGTTTTTTAATTTTTTCCCTAGCACCAAGTATCTTATCACGCTTTGTTTTAAAAGCCATCGGAAGTGAAAGACCGAAGTCTTTACTTGTTGTCGATTTACTTTCAATTCTTTGTTCATTTTTATCCATCACACCTTTTTTACACAATGGTTACTACCGTTACGATTATGGAATCATCCATAAAAGTTCCTTAGTTCCCTACTTTCTGGGTGTCGCTGGATTTTTCGCATTTATCATTGTCGGTAGAGAAATCCGTAAACGTTGGAAAATACTTCCCAAGGAATCCAAAGTTGCGTTGGGTTCCGTTTTACTCTCTGGAGTATTTCTATTAAGTGCATTTTTTCCATCCCATGGATTTGTGATTCCACCCATTTCTGATTATTTATTCATTCCAACCACCTTACTTGGGTTTGCTGTATTAAAATTAGGGGCATTCTCATTACCTGGTAGAACCATTCGGTTCAGTCAAAAACTAGCCAATTTAGGAATCTTTTCTATCTTATTTGCCAGTTTATTACAAATGCCAAAGTTTTTAGAAAAACTAGCATTTGGAGAAAGCCTTTTCCATATAACATTGGTTACTCTTCCACTGGTATTGTTCAACTATTTACTGGTTTATGTTTTTGCAAGACCACTAGCAGAAGAGTTAGATAGAAGTTATATCCTCTTAGAACAAGCTAAAAAAGAAGCAGAACTTGCAGGTGAAGAATCCGAAAAACTTTTGTTAAATATCCTTCCAAAATCCGTCGCTGAAGAAATTAAAATTAATGGCTATTGCGAACCAAAATCTTTTGACGAAGCAACCATCCTCTTCACTGATTTTCGAGGCTTTACTGAAGTTGCAAAAAACATGGAGTCAAACGAACTCATCACGGAACTTGATGCTTGTTTTACCCAATTTGATGAAATCATATCAAGAAACCAATTGGAAAAACTCAAAACCATTGGGGACTCTTATATGTGTGCTGGTGGATTGCCAGATTCAAACTACACAAACCCAATAGACGCATGCCTTGCAGCACTTGAGATCAGATCTTTTATGGACCAAATGAAAGAGATCAAAACCCAATTAAATTTACCTTATTGGGAACTACGAATTGGAATTCACACAGGTTCTGTGATTGCTGGGGTTGTTGGTCGTTTTAAGTTTGCGTATGACATTTGGGGCAGTAGTGTCAACACGGCTTCACGTATGGAAAGTTCAGGAATTGTTGGGGAAATCAATATTTCACAATCTACCTATGACAAAGTACGATTTCTATTTCATTGTGAACACAGAGGAAAAATCGTCGATAAAAACGGAGAACGTCGAGATATGTATCTTTTGAAACAGATCAAACCTAAGTTTTCCAAAGACGGCCTTGTTCCCAATGAATTATTTTGGTCCATATATCAAAAGATCAAACAAGGTAGTAAAATAGTTTTAAAATCAAAACTGGAAAAAGAAAGGATCTCTTAATCTATTTTCATTGTCACCAACTGAAATTAGATTCCCATTTACACTATGCCTTCCCAAAAGTCTACCATTCCATTTTACAACCGTGTCCAATGGTTGACCTTGAAGTTAATTTGGAAATCCCTCCGTGCAAAAGAAGTGATCCCTTTTTTATTCCAATTTATAAAGGAAAAATTCCGTTTGAATCGTTCAAACTTTGGCAAGGAATGGAATTCGAAATGGCAATCAAATACCAACAAATTGAATCCACTTGATCTCATTGCCTTTTTTATCGCTTACAAAGAAGTCACAAGCCAGGAACGAGCGTTAGTGTTACTCATGAAAATTCTCAAACAACAATCAACTGAAGTCTTTTTGGAAATGGTAGATGTGTTGCGAAAGTATGGGATAAGGGTTGTGTAGCAGAATGACTTCCTGACTCCTCTTCTTGTGACATTCATGTCATGTTTTACGAGTTACAAAAACTTATAATTTAAATGCAGTTGATTCCCATTTTGCGCTCCTGTACTCATCAATGTCGGAATTGGCTACCGCATCCAACCGAGGATGCTTAAAAACTGTATAATTATATGGCATCGTATCTGATTTATTGCTTAAAATATAGTCGCCACTCGAGCCAACTGGCTTCCTATAATTGGCAATCTGTCCCTATGGTCGGGATCTCCTTTTGCATTTGGACGTTATATCATAGCAAATGGTAAAGGACTTTCCTGGGTGGTAAATCCTCTGAATAAATAAGTTCTAGAATATATATCGGAACGACTAAGCCGCAACAATCTGTTATCTTTTGATCTATGATGAAAATTAGACCAATAAATTGTTCACATTTAGATTCCCAAACTTTTCATTTTCGATATATTCTTATACTCTTACTATTCCTGCAATTTACTTGTAAACCTTCCGATTTTAATAATGCAGCGGATGTTTATAGTCGTGAGTATAGTGAAACCCAAATTCTTGCTTGCCTCTTAAAAGGTAAGGACTGTTTTCCTTGCACCAGTGGAAATTCTTTTTTTTACCCTAAAAGTGAATACCTTTTGGGACAAAACTTCCCAGTTTCTATAAAAACAAATTATTGTAAAGAGGTTACTAAATGTACGGTATCACCGACTCTACCAGCAGGTCTTACTATCAATAATCAAACTTGTGAAATTAGTGGGACTCCATCAATTTTGGCTAATTACATTGATTATACGGTGACTTTGAATACGAGTTCAGGAGAATTGAGTACAAGTTTAAGAATCGCTATTGAAATTGGATCCTTCGTTCATTTAAAATTTACGGATGGATCTTTGGAGAATTCAGGCATCCAACCATTAATTCTAACAGCTGGACCTACTCTTTCCACAACCACTGGATATGAAGGAGACACAAATGGGGCAATACATCTCAATAATACAGATATTACTTCCCAAATTGGGGGGGATAGTATGTTGCCAAGTGGTACATCTCCAAGAACTATTTGTATTTGGCTTAAACCAGATGCACTTCTCGGATCTGGAGTGCAGGAATTGATATTTTCTTACGGAACACTTTTTAGTAATGCTTGTGGCTTTGGACTGCAAAACACTGCGGGAGTGACTGGGTTATATTTTACTCGAGCAAACTTTAGTGCGAAACAAACCTTTGCTCCACCTGCAAGTGTCTGGACACATATTTGTATTGTTTTTGACGGAACAAATTCTTCCTTTTATACCAATGGAACCTTTTTGGGTACACCAGCTACGACTGGTTCCGGTTTAGTAGACACGATTTTACAAAAAATTACTTTTGGAAGTTGGGGAGGCGGATATTATTACCATGGTGCCATTGATGGATTTCGTGTATTTGGTTCGGCTCTCAGTGCTACAGCAGTAAATCAAATCTACCAAGGTTTACCTGTAGTTGGCCCTTAACAGTTGTTATGAATTCTTGGAAACACTGGACTGCTTGAATTGCAAAGGACTGAGACCAGTGGCTTTTTTAAATTCCACATTAAATGCAGTTTTGGAACCAAATCCTGTTGCATAAGCAATGGAAAGGATAGACATTTCTGGATTGTCAATAAGGAAGTTTTTGGCATCGGTGATGCGAAAGGAATTTAGATAACTGCGAAAACTAATCCCCAGTTTGGAATTGAGTAATTCAGAAGTTTGTTGGACATTGAGACCTATTGCTCTCGAAGCAATTTCTAAATCCAACTTTTCATCTAGATAAGGTTTGGATTTTCTCATCCATGATTCTAATTTTGAAAGAGACTCTTCTGTGTTTACTGCGTTTAACTTTGACTTTACGTAACGAGTCGTTGGTGCATTGTTCAAGGTTACAATTCGGTGTAGAATTTCATTTCGTTCCCCTTCCAGTTTTTCATATTTTAGTAATAGATTAAACAACAAAAAAAATAGATCGATAGGAAAAATAAACACAGCAGAATAAAGAAGGGGAGTGGAATAAGGTAAGATACCTAAAAAATAAAACATTGTATTGTAGCTAACGATAAAGTAGGACCCCCAACTGATCAGAAAGAATAGGATTCTTTTCTCCCCTTTGAAATAATTTTTTATCGCAGTTCCAAGAATTAATGGAATGGAGAAAAGATATACGTAAGTGGCTATTCTCGAAAAAATTTTGGTTGTATAAGATATCAAAATCGCTGGAACACAAATGAGTGCTAAGATTCCAATGAACAGTAATATTTTATCAATTCGTGGGTTGTATGTTTTTGTATTTAAAAACATACGCACAAACTGGAAGGAAAAGGGAATCCCCAGAGTGGAAAATACTAATATGGCTTTGTTTTGCCACCAAGGAGATTCTGACCAAAATACATCGTAAGCATTTCCATATTGGCCATTGTACCAAAGCACCGTACAAACAACATAACCTGAATAAAAGAAAAATTCACTGAGACCAAAAGCAAAAAAATAAAACAAAGCGATCACAAACATAACGGCACAAACACCTAAGATGAGCCAGGTGATTGCAGTCTCTAATATATTGTATTTGTTAAATGATCTTTCATCCATGGAACGAATGGGAAAAGAAATCAAGGATTTTGATTTGATTTTGATGTAGAAGTAATCACCAACTTTTTGATTGGGAATTTGAAAACTAGGGTAAAGTGCTTCCGATAATGTCCAGTTTGACTTAGGGATTGTGTCTCCTGTTTCATAGGTTTGAAATTCTTTGGATTTTATTGGATAATACAGAATTGCAGAATCAAGGGCTTTCCAATCTAAAGAAAGAATTCGATCCTTTGAAAAAACACTATCGGTAGTTTTGCCACGTAACCATATGACATCATTTGTAAAATTAAAAGAGAGCTGGTTTTTCGAAATTGGATTCCAAGTTTGTAATTTTTGAATTTGATCAAAAGAAATTTCTGTAGAAGGGTCTTGAAAAAATTCAAAATGATTGGTTATATTTTGGTTCCCTAATCCTTCTGGTGCACAGGAGGTTCCTGCCATCACAAAAAACAAAACTAATATGCAGGAAATGTTTTTCATCGAACACGATGTTCCTATTGGTTCTTTGAGTCTGACAAGCCTTTTTGTGGAAAGGGCAAAAATACACTTATAGATAGCGGAGATTCACTATTGTTCAATTCAATGTAGCAAAAATGTTTTTCCACAAGTTAAAGAAGCAGCAGAAAGAGAAAGAGTATCCAATTGGATGTATTGAGCGATTGTTATAGAGCCAGAATTCAAACTATAATTGGATTAGGTCAGACAAGCAAAAACAGTCCAGGGACCAGACATACCACTCATTCCAGCCGAAGAGCCTGCAGACAAACCATTTATCAAGGTTCCAAATACAAAGAGGCCATTTACATTGGTGGTCATAAGCTTTCTCACACCATCAGATCTCACATAATTTGTATTAGGTTTTAATACCCAATCAATTTTATTGGCTGAAAGAAAGTCGGCATTCGGGGCTTTAGACTAATGCTCAAGAGACTGGTTGGCACAATCACTTGGATCTCAATTTAGAATGATTTGTCCATTGATAGGTAACCGATTGAATTTTGTTGCAGGTCGAAAATAGAGTCGCCTCTCGCGCCAACTGGCTTCCAATAATGGGCAATCTGTTCCTAGGATCGGGATTCCCGTTTGGATTAGGATGAAAATCTTAGCAAAAGTCGAAGGACTTACCTATGTAGGAAATACATACGTTTTCTGACTTTTTCAAAACACACTTCCAAACATAAAAAAAGCCTCACATCTTTCGACGCAAGGCTTCTCCCAACATTTATATACGACATGTAAGTTAACAAACAACGCTACAATCTATACATACACGTTAACACGTGTATATTGTAATATGGTCAAGCCGATCGAGCGATTAGTATCACTTGGCTGAATCCATTACTGAACTTACACCTGTGACCTATCAACC
>NZ_BFAZ01000006.1:300000-397404 GCF_003114815.1 Leptospira ellinghausenii
GCCAATGCCATTTTCCACGAGGTCAATTTGTTCGCGGAAAGCCTTTACAATTTCCTCATCGAACTGTTCGTCGAGACTCGGATCATTAGGCCCAGCCATTCGAAAACCAGCCTTTTGTTTTCCACCTGGGGTTCGATCAAAAAGATACAACTGTGCATCCCTCAAATCATAAACACCCTTAAAATCAAATCCTGTTCCGAGTGGCCAAACATCGGGAACTGCTTTGATTCCAAGAACCTTTTCGATTTCATCCAAAAGAGCGTATAAATCTTTTGTGGGTCTATCCATTTTATTGATGAAGGTGATGATGGGGATGCCTCGGTCTCGGCAAACTCGGAATAACTTGATGGTTTGTGGTTCGACCCCTTTTCCAGCATCTAACACCATGACAGCAGTATCTGCAGCCATTAGGGTTCTGTAGGTATCTTCTGAAAAGTCTTCGTGGCCTGGAGTGTCTAGTAAATTAAGAATGTGACCCTTGTATTCAAATTGTAAGGCAGCAGAGGTGATGGAAATCCCCCTTTCCTTTTCCATTGCCATCCAGTCAGAAGTAGCAGATTTACCTTCCTTTTTTGCCTTCACGGCCCCTGCGAGTTGGATCGCACCTCCGTAAAGGAGTAATTTTTCGGTGAGGGTTGTTTTTCCAGCGTCGGGGTGAGCGATGATCGCGAAGGTTTTCCGACGATTGACTTCTTTTTCAATGGTATCAGGGGACATAATGACTATTCCATATTGCCTAAATTGGCGATTCTGTCGAGAATAAAGAAGGTTCCTTTGCCCTTTCTCTGAGGAAGGGGTTGACTACAATATTATGTCCCATTATAATGGGGACAGAGGGGAAGTTTTTTGCGAAAGTTTGTATCCATCATCTTTCTTTTGGTTTGCACTCAAATCTTTCCTCTTGACTTTCCCAATTTTTCCTTAGGGGAAGAGAATGCCAAGGAAGAATTCAAACGTGGCCTTACCTATAAAAATTTAAGGGAATATTCCGCTGCGAAAGAACGTTTCCAAAAAGCGGTAAATTTAAAAAAGGATTTCCATCTTGCTCGTTTAGAACTTGCAAATAATTACTATTTGTTAGGTGAATGGGAAGAAGCCTTAGATGAATTAGAAATTTTAGCCACCAAAGCAAAAAATGACCTACTCATCACAAATAAAATTGAAACACTCCGACTAGCAATTGCAGGTGGTGT
Source organism: Leptospira ellinghausenii (assembly GCF_003114815.1). Taxonomy (NCBI): domain Bacteria; kingdom Pseudomonadati; phylum Spirochaetota; class Leptospiria; order Leptospirales; family Leptospiraceae; genus Leptospira; species Leptospira ellinghausenii. The sequence continues at coordinate 301,194 of NZ_BFAZ01000006.1, forward strand.
GACCGAAAAAGAAAAAATCTTCTTTAAAACCATTGAAGGTGATTCCATTCGTGGGTATCGATTTCGGAATCCAGTTGATATCACATTTGATGAAGATGGAAACTTTTATGTAGCTGGTTTCGATACATCGAATGTAATTAAGTTTAATGCGCAAGGTACTCCGATCTCCAACTGGAGAGGTGGAATCACAAGAAAACTGGAAAGACCAGTTTCATTAGTTTACCAAAACCAAAAAATCTATATCGCCGATTTTGCAAGGGATGAAGTATTAATTTTTGATTTAAATGGAAGTTATTTGGCAACTATTGGTGGACCTGGAAAAAATCCGGGCCAATTCAGAGGGCCTTCTTCCATTTGTTTTGATCCTTTAGGAAATTTATATGTTGCAGATTCTGGAAACGGTCGTATTCAAAAATTTAATGCGAGTGGACAATTTGTATTAGAAATCCTTGGGATTGGCAATTCCAAACTTGTGAATCCTTCTGGGATCACCATTGAGAATCAGAAAATCTATGTGGTCGATAAAGATAAGCTAAAGGTGTTTGTGTTTGATGGTGATGGCAATACCATTGAAACCATTTCCAAATCAGAATGGAAAAAACCTCGTAATATTCGAATTTTAGATAACCAAATTTTCCTAACTGATGAACTTACAGGGATTTGGACCTATTCGATGTTAAATGGAGATTGGAGACAACTCCCAAAATTCAGAGACAAAAATGGTGTTTATCGGGTTTTATACCGACCATTTGCAACGAACATGGATTCTACAGGAAGTTTGTATTTCGTTGATTTTGGAAAACATCGCGTTGATATTTTTTCCCAAAAAAATAATTTACTATCAAATCTTGACTTAAAAATCGAATCAATCGATACTTTCGATTTTCCCAACATTCATATTTACACTCGAGTTAAAAATAGAGGTGGGAAAGAGTTGGTTGGAATTGATCGATTGAGTTTTCGGATATTCGAAAACGACAATATGACTCCACTTTTCTCATTGGCTAACAAAAACAAAATTAATGAAAAATTAAACATTGCGATTGTTTATGAAAATAGTGAAAGTTTAAAAAAAGCGAAAACAAATTTAGAAGATGGTCTATTCCCACTCTTTCGATCTTTACATGATACTGACCATATAACACTTTACCGAGCCGGAAAAGATAGCCAGTTAATTTTACCTGATACAGTTTCACTCAGAGACATTCTGGCAAAAATTCGGGACAGCCAAGCAGAAGAAAAATTCAATTTTGGCAAAGCAAGTATTGCTGCGTTAAAAAAACTATCAATGGAGACGGGACCAAAAATCCTCGTCTACTTAGTTTCTAAAGAAGCAAAAGAAGAAAGTTTTTTGCAATACCAAAAATCCAGAATTGTATCTTACGCCAAGGCACATTCCATTCCTATTTATGTATTAACAACAAATTCCAATCCATCGTATGAAGAGTCTTGGTCCGATTTAACTGGGCCAAGTAATGGAAAATATATCTTTTTAGATGGTGAAGGAGAAGAACGAGATTTATACAAACTATTCAGATCTCATTTAGACTACCGGTATATTCTTTCCTATAAAACGGATACAAATCCTGAACTCATCAATCGATATATTAAAATTGGTATTGGTGTTGATCATAGAGGCGTAAAAGGAAGGGACGAAGGAGGTTATTTTGTTCCAGAACCTCGTTAAACAAACCAAGAAACACACCGTATTTGGGATTCTATTTCTTTTCACACAATTTGTTTTTGCAGAACCTAGTGCATTGGAAGACATTGCAGAAGCTAAAATATTCCAATCAAACAATAATTGCAGAAAAGCCATTCCACTCTACCAATCTGCATTACAAAAAAACAGAAATTCCATCGATGCAAAGTTAGGAATCGCTGATTGTAGTTTTTTATTGGGATCTTATAAAGAGAGTAAAAAGTTTTACTTAGATATTTTACAAAGAGATTCCAAATACATACCAGCAGTCACTGGTTTATCTGAAATTTATTTATTAGATGGTGAATATAAATTGGTAAATGATTTAATCCAACCTCTACTCACTGAATTTCCGAATCACACGGGACTAAGGATCACGGAAGCAAAAACTCTTTTAAAACAAGGCAAAACTGATTCAGCTCTTTACAAAATCAAATCACTTTCTGATAAATTAGGAGAACCTTCTGATTTACTAAGAATGTTATCTGAGTTGTATTTTTCTAAAAAACAATATGAGAATGCATTAGATACCATTGATTCTTATACAAAAAAAGAGCCAAATGATCCATCGGGATTTTCCTTTAAAGCAAAAGTTCTTTTGTATGAGAATTACTTTCAACCTAGAGCGTTAGTTGCCATTTTGCCGAATGTGAAAGAAACACTGGAAAATGCATTGAATTTGGATGAGAAAAACGAAGAAGCCAGATTCTATTTTGTTTACCATGATTTGATTTTAGCTAATGTAAATAATGACAAAGATTTAAAAACAAAAGCATTCAAACGAATTTATGAACTTGCACGTGAGTTCCCAGAAAACCAACTCTATCATAGCATTGAAGCGAATCTTGCCTGGGAATTAGGGGAAAACAAATTTGCATCATACCATTACAGAAGAGCATTAGCAATCGATGATTTAGATGAAATTTTACGTTTTGAAGCAGAAGAATATGTAATTTCGTCAGAGAAAGAAGAATCCAAACTAAGAAGAGAGTTGGGAGACTACCGACGGGATCGTTATTATGCCGAAAAACATTCCTTATACCATAAGAGTAGTTTATTCCATTTATTTAGAGCAAGGGACTTAAGCGCCCAAACACCTGTAATCCGAAAAGAACTATTAGATTTTTATAATTTATCAGGTGATTCCGTTAAATATACAAATCTATTATTACGTCTGAGAGAAGAAGATCCCAATTCTTTCAAATTACAAAACAAATTGGAATTTGTGATCAAAAATCTTAAGGATTCAATCGAATTTAAAGAAGGATACCTTCAAATTGATCCAAATTCTGTCTCCGATTTATCGGTTCGGTTTAGTCCAGAGGTGTACGTTTTTGATTTAGAATCGGTGAGTCCCTTTCCTTACCACCTCCAAGCTGGTCGCCTCTTTGCGGAAGTTTTAAGATACCAGTTAAAAAATATGTTATCAGTAAGAGTGATTGAAGGAAGTGAATTTAAATCCATTCGAAATTTGTTAAAAGAATCCAGTTATCATCCTTTTTCTCAAACAATACCTTTTTCCATCGATAATTTACATCACTTGGATTCCAAAAGGCGAAATGCCACTAAGATTCGTTATGTGGTTCATGGAAAATACCAAATTGAAAATGGAGATATAAAATTTGATATTTCAGTTTATGATCGGAATCAACTAAAAGATATCGTCAATTGGAGAACAAACCAAAGAGGACGCGATAGTTTACCAACCATAGTTCATCGAATTGCAGAAAGGATTAAATCTACCCTACCTATCGAAGGGAAAATTCTAAAGGTAAAAAAAGACGAAGTCATCGTATCTCTTGGAAAAGACGATGGATTAAAAATGGATTCAAAACCACTTTTCCAAAGAAAAGGAAAAACTCTTTTTGAAGGAGAAATCATTTCCTTAGGTAAATCGATCTCAAACATCAAACCAAAACAACGTGGATGGGAAAAAGAATTAGCTACTGGGGATGATGTGGTCCTAAAAACGGACTAGGATAAAAAGAAGAAAAGAAGGTTAGTAATACATCAGAAATCCGTTCTTCTTTGGTTTCATCGAAGGAATTGATTTCCAATTGGCAAATGTTTCCTTCCATAAAAACAGAATCCACCTGTTCTGAAAGAAAACAACGTTTTAAAATAGGCACTAGTTGGTCGTAATCCCTTTGATCCAAATAGACTTTCCCATTGGAGAATTGATAATTGGATTCGATCCTATGGATTGTTTCCTTTGGTGTGTTTTGCCAATTTAACTCTACATTGGGGTGGTAATATATGTTTCCATTTTCCATTGAAAACTCACCATGTTGTAATCTTTTTTTCGAATCTTCATTTGCAAACCGAATCCAATCCGTATCCGCTGGTAAACGATCTGAAAAACTCACTTGGACTACACCGACTCCGCTTTGGTTCTGAACTAATTGAACAAATAATACCTGCTCCTTTTTTTGCCTTACAGACTCTTCCCTTATCCTTTCGATTACCTCTGAATGTAATTTGGGCATTGATGGTTTCTTTTTCTTAAAAAACAAAGTCATAATTGAATTGATTACCTTCTAATGAGTATGGATACATTTATTTTCCAATCAAAATTCCAAGTGCCAATCGAAAGGTTATTCCAATTCCATGAAGATCCAATTGGTTTTGAAACATTAATGAAAGCAAATCAAGGGATCAGAGTCATCCAAAAACCTAGTTCATTAAACGTCGGAGAAACAGCCATTCTAAAAGTCCCAATCCTTCCTTTTCTATACACGGAATGGATCGCAAAACATACTAAATACGAGAAAAATTCCCTTTTCCAGGACAACCAAGAAAAAGGACCATTTCTTAAGTTTTTACACACGCATCGGTTTATCAAAGTGAATGAGAACGAATCTATATTATCCGATGAGATTGAAATTAATTTTTACGTATGGCCCATTTCCAAATTCATTCTATTCCCGATGTTGTATTTGATGTTTAAAAAACGCCATAAGCTAACAGCTGAATATTTTTCAGTCAAACCCAACCTAATTTTTAGCGGGTATTCTCGAACCGTAGTCAATTAGTTGTCGGTTGTATTCCTTTTCCATCAGTGGAGAAGAGATCAAAAAATCCGCGCTAGACCGATTGCATGCCATTGGAATATTATATAATACAGCAATACGCAATAGAGCTTTCACATCTGGATCATGTGGTTGCGCAGAAAGTGGATCCCAGAAAAACACCATAAAATCAATTGAATCTTCTACGATTTTCGCACCAATTTGTTGGTCTCCACCGAGTGGACCTGAAATGAAACGAAAAACAGGCAAACCAATTTGTTCGTGGATCAATTTTCCCGTTGTGCCTGTTGCGGAAAGATGGTGTTTACTCAATGTTCCTCGGTTGAATTTCACCCAATCAAGTAAATCTTCTTTTCGATTGTCATGTGCGATGAGAACGATCTTTTTCGTTGTTTCCATTTTTCTCTGAATTAGTACCATAAAGTGATAGTTCTTGCCAATATCCTGGATTCAAGGAAAGTTTCCCTGAAATGGTAAACCATCGCCGATTTTTTTGGGTACTCCTCTTGCTTTCCTTCCAAATTCCACTGGGGGCTACTGATCCAAATAAGAAAGGGGAAACTAGGGTTGAATCCATTCTCCCTTCGCGACCAGAATCAGGTTCGCCCTGGGGTGATTCGACCCAATCCATCGGAACCATACCAGTTCTCGAATTTGTCGATGAAAAAAACTCTCAAAAAAGATGGTCGGATGCGAGCAAAGAATACTCACTTGCCTTGGAAGGTTTTGAATCTGGTAAAAAAGGAATCGATAAACGGAGAGAGGATTTTAAAAAAGAAGTATTTTACGAAGATCGTTACGAATGGCAGAAAGTTACAAGAAAAGAAAACAAAGAAAAAGAATTCCAAAAACAACTCTATGAACTAAGGACTCAAACGACACTTCGTCTTGTTAAAGCTATGAATTTGTTGGATAAAATAGAGAATCCAAAGGTGAAGGAAAGTGATTCGTATATAGATTTAAAGTCTGGTATTTACAGAGAATACATCAAACACCAAGAGTCTTTTAAAAATTACCTACAAGTAATCGACTTTACAACTCGTTATATTGAAATCTCATCCAAAAATGAAATGGAGGCAGAACCTCATAGGCTGCTTGCTCTTTCCTATGAGAAAATGGAACAAACAGCATTTCGTTCGAAAAACCAGGAACTCTATTATGAATTTAAAGAATTAAAGAAAAAACATCTATTACGATTTGCAGAATTGCACTATGGCCGCGAATCAAAAGAATACGCGGCGATTGAGGAAAAAGTCGGAAAGGATTTCTGAATTAGACCATCCCAAGTTTTTTCTTAAGAGCCCTATTTTCTTCCACCAATTCTTTGATTTCTTGTTCGGTATATTCAAATAAACGATCTTGTGCTCGTAAAATTTTATCCAAATTCATTTCTTCAATTCGTGAATAATTTAATACTTCTTCTGTCGCCTTTTGTAGTTCAAGGGCTTGTTTGAGTTCTTTTTCCCGAAGTTCATCCAATTGTTGGATTGCTTTGACTCTTTGGTGTAACTCAATGAGCTCTTGGTTTTTCATATCATTCACACGTTCTAAAGCAGAATTAATACCTGCTTGTGAACGTTTGACAAGTTCTTCATACTTCAAGATCGAACGCAAAGCTTCATTTTCTTTTTTTGATTCTTCGTATTCTTGGTGTGCTAAAGAAAATACACCTTCAAAAAAACCTACATTCTCTAAACAGGAATTCCCAATATCTAAAGCAGCTGCTTTGTAGGATTCTGATTGGATGGTTCTGTCCAAAATCATCCGCAGTTCCCGAACATGCAGAGGGTTTTCTAATACCAGGTATTTGGGTTGGGTTTGTACTATCTCTTGGATTTGGTTTACACCATCTTCGGAAGAAACTAAGATCAAAGAAACAAAAGGACTGACTTCAAAGGTGGATTTGATTTTTGGTAGGATCTCATTCCATTCTTTTAGCGTCACTTGGATGAAAAGGATGTGAATATCGTTTGGTGTGATTGAGATTTGATCCAATTCAGACAAACCAATTTGGTTCACTTGGATCTTGATTTTTGAATGTTTCCAAAGCTCTACGGGAAACGGACGGCCCTGGGAAAGATTCCAAATATAAGAAGTTTTCAAACCCGATCTCCTAAATGACAACTACACTCTATGGGACCGTAGACAGGGGAATTTTCTAGCAAATTTTCTATCATTTCTTCCTTGCGAAGCGATTTTTTAACATTTCCCATGTTTCGTCCCACTTGTCTTTCCAACGAAAATAAAAACCTAACTTGTTGCGAATTGACTCTGGTAATTTTGCATCAGTCCTCGAGATCATGATATAAATCGAAAGGGTGGCAATCACGATATTCGCAGACCAAGGCCCCACCCAATCGGGAACGTTCTCTTTGTAGGAAATCCCAGAACCAAATATAAAAAACGTATAGTATATGAGTAAAAAGACAACCGCAAGAGTAAAACTCATCCCCTTTCCAGAACGTTTGACAACAAGACCTAGGGGAAATGATAAGAAGAAAAAAATCTGACAGGATAGTGGTGTTGCAAACCGTTTGTGGATTTCCACATTAAACCCAGTGAGAGTTTTTTTGGATTCATTCAGAAGTTCTGACAACTGTGTAAATAAGGCAAATTTTTGAGCCATATCTTCTTGGTTCCCGGAATTGGCACCAATGATGAGCTCATATTTGAATTGTTCCACCATTTGTTTGAGTCCACCAACACCTTTGATGGACAAACCATATTCTTTTAAAATTTCCAATCCAGGAATATTTTCCAATCCTTCTGATTCAATGGCATTTCTGATCTCGATTAACATTGGTAAGGAGAAGGTATCTGGTTTTACATTGATACTTAAGGTTTTTGTATCTTTTTTAGCTGGTGTATTGTAATCCATTTCCCCATTCATGAAATTGGTGACACCAATCGCATTCGTTTCGGGATCCCATTCAATCACATATCCTTTCCGCAGTCGAACCGACTTCTCGTATTCACCCACTGAGTTCTTCTTTTCAACAAGTAACCCTTCCTTAGCGTTGATGATTTGTAACATTTTTGATCCACCCATCGGGACAGCCAAATTGTTCACCATGATAAAATCAGTTCCACTAGCCGAAATTGCCCATTCGCGTATTTGGACATTGCTTAAGTTACCATCTTCATCCACACCACCAGAATACATGGTGCGACCTTTTTCAGAAAAAAAATCCTGTGTTTTATCTCCTGAAAATTGACCGGGTTGGATCGCAAGTAAAGGATTATAAGATGCAATCCAATTATCAAAATCCTTCATCTTACGAGTGTTCTCTGGTCCTAAATAAAAATTTAGATACCCTACAAGAAGTGTCATAAGAAAGCCAAAAACCAAAAAATTACTGTAGATATAGGGAAACGAAACCCCTGATGCACGCATCGCAGTGATTTCGGAATCGCCAGACAATCGACCTGCGGCCATGATTCCAGACATCAAACAAGCCATGGGGATTGTCATGGGAAGTGTGTTCCCAAAAACATAACCCATATAATCCAATAAACGGAAAAAATCGACACCCTTTCCAACAAAAAGTCCAATCATCTTTTGGATGGCGACAGCCATATAGATCATTGTGAAAAAGGAAAGAGCAACTAAAAATGGACTTAAGATCTCTTTGAGAATATAAATCCTTAAAATGGATGGTTTGAATCGTTTCCACTTTCCTAACCTATCTGTATCCACCATAAAATCTGGTGGTAAATCATCTTTGGAATAAACCCTAACGGTTCTTAAATCAACAGGTTTAGACAATCAATTTCCCTTTGAGAGTAGCACTTGTTGCTTGCTCAATGAGTACTGTTACTGTTTTTCCAATCCAATCTGATAAGTCTTGAGACATTCCTTCTGGAATTGGAAAAACTACCATTCGACCACAGTGTGACCGACCACATAACTCTTGTTTTGATTTTTTTGAAGTATTCTCCACCAAAATGGAAAATTCTTTTCCAATTTTTGTTAGATTTTTCTCCAATGAAATTTTTGTTTGGAGCTCAACAAGTTCGATTAGTCTTTTACTCTTAACTTCTTCAGGAACATCGTCAATAAACTTACGTTTTGCGATTGTCCCCTCTCGTTCAGAATACTTAAACATATAAGACATGTCAAATTTTACTTGTTTTACAACTTCTAAAGTTTCTTGGAATTCTTCGTCTGTTTCACCTGGAAATCCAACGATGATGTCAGACGTAATTCCGATATCAGGAATCACTGCCTGGATTTTTTGAACCAAATCTAAATATTCTTCCTTCGTATAACTACGTTTCATATCTCGGAGTACTTTAGAACTCCCTGCTTGGAGTGGCATATGGATTTGAGAAGAAAATCTTTCCTCTCTTGCCATAAGTGAAATGAGATGATCAGGGAAATCTTTTGGATGAGGGCTTGTAAAACGAACTCGCTCAATGCTAGTTTGTTTGAGAATTTCTTCTACAAGTGCACAAAAATCAAAATTCTCATAGGAATAACTATTCACATTTTGTCCCAGAAGTGTGACTTGTTTGACTCCCATCGTTTCCAACTGTTTGATCTCATGGATGATGGATTGTGGTTCACGGCTCCTTTCTCTTCCTCTTGTATAAGGAACGACACAGAAGGTACAAAAATTATTACAACCACGCATGATGGTAACAAATGCTTGGATTCCATTGACAACTTTTGGTTCTAATTCATCATACGTTTCTGTCCTTGACAACCGTGTGAGTTGAACATCTTTTTCACCCTTCCGAATGTTTTGAATGAGTTCTGGTAATGTCCTGTAATTATCTGGTCCCACAATCAAATCAAGGGGTAATTCTTGGTTGAATAAGTCTTCACCTAAGTTTTGTGCCATACAACCCAAAACACCGATGACCAAATTTGGATTCTTTTTTTTGAGGTACCCTAGGGATTGGAGTCGTCCATAAATCTTAGCATGTGCATTCTCTCGAACAGCACAAGTATTCAAAAATATGATATCACTATCTTCCACTGAATTTGTGGTTTCGTAATTCTCCTTACGGAATAGTTCCTTTACTATGCCTGAATCGTATTCGTTCATTTGGCAGCCGTAAGTTTCCACATAGACCTTTCCCAGTTGGATGGATTGAATACTGTCTAAGCTTTCTGTCAAGGTAGGGTTCATAATGATATGTTTTCCTAAGAAAATTCCTTGTAAAGCAAAGAAGAATGGTTAGGAAGGGGTATATGCCGAACACAAAACGGGAGACTTTTTATGAAATTTTAGGAATTTCTAGAGATTTTCCTACGAATGGCATCGAAGCAGTTTACCTACGGGAATTACTCTTTTGGGAACAATTTGAAAAGGCAGGGAGTCCAGAAGCCAAGGAAAAAATCTTGGAACTAACAAGGGCATATTTGACTTTAAGTGATCCTAACAAAAGAGAGATTTATGATTCGGAATTAGACTTTGAATTTGTATTACTCGATGGAAAAGCCAAAGACCCAGATATGGAAGAGGCATACGATATTTACCGATTGGGTCATAAAAAAACCTACCAAGAAATTCTTGGAGAGTTTACAAAATTCAAAGGAGAGATGGGAGATACTCTATGGGTATTAAAAAAGACTACCATCTACCTTGTGATCAACTTGTTATTGTATTCAGGAATTGTTTTGTTCCAATCGTTACTCCACCAAAATGACGGGGAACCGTCCAAAGAAAATGACTTTTTCTTTAATCTCCTTTCCTTCCTATTTTTGGGTTTCAGTGGTATTGGATATCTACTCTTCCGATTTTTTTACCTTCCGAAACAATTAAAAAAAAGGAAAGAGTCTCGCCTTTAGCGAATTGATTTCGGAAATAAAATAGGTAGTAAATTTGGAAAACAAGCACCACTCAAGTGGAGTGAATCGACAAAATCTTTACATTTCCAATTTGGATCTTCATTTGGATCGATGACAATGAATTTAGAATTTGGTGAATGTGATACTAATTCCACCTCCTTTCTAACTTCCGCATTAAATCGATCAAGTAACCCATCTGTTTTCATCCTTCGTCGGAGAGGTTCTGAAACAGCGGGAAAATAAACAATGACAGGAATTCCTTTGCCTTCTAATAAATGTAACATCTTCTTAAAAAAGAAAATTTGAGTCGGAGCTAAAGAAGAACCTCGTAAGTACTGGTTGTACATTGCTTCCGCATCTCGTTCCAAAAATAAATCCATATTCGCAAATTTAATCTCATTGGGTAAAGCTCCAAATTTGACACGGTTTACCATTTTGATTTTATCAATGTATCCCCTTTTATGTTCTTTTCCTGTGATTCCGGAAGACATACCAGGGAAAAAACCAATTTCTATTTCCTTATTATTGGCCTTAATCGCTGTGGGATCTAAAGGGTATTTATACAAAGCAAATAATTTTTTTAGAAAATAAACTTCTGCTTCATCAAGTGAAAATCCATTTGTGTGAGTGGACCATGGATCACTCGTTTTGATTCTAAAAAAATCCAAATGTTCCAATACATAAAGATTATCATATGACCCATTTAAAGAATAATCGATAGCGGATTTAGAAAATAAAAGTGGATCCACTTCTATCAAAACATAACGAATTGGTAAGTTAGCTGCAAGCACTCGTTCCAACCAGTATGCTTGGAAACTTGGTGGACCAAAAGGAGCTGCAAAATTAAAAGAATTGGTATTAGGAAAAAATTCTTCCACCATTTCCGAATCAAATTCACCGGAACGAGAACTTCCTAAAATTAGACCGATTTGTTTCCCTGGACTTTTTCTTGATTCCTCAAGCATCACTTCAAATAGATCTTCTTTTAATTCATAAAACTTACGTTCAATTTTTTTCCAACTATAAGTGTTTTCAACAATCACGGGAAGAAAAAATAGTTTATCAAATAAAAATAATGCTAAGGCAAGAAGAAGTGGATACAAAACAATTGGAAATTTATTTTTCATATTAAAATTGGAAGTATATAAACTCCGTACCTCCAGGTGCTAAATAACCCAATAAAACTGTCACAACAAAAGAGAACAAAAATAAAAACAAAAGACTAACCTTTGTTGTCCATGAATCTCTTGGAAAACTAGGTTTTGTTTGTAAGTAGTTAAGTAAAAATGTTAACAACAAGGAATAAAGTATTTTTTCTAACTGGCCTATCCTTTCCCCTGGTGCATACACAAAGGATCGAAACAACATTGAAACTGCATTTTTGACTGTGGGTGCATTAAAAAAAGGAATTGTTAATACAAAAAAGAGAAAGGTATAGGCAATGCCTATACCTTTTTTCCAAAGTACCACTGATTCCTTTTTTGGTTTGTTGGTTACGATTTCTACCTTCCGTTCAATGCTAAGCATGAGTCCATGTAAAAATCCCCAAATGATAAATGTAAAATTGGCACCATGCCAAAATCCAGCCAATGTAAACGTAAGGATAAGGTTAAAATAACCTCTCCATTCTGATACCCGAGAACCACCGAGTGGAAAATAAATATAATCCTTAATCCATGTAGCAAGTGTCATATGCCAACGTGTCCATAGTTCACGAACGGATGCTGACAAATAAGGAGCATGGAAATTTTCAGGTAAATTGATTCCTAATAATTTTCCTAAACCACGAGCAAGGTCCGTATACCCGCTAAAATCACAAAAAACACGTGCCGCATAACCAAACATTGCTAGTGCATTTGACACACCATCATATGCATCTGGGTTTTGAAAAATAGGTTCGATGATGGGAGATAAATTATCAGCAATCACTACCTTTTTAAGTAATCCAAGAAAAACTAAATAATAACCTTCAAATAATTGTTCTTTTTTCGCATTCCAAACTTCTAATTGGTAAAAAAATTCCCCATGCCTTACGATAGGTCCTGCAACCAATTGAGGGAAAAAGAAGATAAACAAACCAAATTGTAAAAAACTTGGATTCTCATTTGCGTTCCCTCGTTTGACATCTATTGTATACGCAACCATTTGAAAGGTATAAAAACTTATAGCAAGCGGCAAAGTGATGGAATCAAATCCGAATTGGGAATTTAAGAAAACCTGGACAGAATCATTGGAAAACAATAAACTGCCTGTGATTTGGAAGAGAAGAGACCACAAAAAATAGAAATACTTAAATAGGAATAGGTTTCCAAAATTGATGAATAAGGATATGGGATACCAATAACTTTTTTTGTTTTTAAGAATTTGTTTGTTCAACAAATGATTGATCAAAACTAAAGTTAGAAAATGAAATGCAAATGGAATCGACCAAGCTGCGTAAAAAACAAAAGAAGCTAAGAATAGAAATACAAGTCTAAACTTACCTCGAATAGACCAGTGTAGAGCATACACGACAATAAAAAACAAAAGGAAACTAAGCGATGTAAATTTCATTCTAAGATATCACCAATATTTTCATTTATATTTCTCCATCAACCTGAATCACAAGTCCTTTTAGGTATTCGCCTTCTGGGTGGAAAACAGAATATCCATGGTCAGGACTTTGGGTTAAATGGTGTAAAATTCTAACTCTCTTTTTTGCATCCTTGGCTGCTCCAAAAACAATTTTTTTGAATAAGTCAAAGGAAATGTGTTGTGAACAAGAAAAGGTAAAAATAAGCCCACCATCTTGGATTTTGGACATTGCCCTCATATTTATGTCTTTGTATCCTCTACTTGCTTGCATCACTGTAGAAATGTTTTTCGTGAATGCAGGTGGATCAAGAATGATACAATCATATAACCCAGGGTCCATTTGTTTTAGATAATCAAAACAATCATGTTCAATACTCTTATGTGTCCCGTTTTCAATAGAAGAACTGATCCCATTCAGTTTCAAATTTTTTTCACAAATTTCTAATGCTTGTTTTGAAATATCAAGACTATGAACGGACTTTGCACCATTTAACAATGCATATACGGAAAAAGCACCTGAATAAGCAAAGGTATTGAGTATGGTTCGATTTTTTGCATATTTCCCTAAGAGTGCCCGATTCTCTCTTTGGTCTAAAAAAAATCCAGTTTTTTGACCTTTTTCAATATCTGAAATAAAACGGATTCCATTCTCTAAAAATATACATTCGGATAAAACACCTTTTTCGAGGGTAACTTCTTCCCCTTTTTTCGAATCTTGTTTCTCATGTTTTTCAATGATCGTTTGGTAACCAACTGATTCTAAGAATTGTACTAATAGTGGCTTTAATCGGATGACACCTGGAATTTTTAATTGGAGAACGGCAGTATCATTATAAATATCCACGATGATCCCGGGAACACTGTCACCTTCAGAGTGAAACAAACGAAATCCATTTGTATCTTTAGGTAATAACGATTGTTTCAGATTTAAGATTTGTTGCCATTTGGATATCCAATAAGAGTCCGACTTTCCATCTTTTTCTTTCTCAAAAGAGAACAGTCGAATCCGAATTTGACTACTCGGATCAAAAAATCCCCAACCCAAAAAAGATCCATTCGAAGATTGCACTTCAACGATATCACCTGCGTTACAATGTTTCTCGACAAAATCAATGGCGCCTGAAAATACCCAAGGATGAAAATTTAATATAGCTTTTTCTTTATTCTTCTTTAAGCGAATGACCATTCTTCATCCAATTGTTTATACGAAATGTTTCGGGAGTAATTACCCCCTTATAAATATGATAAAAAAGTTACTGATTGTTCTTGTCTTTTCTTTTTCCCAATTAGAATCTAGCCCACTTTTAGATTTTACCGTCCAGAATCAGCCTAATTCGATCACAAGTTTGGATTCAAACCAAAACGATCCAAGTTCTCAGTGGTACGTTAAGGAAACTGGACTAACGGAAAGTGAAATTCAAAATCTAACAGAAGAAAATTTTTCCAACTACAATTGGAAACGGATCAAAATTCCAGGAAACTTATTCCCTTCCAAAGAGAATTCAAAACAAAAAAGGACTGTGATATTAGCGAAATGGATCGAAATGAATGTTGATCCTAACATTCAATATAGCTTTCGTCTTGGGATCATTAATGACCGGGACAGGACCTACTTAAATGGAAAACTAATTGGCAAAACAGGCGAATGGGATTCCCCGTTTCCACAAAATTATGATAAATTGAGAATCTATCCAATTCCGACCCATCTGATTTTACCCAAAAAAAAGAATCTTTTATTAATTAAAATCCAACTGTATTTCCAAAATTCAGGTGGGATTGAACAAGATGAAACATTATTAGGACCGAGTACCGACATCCAAAATCGATTTTATAAAGATGAATTCATTAAATTAATTTTTCTCACAGTATATATCACCGTTGGAAGTTACTTCTTATTTTTGTTTATTAGAAGGAGAAAGGACAGGGAAAATTTATTTTTTTCTCTCTTTTCGTTCTCATTCGTACTTTATAATTTTTTAAGAAATCAATTAAAATACGAATTAGGATTTTCATTCTTAGAAATGAAAAAATTGGAATATCTAACCATTTTGTTACTCATTCCACTTATGTACCATTTTTTACGTACTTTATTTGAAGATAAATATGTAATCTTTGCAAAAATTTTAGATGGATTTCAATTGGTTATCTTTTCCTTTTTCTTAATTTCGAATAACATAGAACACTTTAATTTTGTTCTCTCCAATTTAGTGCAACCGACATGGATCCTTTATGTAATACTCATTTTTTCCAATTTAATTCGAAATTTGAGAAAAAAAGAAAAACGAGCAATCTACATTACGATAGGACTCACCATCGTCTTAATTGCAGCCATCATCGATACGGCGACAAATCGTAATTATTGGGTATTCCCTCGTATCATGGGATATGCATTTTTGTTCTTTAACATTTCACTTGCTATGATACTCGCAAATTCCTTTGTCAAATTGAATGAAGAATTTGAAGATCTAAATAAAAACTTAGAGAAGAAAGTTGAGGATCGAACTGATGCATTAAACGAATCACTTAATCAGTTACAGATCTTAAAAGAAAAACAAGATGGAGATTATTTTTTAACATCACTCCTCATCCAACCATTAGCACGAATTGAAAATAAAATCTCTGAACTTAAAATAGAATCTTATACCAACCAAAAGAAAAAATTTCAATTTCGGGGGAAAAATGGCGAAATTGGTGGAGATATTTGTATTGTTGGTTCGATTCATTTAGAATCGGGTGAGTACACTGTTTTTGCCAATGCCGATGCAATGGGAAAATCAATCCAAGGTGCTGGAGGAGCTCTTGTGTTAGGTGTTGTATTCCAAGCTGTCTTATCTCGAGCAAAATCCAGTTACACAAAAAAAAGACCACCTGAACTTTGGTTAAAGGACCTCTATGTAGAACTACAATCTGTATTCGCAAGTTTTGATGGTTCCATGTTATCGAGTGTCGTACTTGGAATGGTTGGTAAAAATGGATACATTTACTACATTAATGCTGAGCACCCATGGAGTATTTTGTATAGAGATGGTGTAGCTTCCTTTATCGAAACAGAACTTTCAATGCGTAAACTTGGATTTCCCAAAAACAATACACACTTCCAGATCAAAACATTTTCACTATTAGATGGAGATGTTCTACTCGTTGGTTCCGATGGAAGAGATGATATCGGATTAATGAATGATTCAGAGAACCGATATATCAATGAAGATGAAACATTGATCCTACGATTTGTAGAGAGAACGGAAGGAAAACTCATACCACTAGTGAAAGAAATTGAAAATAACGGAGAAATTACAGATGACGTATCCTTTTTAAGGATATCTTACCAATCGGAAATCCCAAAAAATTCGATTTCCGAAGATATTCGTACAAAATTCCTAACGATTCAATCCGATGCAAAAAGAGGAAATCATGAAACAGCACTCTCGGAATTGATTCCCCTTCTCACTCAATATTCCCATCCGAACTTTCATTCTTTGGCTGGAAAAATATACTTCCATCAAAAGAAGTGGATAGATGCTTTATACCATCTTAAACTTGCATTCAATGAAAACCAGTCGAAAGAAAATCTATTGTATATGATCGCTAAATCTGAATTCCAATTGGGTAAAATCGATGATGCAATCATCTGGTGTGAACGATTATTCTTAAGGAATAAAACTCACAAACAAAACACAAAACTATTCTTCCGATTATTAAACCATACAGAAAACTTTGATAAAAAAAGTTTTTATTTAGAATTTCTTAGCCACGAAGGAAATATAATATAACCAAAGTTCCTAAAAGTATTCGATACACTCCAAAGGATATAAAACTCCTTCTGCGTATAAAGGCCATAAAAAGTCGGATGATAAAATAACAGATAACGAATGAGATGATACTTCCGAATAGTAAAAGACCCATAGTTTCTGAATTTAAAATGTGACGGTGTTTGAATAATTTATACAAACCTGCCAAACTTAAAACTGGAATGGCAAGAAAAAAGGAAAACTCTGCACTATCTTTTTTTGAAACACCCAAAGTTCTTGCTGATATGATGGTTGCTGCAGACCTAGATACACCTGGAATCAATGCAAAACATTGTAAAAAACCTACAACGATTGCTTCTTTGAATCCAATTACCTTACCATGACTTTCGTCTAAATGTCTCTTTTCAACAATGATCATGAGTATTCCACCGACGAACCATGATACGCCGAGAATTAAGAGTAAGTCAGGTCTCATTTTAATTTGGTCGAGTTGGGATTTGAAAACAAATCCTAATACTAAAATTGGTAAAATACCAATCAGTAAATTGAGATAAAATTGGTAACCAGTTTTGTCTCTCGTTTGTTTGAATCCATATTGAACCGCCATCTTCAGGTGGCCCCAAAGTGTTTTTTGATACAAAACAACTACGGATAAAATGGCACCAGTTTGAATAAAGATATCATACAAATCCTCAAAAGCTTCGTGAGGAACAGAAAGATTTTGAAATGGGAAAAAATAACTAAATAAAAACAAATGGCCAGTGGAAGACACTGGCAAAAATTCCGTGGCAGCTTCTATGATGCCACGCAAAAACGCATTTAAGGTATTATCCATTAAAACTTAGTTATTTGGAGTTTGTGTTGGAGAAGGTTGTTCTTCTACTTTTTTCTTTGGTGCTAGGTATGCATCCAAATCAAATTTTTCATTTCGTTTGATGCTAACCTCTTCTTTAATTCTTTCTACTACTAAAGGGAGGTATTCTCTCGTTTGCATTTGTTTCAATTGAGCTTTTGCGAACGTTTTACATTTGTCGATCGTTAAGTTAAAATTGCGATCCAACTTTCTCATTCTTTCACATTCCGCTAATGCTTGTTCTTCTGTGATTTGAATTTTTTTCTCCACTTGTTCAGAAACATACATTTGCGCAATTGTTTGCATTTCAACTTGTTTGATTACTTCTGCAACATCAGGTCTTGAAATAAAACCATTCTTTTCTGCAACCAAACGAGTCATAATCATCTGTCTGTATGTTTGGTAGAAATTTTTCTTTTGTAGTTGGTAGTTTAGGTCTTGGAAATTCGGAGGCACTTCGCTGATGTCTTTTTCAATGAATTCTAAAAGAGTTTTCTTTTCGATATTTTGTAATCGGCTGATAGAATCAAGGGCAGTATCGTATGCTGCTTCGAAGTCTTTTACTGTAATCTTGTGGTTGTCTAAGGTTTCGATGACTGGCGAAGAGTCAGAACACTGTACTAGGGCGCAGGATGCCAAAAACACAAACAATGGAAGGATTTTTTTCATATTATTTTATTGCCAAAATAGATTTGAGATGATGGTTTCTCCAATTCCCTCAATGTCTATCTTTTTTTGCCAACCAAACCTTGATTCCAATGCCTAAAATTTAAGCGGCTAGAAATTCCAAAATCCCCAAAAGTTTTTTAATTTTTTTCAAATCATCTTTTTCGATATTCGTATAACGGAGAACAGATGGTTCCGTTGGGGCAATCGTTAGCCCCTTAAATTGGCCCATGGCCTGGATCACTCTGTCCGGATTCCCCCTGAAGTAGGTTCCACATTTGAACAAAATCTCCTCTGGTTTTTCAGTCACAAATTCGAAACCTAAATTGGATGATAAAGTTCTGATTTTTTCCAATTCGACAAAAGTTTTTGCAATCTGTGGGAGTTCGCCAAATCTATCTTCCATCTCAAGTGCCAATTCCTCAATTTCATCTAAATTAGCAGACCCTTCAAATCGTTTATAAAATTCAATTTTTTGTTTTGTGTCAGGGATGTATTCGTCTGGAAGATAAAAATTAGTTTTTAAATTCACAGCAGTTCGGACTTCCACTCGAACCTCTTCCCCTTTGATTCTAGAGATGGACTCTTCTAACATTTTTACATAGAGATCAAATCCAACTTCCATGATATCGCCAGACTGCTCTTTTCCAAGCAAATTCCCGGCTCCGCGGATTTCCAAATCTCGCATCGCCACCTTAAATCCAGAACCTAACTCTTGGTATTCGAAGATTGTATTGAGCCTTTTTTCGGCAAGTTCCGTCATCAGTTTTTTGGAAGGATAAAACATATATGCATATGCTTTTCGATCAGACCTTCCGACACGACCTCGGATTTGGTACAATTGGGATAAACCAAACATATCTGCTCGTTTTACGATTAAGGTGTTGACATTTGGCATGTCTATACCCGATTCAATGATCGTGGTAGTTACTAAAATATCATACTTTCGTTCATAAAAATCCACTAGAGTTTCTTCAATTTCATCCTCTGTCAATTGTCCATGCAAAATACCAACAGATACTTCCGGGACTAAAGTCCTTACATAAGAAGCTTCTTCTTCAATTGACTCAACGCGGTTGTATAAATAGAATACCTGCCCACCCCTTTCAATTTCCTTTCGAATTGCTTCTTGGATCAGAGTATCATCTTCTTCCAAAACATATGTTTCGACACTTTGCCTATTTTTCGGTGCAGTGGAAATGATAGAAAGTTCTCGAATTCCCGTGAGTGCCATATGCAAGGTTCTAGGTATTGGAGTTGCCGTTAAGGTTAATACATCAACAAGGTTTTTGAATTTTTTAATCGATTCCTTATGAGTGACACCAAATTTTTGTTCTTCATCGATGATGAGTAACCCCAAATTTTTGGGTTTTACCTTCGAAGACAAAATTGCATGTGTCCCAATTAACATATCAATTTTACCTTCTGTAAAATTTTTTAAATCTTCGCGTATCTCCGCAGGGGATCTAAATCTAGATACAAATGCTATCTTAATCGGATAGTTTTCATACCTCTGTTTGAATGTATTAAAATGTTGGAGTGAAAGAATGGTTGTTGGTGTGAGTAACATGACTTGTTTACCAGCCATGATTACTTTAAATGCTGCGCGAATTGCAACTTCCGTTTTTCCATACCCAACATCACCACATACCAAACGATCCATCGGTCGAGACGACTCTAAGTCTTGTTTGACGGCTTCAATTGCTGATATTTGATCTGGTGTCTCCTCAAATTCAAATGCAGCTTCAAACTCTTCCTGCCAAATTGTATCAGGAGGAAATGCAAAACCATTTAACTTCATTCGATTCGAATAAAGTAACACGAGTTCCTCGGCAAGTTTATCAACTGACTCTTGGACACGTTCTTTAGCCTTTTTCCAAGAATTTTTTCCTAACGTATCGAGTTTAGGAGAATCAGTCCCTCCAATGTATTTTTGTACAAGGGAAATTTGATCCAATGGAACAAATAGACTATCACCTCCCGCATATTCTAATTTAAGGAAATCTCTTTCCTTTCCATCAGCCTTTGTTCGTTCCATTTTAATGAAACGACCCACACCATGATTCACATGGACAATGTAATCTCCTTCTTTTAAATCGATGAAGGATTCGATCATCTGAGAGGATTGTTTCTTATAACGAGTTTTACGTTTGTATTGACGTCCAAACAAATCATTATCTGTAAAAACGTGGATACCTTTTTCCACCAAGTGGAACCCACGTTTCAACTCAGATAAAATCAAATGGATTCCTGGTGTCGTATTGCCAAAGGGAAATGGAGTTGGTTCTTCCGAGTTTTCTCCAATGGTGTTTACTTCTGTTTCAGAAAATAAACCTTTTAGTCGCAACATTTGTGCGAGAAATGAAGAAGTGATATAGATACTCTGATTTGGATTTTCGGAAAGTAATTCTAAAAAATGTTCCTTTGCTTCTCTGATTTTCCCTCGGAAACCTTTTACCTCTGTGATAGGTGCATAACCAAAATTATGTGTCAGATTTGGTAGTAGAGTGAATTGAATTCCTTTCGTTTCTTCAGATGTTAGGGCGTCCCATTCGGAACCAAACGATAATAATTCATTTGGAGGTAAACAAACGGATTCTTCTTTTTTTTTCTCAAATAAGGTATTGTATTCTCTCTCCATTCCATAGGATCTTTCTTTTGTTTCCTGAAACTTTGGGAAAATAAGGATGGGTGATTCCTTAAAAAATTCCAAAAAACCTTCTTGTTTTCTTACCAATGGTAAATGTTCCTCGATGATTTCCAATTCGGAATCAAGAGGAATTCGTTTATCAGAATATTCTTTTAGTAGAGTATGGTATTTTTCTAATTCACTTTTTGTTACAATGGTTTCATTTGCAGCTGTAATAACAATTTCACTAATTTTGGAAATTGATTTCTGTGTATTTGGATCAAATGTTCTAATTTCATCCACAGTATCACCAAAAAAATCAATCCGAACTGGATTTGGCAAATAAGGTGTGTAAATATCGAGAATTCCACCTTTTAAACTAAAATGACCAAATTGTTCACAAACTTCTTCACGATGGTATCCAAGTTGTACGAGTTCAGACAATAAAGATTCCAAAGGAAAATCAACACCAAGTTTTAAGGCAATTGATTTTCCATTTAAACTTTCTTTGTTTGGAAGTTTACGAAGGAAGGCTGAAACCGAAGTTACCACCAAACATCGTCCACCTGTTAAAATTCGGTTAATCGTTAGTATACGATCTCGTTTCCACTCCGCTTGCCATTTTGTATATTCATAAGGAATATTTTCGGGACCAGGAAAAAAATAGATATTTTCTTTCGAAACAAAACTTAAGAGTTCTCGTGAAAAACTTTCTGCATCTTGGTTTGTTGGTAGGATGACGACAAAAGTATTTTTTGCGTATTTGTTTTGAAAGAGTTCGCTTGTGACAAAAGAATGGGCAGACTCAGGGATACCACTGAGACTCACAAGAGTATCTTTTGCTTCTGCAAAAACTTCTTTAGGTTCGTAGGGTCTAATTTGAATTTCTTTTGTCATTTTGGATCATTCGGGACAAACGAAGATTTCGTTGTCGATCAAACGGACCTCACCTACAAAAACAGCAGTTGCAAGTAACACGTTTCCTTTTAGTTCTGTGATTGGTTGTAATGTGATGGGGTGCACAACTTCTAAATAATCAATTTTGATGTTTGTTCCTGTTAAAAGAAAATCAGAAAGGATTTCCTTCCATACTGTTATGTTCTTTTCACCACCTAATAGTGTCTTCTTGGCAAGTTGGAACATTCTTGGAATTAGGGTCGCAGTTTCTCTATCTTTTTTTGATAAACGTAGGTTCCTAGAACTCATGGCCAGTCCATCATCTTCTCGTTTTGTCGGTACACCGACAATTTTCATAGGAAAATTGAGTTCGTCTACAAGTGAGGAAATTACTCGGAATTGTTGGTAATCTTTTAAACCAAAAAAACCATAGTCTGCCTCTGTTAAATGAAAGAGTTTTGAAACAATCTGAAGAACTCCTTCAAAATGCCCAGGTCTTGTCCTTCCGCAAAGAGTTTTTTGTAGCGACGGAATACTCATCTGGATGGGTGTTTCCGTTTTTGGGTACATGACACCAACACTAGGCAAAAATACTAAATCTACCCCATTTTCTTCGCATAACTTTAAATCAGCTTCCGTGTTATTGGGATAAGCTTCAAAATCCTTTGGATCATTGAATTGGGTTGGATTGATGAAAATGGAGACAATGGTTTTTGTACATTGTTTTTTGGAGTGGTGAACCAAATCCATATGGCCCGCATGAAGCGTTCCCATGGTAGGACAAAAACCAAGAGTTTCCTTTTGTTGTTTCCATTCTTGAATGATTTTTTTTAATTCTGAAATCTCGGAGACAACTTTCATGTTTGGCCTTTGGTTCTCACTTTTACACTCGTTCCATGTTCTTCATCCAGACCTTCTAGTTCCGACATAAGTTTCACATATGGGTACAAAGTTTCGAGTGATTCCTTTGTGACTTCTTGAAACGTTACCCGTTTTAGAAACGTATCCACACCCAGAGAAGAGTAAATCCTACTTCCTCTGGCTGTTGGTAAGATATGATTGGTTCCAGAGATATAATCTCCCATCGCCACTGGAGAATAAGGACCTAAAAATACACTCCCTGCATGTTCAATTTTCGCAAACACAGAATCATTATCCCTAGTTTGGATTTCTAAATGTTCTGGCGCTAATTCATTCGAAAACCAGATACAATCCTCCATCGTAGGGAATACGAGAATGCTAGAATTTTCATAAATTGCCTTTTGTTTCATTTCTAAACGTTTTGGACGTTCACGAAATGCGATTTCCAATTCGTCTCTGACTTTCTCTGCAAATGAAACTTCCGTAGTGAGTAAAATCGCTGAACTATCCTCACCATGTTCCGCTTGGGATAACATATCACAGGCGATCCACTTTGGATTTGATGTTGCATCGGCAATGATACAAACTTCACTTGGACCTGCAGGGCTATCAATCCCAATGAGTCCTTGGCCACTTAAGTACGATTTGGCGGCGGCAACATAGGAATTCCCAGGTCCAACAATGAACTCTGATTTGGGAACTGACTCGGTTCCATACGCAGCTGCCGCAATTCCTTGAGCTCCACCAACTGTTACAATCCGGTCAATCTCCAAAATCTGGGTAAGCCAAACTAAAATCTCGGGGATTCCTTCTTTTTGTGGGGGTGTGATGAGTTGGATCGATTGAACTCCAGCAATTTTTGCAGGGATGATTCCCATAAGGACACTCGAAGGATACAAAGCCTTCCCACCAGGAGCATACACAGCAAGGGAAGGAATGGGAGTGTATTTGACACCCAATCGATTTCCATCGATCACCTTAGACCATGCCTCTCGTTTCTGGGCCATGTGAAAGGCTTCAATATTGCTTTTTGCTCTTAAAAATGCTTCTTTGGTTTTGGAATCAACATTCGTTTGGATTTCTTTAGGGTTGAGTGTCAGTTTCGAAAGTTTGATGCCATCAAACTTTTCTGTATAACAAAAAAGAGCAGAATCCCCTTTGGTTCGCACATCTTCCAAAATGGGTAAAATCCGACTTGTTGCGGAACTTAAGTCTTCCCTTGCACCCGACAGAAAACGTGAGTATACCTCTTTAGAATTTCGATCACAGGAAAGAATGGGAATCGGCATAATTTCAGCTTGGAAGGAAGTGCCTTCCTAAACAAGCTTTTTGTCAAAAACGAGAGGAGATTTCGATTTGGTAACGGGATCCTACTTCCCTAACCAATTTGGATTGGGAAATACCAGACTCAGGTACCATCGATGCATACACCCTTTGGTTTTCACTCCCAAGAGGAAATCCCTGTTCATACGTCGCCACATTCCGTTTGGCAGAAAAATACGAATCTACCAAGTTATAAATTAAAAACGCACCAAGTAACCCAGCTCCTGCTTGGATCACACCTAACTCTGATTTTGCGCGATTAAAACTTGTCTCCGCATTATTTCGATTGAGTAACCATAAAACTTGAGTGTCAGCTCGGTCAGCGAGTACGGCTCCAAGGATCACTGCGGATTGGTAATCGGACCTTGCTGCTAAAAAACGATTGTACGAATTTGCATACACCGCAACTGCCGAAATGGCTATGGCGGGATAGGAGTACAATTTCCAATCCTTACCATCAATGTACTTTTGCCCCCATCCAGGCAAAACAGAAGATCGCCATAAAGTAGACCAATATGGAGTTTCATAATAATCCTCAGGAATTTCTTTCCGAATGATTCTTTCTTGCCGTTTTGCAAAATTATTTGCTCTTTCCTTGGAATCAGACAATACAACACGTTGTTTGACGGTCAGTGTTTTGTTCCGAGGATTTTCTAGGACCAAATCATAAATCCCTGTGTCTGTATCAGGATCAACTGCAAATGTTGCCTTTGCAATCGAATCGGATTCAATCACCACTTTTTTAGCGGGGATTCGTTTCCCTCCAGTAACCATATACACTTTCATGGGATGGATAAAATCTTTACCCTCGAGTAAAAAAACTTTTTCTTTTTCTTCCTTTGATACGGAATACACTGAGTCCTTAGAAAGAGTGGGAACACGAGAAACAACTACTTCAAATTTCACCCAATCAGAATAACTACCAACTTTTCCTAGTTTGTTGATTACCGCCACTCGGTGTTCATAAACACCAGAAGTATAATTGACCAAATCATAACTTGTTCCCTTTACTTTTTCAGATAAAACCAAATAACCGCTGGAATTTTTAATTTCCAAAACATAACCAGTAGCACCTTCCACTTCCATCCAACGTAACTGGTGTTGGGTGCCCTCTTCTCCGTCTGGTTCTCCCCAAATAGGAAAACCAATCAATATGAAAATGAAAAGTACAATCGCTTTTTTATTCCACATAGATGGTACCTGGTGTGAGGATTTTCGGAACTTTTAGTTCTGGAACGGAAATGAAAAAATCTTGTTTGTTGGCAACGGATTCTCTTTCCGAACCATCATTCGACTTATAAAAGGAGGAAACTTCCCATCGAAACCTACCCACATTTAATTTTTGGATATCAGTCATCTGGAATTTATTCGATGCAATTCGTTCATTCAGAATTACTTTTTCTCGAATGCCTGAAACATCAATGAGCTTCAATCGATATGCCGAAACTTTTTCCACTGGTTTCCAAGTAAAACTGATGAAATTTTTTGTAAAAAGATCGATTGTTTCATTTCGCCCTGGTGACAATAAATTAGGAGGTTCAATATTGGATACCATTTGGAAATATCTTGTGGGACTAACAGTGGATTCATCATCTGCAAGTTTCACTCGCCAATAGAATTTTCCAAAATCCTTTGATTTAAATTCATAATAATTCCCAACCACCGATTCTTTCACTACCAAACTTTGAAAGTCGGCTTGTTTTGAAACTTGGATCTCATAGTTTGATTTTCCAGTCAGTTTTTTCCATTTGAGAACAACAAGATTACGTTCATCAACCTCAACTTCTGCAGATTGGTTTGGTGAGATTAATTCCAATTCCTCTTTTGCAATGACAGTGAAAGAAAAAGATTTGGAATCAATCCGAGTGCCTTCATTTGTGATCCCTTTTACTCTCCAAAAATAGGTACCAAGTTTTAAACCTGTTGTAGATTTAAAAAAATTATTCTTAATTTTTTCTGTTTGGAGAATGGAAGAAAAATTAACATCACTACTCAACTCCCATTGGTAAGAATCAAAATCTTTATCATCCTTCCATGAAAAGAATAATTGTGATTTGGTTTGTTCTTCTGCGATTACCTTACCCCGACTCGGTTCTAATAATTCGGGTGGTGAACTATTAGTTTTTTTCTGAATTTGAAACGTAATTACGGCTGAAGTTTTTTCTTCGATTCCAGGTAAACTTGACTTCGCTTTTATCTTCGCAAAATAAGTCCCTTCTTTTAAATTATCAAACGCCAAAGATTGGTTTTGTGTCTGTTTTAAGGTAACAATATCTGTAAAAGCTTTATCGCGAGCAATTTGAACAGAATAGGAAGAATACAAATCCAAAACATTCCAAACAAATCGTACAACGGGAGTTTCATTTGAATAGGGAATCACTTCTTCATTTCTAGGTGATAATAATTTCAATGACGGATCATTTAAAATCCTAAATTGGAATACTTCTGTTACGGATCTAGATTGAGTACTTGGATCGTTAAAAGACACTCTCCAGTAATAAGAACCTGGTTCCAATTTTTTTGAAACATTAGCGGATGATAACTTTTCTCTTATAATTGATTTGGAAAAATCAGGGAAAAGAGAAACTTCTATCATAGGAGAAGCACGTTTTATAGAATCCGAATTCCATCCTGAAATTGAAAAGTAAATTCGTTCCACTCCAGATTCAGAAAGAATATTTTTTCTGTCTTCTGGGCTGACAAGACGAAACAATTGTTTAGCAACTTTAACACCTGATTCGGAAACATTAGCAACTTGGTCCTTGGCAATTGTTTCTTCTTTTCCATTGGAGGTTACTTTCGCTTCCCCTTGGTCAACTTTGATATTTAATTCAGATTTTGTTTTATCGAGTTTTACATCACCATTTGTAACTTCAACAGTTTTGTCACCAGCAGTGATATTCATTTTGACATCACCAGAAGACCCAGACACCCGCGCTGCCTCAAAGGAACCATAGGCAAAATTAATATTGATATTTTTATCGGAAAGATCGAGTAAGATCATGGAATTTTCTGAAATGTTGATCTTTGTTCCATCATTTAAAGTTAAAACGGCATCGGACAATCCTTCTGTCCGGATCGTATCTCTATTTTTTACTTCCGTTTTTGATTCAATTAAATCCCAAACAACAGCATCATTGTACTTTCTTAATACTGTTTTATTCTTAAATGTGATGATACCAATTGTTGGTTCACTGGAATCATTGGCTCTAAAATTTAAATTACGATACAATAATACAGAAAATAGCAAAATTAATAATAATAATGCTGTTACTACAAATCTTGTATCATTTAACAAACGCATGGTTTTATTTATGTGTCCTCGTAAACACCCCATCCCAATCTTTTCCAGGGGAACTGAGACTGTATTCTTCACATCGTTCGATTAACATATGACTCGATTTATCTTTTGAACCTTTACTTCTTTCTGAATCGTGAAACAACTGGATCGCTTTTGCCCAATTTTGATTTAGGTATTCTTTAAAACCAGCTTCATACAATTGAACTGCTTCCACTACATTTGGAGTTACAAGGGATTTATACCCTACCAATTCATGGATACGAACTGGTTCGTTTTTACCTTTCACACGAACTAAATCCACATACCTCGTAATCATTTCTTCTTGGATTTTTTCACGAATCGGATCTGTGATAAGGATGTTCACACCATAATCTTTACCAGCTGCTTCGAGTCGTGCAGCTAAATTGACGGTATCACCCATCATCGTATAAGAGGCAAGTGCATCGGTTCCCATAAACCCAACCTTTGCTGGGCCAGAATTAAGTCCAATCCTTGCATCCATCACTTGTGTTTCTTTGGAATAAAGATCATTTGCCGTCCAATAATCCCGTAACTCTTGTAATTTCAAAACCATATCCACACTGGCTCTTGCAGCTTTCAACTCATGGTCAACGACTGGTACTGGCGCGTTGAAGATCCCCACAATCGCATCTCCAATGTATTTGTCCAAAACACCCTCGTGTTTTTTCAAAAGAAGAGTCATTGCTGATAGGTATTCATTCAGAAGTGCAGCAAGATCAGCACTTTTTAACTGTTCGGAAATTGTAGAAAAACTAGCAACGTCTGAGAAAAAAGCTGTGATATGAGTTTCTGATCCACGTTTTAAAGCAGCTAGATCAACCATGGCTTCCTGGACCACAACCGGATCAATCATACTTCCTAAGATGTTTTTAACCTTTTCTCTTTCTTCTAAACCTTGACCCATATCGATAAAGTATTTTGTTAATAAACCCACTTCATCTTGGGTTGTAGGTTTGATTCCAATTTTAAAATTACCTTTTGCAATCTCAAGCGTAGCAGTTAACAATTGCAATACGGGTTTTGTAATCGTTTTTGAGAAGAAAAACACAAAAATAAGAGCGGAACACAACCCAATCCCTGCGATGTAAAGGTTTGTTTTTTGGCTTTTGTAAACATCTGCAAACGCTTTTTCTTCTGAAACTATCGTGATGACACCTGCATCAGCAAATCCAATTTTTTGGAAGGAACCTAAATAAGAACCACCTAACTCCTCATCTTGATAACTCATCTGGCCTGTGCTTGGTGCACTCGTGAGCATCGTTTTGACGATGGGCATTGTTGTTAAATCGGTTGCGGCAAGCACTAAGTCTTCTTTTGGATGAGCAAGAACCGTTCCAGAACCATTCACTAAAAATGTTGTTTCAATTCCCTTTTTGGAAAATGCTCCAATAATTTTATCTAATTTGACAATGATGACAAGAGCATTGTCTAACTCACCATTTTCTGCTGTGGGAATGGCAATAGCAAAGGATGGCTCGACAAATCCGGGACTTGAATTGAGGAGAACGGCTTGGCCATTAAAGGCTTCTGCTAATGCATCGCGGTTTCTGTTGACAACTGCATGAAAATCATCTTCCGTGACGGCACTTTTTTTAAGTTCTTCTTCATTAAACACCTCTCGTTTCATCACGAGGATGTTGTCCCTCTTTTCAAAAATACCTAAATAGATAAATTCCTTATCATTTTGGAAAAAAGTTTTGAGGAGTAATTTTCGATCTTCTTCAGGGAGTCCTTGGGTGGTGAGAGTGATGGCAATTTGGCGACCTTTTTCCACAACACCTAAAATATCTGATTTTACTTTGGACCCAATGATTTCCGCAATTCGAATATTATTATCACGTAACTGGAGTTCGATGGAACGTTTAAAATAAAAGGAAGCAAAAATAATGATACTGGCCACTGATAATACAAACAGTAGGCTAATCACTCCCATCATCTTTAATTGTAGAGAAAACTTTGTATTTACATTGGATTCAATAGGAATATCAGATTCGATCTCTTCTGATTTTTTATCTTTCGATTCTGGATTTGGTTTGATTCCTTTTGATGGCACTTCGCCTAACGAGTGCTCTCCATCTTTTGGATTCACTGTATTTGATGGGAAATCCTCTCCATCAGTTGCAAATGAGGATTCAATCAAATCATATGGGTGATTGGGATCGGTTTCCACTTCCGTTACTACCGATTCTTTTTCTGATATAGTTTCTGAATTTGGTAAAAGTGATTCCGTATGTTGGTGTCCATTCAAACTACCATTCTCACCCACACTCACACCTGTTAATTCCAATTGACGAATTTTCGTTTTCCCTGAACTGCCAACAAGTTCCAAAGGTGGGAAAGATAAAACCTTGGTTTCAATTTCTTTTGTTTTGCCACTGACAATTTCAGGTATGGAACTGGTTTTTCCTGTCAGTCCAAATTTATGAGAAATTCGATCAGGTGAAATTCGATCATCATATAAATACTCAAGTCTTGCAAATACAGACCTTACTTCAGTTTCCGAAGACTTAGGATAAATAACAAAAAGATTTTTTCCTTCACTTGCAGTAGATAGTGCTTTCGCCAAATACTTATTAGATGATATCTGATGAATGGATACATAAGGGTATTCAAATCGATTGTTAGGAAATTGAATCCCCCATGGAGGTGGCCCAAAACGGAACTCCAATTCCCTTGTCCTTCGTGTTTGGAAGAATATAGTAATCCCGTCGTCCCCATTCCATGATTCTAAACTTCCAGGAGTTTCATCCCAGACAAGAAATGTGAGTTTGGACGTTCTAAGGAACGGAATTTCGGCAGAAATTTCTAACATACTGTTTTTAGTATCGACTTAAATAGGCGTTCAATCGATCTCATTTCTAGATGAAAATCATCACGTTAAATTGCAACGGAATTCGTTCCAGTCTCAGCAAAGGATTACTCGAATTTATACGTCACGAAAATCCTGACATGATTTGTTTCCAAGAAACGAAGGCTCCCGAAAAAGAAATTGTTAGGAACGAGTTCCAGGAGCTGGGTTATGAAATTTATTTCTGTCTTGCAGAAAAACCTGGATACAGTGGATGCGCAGTTTTGACCAAACGAAAACCAAAATCAGTGTCCATTGGGTATGGAGATGGGATTTTTCGCTCAGAAGGTCGCTCTGTTTTTTTGGAATTTGATGAGTTTTACCTTTGGAATTTGTATTTTCCCTCAGGAACGAGTGGAGAAGAACGCCAAAAGATCAAATACCAATTTTTAGATGCATTTATGGCACTCGCAAAACCATTTTTAAAAAAGAAAAAACCACTCCTTGTTTGCGGTGATGTGAATATTGCCCATACGGCAATGGACATCCATAACCCAAAAGGGAATGAAAAAAATTCAGGTTTTTTACCTGAAGAACGGAAATGGATGACCGATTTTTTAAACTTAGGTTTTTTCGACTGTTTTAGAACACTCCACCCAGAGACAAAAGATGAATACTCTTGGTGGACCTACAGGTTCCAGGCGAGGAAAAACAATAAAGGTTGGAGGATAGATTATTTTTTTGTAACAAAATCAAAGTCTGTTCAATTATTAACCTCTAAAATTGCAAAAGAACCTGTGATGTCAGACCATGCTCCCGTGGTTCTCGAGGTCCAATTCTCTTGACAGAATGTTTATTTTCGGATCAATTCTTCTCTCATGAAACGTATCCTATTTCTCATTCCCCTTTTTTTACACATACAATGTTCTGTCCTTGGTGTCCTCCAAGACAAAATCCCAACACCTGAATTTTCCTTTGAATCCCTTCATATCAAACAAATTACATTTACAGACATCACCCTTGGTGTAGAAACATCAGTTACCAATCCTTACCCTGTTTCCCTTCCCAGTTCTTTTTTGGATATGGATATCAAAATTGAAGGAATGAAATTGTCTCAAATCAAAACAGATTTGGGAATCATTGAAGCAAAAAAAACCAAAACCCTTCCATTAGAAGTAAAATTAAAATATACGGACTTAGTCCAATTGTATAAAAAATTCCCCACAAAACCCATGTTAGAAGTGAGTGCGGAAGGGAATATGAAAGTGGCCATTCCCAAACAGTGGCAACTTTTAGGAAAGGATTCGGTTAGTTTTCCATTTGTCCAAAAAAAAGAAATCCCTGCAGTTTTACCCGATGTGGAAATTCGAAATTTCAAAATTTTAATGCCAACGGAATCAGAAATTTTGAGTGCATCGAATACCGAGACCATGGTTGGAACCACTACAAATTTTTTAAAAGGATTACTCGGTGGATCAAAAACGCCTGTTACCTCTGCCGCCAAAGCAGGATTAGCTGGGCTAAATTTAAGTTTAAAAACGGAATTTGATTTTGTTTTTTCAAACCAAGCAGCAGCGAATCTGAATCTTACTGATTTAAAATACAATTTACAGTTGGCGGGCGAAAATTTCCTAACAGGATCTCCAAAAGAAATCATCAATTCAGGAAAAGAATCGACAGTTAAAGTTTCGAATCAGTTCCCAATTGCATCCATTGGTTCCTCATTGTACAAAACCATTCAATCGAAAGAAGCTTTGTACCAACTGAAAGGAGACTCAGGCCTACTTGTTCCAAACATCCGAGAAAACATTCCCTTTTCCTATGAGAAAAAAGGAAAGTTCCAATGGTAAACCTTTCCTTTTTATAATTTAATTTAAATTCTTTAAAAAAATTATTTTTTCTTCTGTAACATCTGTTTGATTTCATCCCTGGTTTTTCCAGGGTGCAAACGGATTTGGTAGGTAACAAGAAATCTTGTGATGATGGGTGTTCCATCTTTTGATGCATGTTCATAATTAAAGCGAGAGGCATCATTTTGAATGATTTTAGCAATGTCATTGATGCGAGGCACCCTTCTATCAAAGGCTATGGATTCCAATTTGCCTGTGACGGTATTGAGCCCAATGGAAATGATTCCATCATCGACAAAGCTCAATAGATCGTATTTTTTCATTTCTTCTTTTGAGAGTTCGTCCCCACCTAAATCGGCTTTCCTGCGGATTTTATCCGTATAACGGATCTGTCTCACCATATAAGAATCGGAAGCAATATAAACACGGAATACTTCTAAAGGTAGTTCGCTTTTTTTCTGGAAAAAGGGAATTTCTCCTGTATGGTTTTGGACCTCTTCCCCTCTTTCATTCAGGATCACTTCTCCTTCGCCACCTGGTGGTGGAAGGATTTCTTTTATGATTGTTGTTTCCGTTTTTGGTTCTTCCTGCTTTGATTGAGAGGAATCTTTCGTGGATTGGCAATAAACAAGGGCGAAAAGAAGGAAAAAAAGTGCGGAGTGAAACGAAAATTTCATTTGCACATCAGTATTTGGTGGTTTCTTCCCCTGGCAAGAAATTTAAGGGAAAAAGGAGAATCCCTAAACCAAATATTTTGCAAACACCGTGGCAAGTCCCAAGAAAAAGAAAAACCCACAAACATCCGTTGTTGCTGTCACAAAAATGGAAGAGGCAATGGCGGGGTCAATTTTCATTCCTTTCAGTAATATGGGAACGAGGGAGCCAACAAGGGAAGCAACCATCATATTGACGAGCATCGCTGTACCCACAACAAGAGCCAAAGTTAAGTTCCCTTTCACAAGGTAAATCATACTAAATGTAACAGTGCCGAGTGCCAATCCATTCAGAACACCAATTGTGAATTCTTTCCGAACCGCATCCCACCAATTGGAAAAGGACAAATCACCTGTTGCAATATTTCGAATCACAACTGTTACAGATTGTGTTCCTGCATTTCCACCAAGACCAGCAACAATAGGCATGAGTGTCGCAAGGACAACTATTTTCGAAATGGTATCTTCAAAGTAGGCAACCACACTCGAGCTCACAAAAGCAGTTAGTAAATTCACATTGAGCCAAACGATCCTACGTTTAACCGATTGTAAGATGGGCGTCGACAACCTTTCATCTTCCGAAACCCCTGCCATGAGGAGGATATCTTCCGACGCTTCCTCTTCCACAATTTCTAACACATCGTCTACAGTAATACGACCAATGATCCGTCCTAAATCATCAGTTACTGCTGCACTCACTAAGTCATATTTTTTGAATGTATTGGCTACTTCCTCTTGGTCCACATCATAATGGAAAGCGATGATGGAGAAGTTTGTGATCTTTGCAATTTTAGTATTGATGGGTGTGAGAAACAAATCCTTTAAAGGGATAAATCCCTCCAAAACTCCATCTTCATTAGTTACATAAATCTGATAGATGTCTTCGATTTCTTTTGCCTTTTTTCGGACATTGATGATCCCTTTTCGGACATTGTCTGTAATGGTCACTGTCGCAAAGTCTTTTGACATGAGTCGACCCGCAGAGTATTCCCGAAATCCAAGTTGGGACCTGATTTCGAAACTATCGGTTTTACTCAAATTGGCTAATACAAGTTCTCGTTTGGCACCTGGAAGATATGACAATAAATATGTAGTTTCATCAGTTTCAATATGGCTCAGAGTTTTTGAGATTTCATCCACTGAGAGTTCTTCTAAAAAAGACTCGAGTGTCTCCTCTTCCATTTTGATGAGGGAATAGGCTTGGTCTTCGACTGATAACAATCGGAAGAGGTATAACTCTTCTTCTCGTTCTAAATCTTTGAATAAGGTGACAACGTCTGCGGGGTGAGCCCCATCAAGCAGTGACTTAAGATGGGACTGGTCTTTTGCTTCAATGGAAGATTTGATTTGTTCGACAAACTCTTCATAGGAATCACTTTCTCTGTCGATTTTGATTCGGAATTCGGATTCTTTCTTTCTTTCTTCTTCCATAAATCAGCGGATTTCCTGAATTTTCCAATTGACGGTTATGTCACGTGAAGCATAGGCTATATCCTATGTCGGCACGAGTTCCTTTTTTGAAAACGAATCTTTTTTTCATCCTAGTTTTTTCACAATGTGTCTTATTTGAACCAAAACTAAACAAAGTCCCAGATGCATATGTACGGGAAGAAGTGATGAATGCAGAGCAAAAGAATGCTACTAAGATCCTCACTGAAAAAATCATCAAACTCAATAATGAAGTCACAAACCAAAGAAAGGCAAATGCACTGACATCTCAGGCAATCAAAATTTCCCAAGCCAAGGTAAACAAACATGCAGCAGAAAGAGATCTCAAACGTGCCAAGGAATCCTACTTTACTTTAAAAGAAGACTCTGCCGCTTCCAAACGTTACCTTGAAGAAAGCCAGATGTTTGAATTAGAAAGGGCAAAAGAAGAAACCAGATACAAAACTTGGGTTCAAAAAGAAAAAGAAGATAAAGCATATCTGGAGATGAAGGAAGCGGCACTCGGCGAGATGATCGCGGAACTCGAGTTAGTACGATCAGAAATTGCAGTTAAGTTCCAAGAATCACAGGGAAAAACTCCTGCTGATCCTGAATATGTAAAAAAAGAAATCTATGAAACGCAGTATGCTGAGAAAAAATCGGATGCTAGACGAAGGTTATCCGATTGGGAACGAATCAAAACGGAAGCACCTAGCCTTCCAAAGGTAAATTTAGAGGATAGTTTCGATGATTCTAAATAAACGTCACCTCTTCCCATCATTTACCGTCATTCTTCTTTCGCTTTGGTTTGTTACACCGGAGAATTTGTACGCCGATTGGGTGTACTTTCCCTATGAATACAACCAAATCTACAAAGAAAAATATGCTTTGGAATTGGAACTTGCTGACATTCGCAAACAACACCAAAATGAACTCAATCGATTAGAAGAGGAAAAAAAAGACCTGCAATCCCAAATTCGAAACCTAACAGAAGATTTAGAATTGGAAAAACGGAATCGTGCCAAAGAACAAGATGAATATTCCGATAAACTCCGCGATTACGATATGCGCCTTCGAAGTTTAGAGAAAAAAGGAACCGACAAAGAACGTACACTGGCAGAAGAAAACAGAAAACGAGAAGAAAAAGATAGAGCAGAAATTGAATCTCTCAAACGTAAATTAGAAGAAAAAGAAAGAGAGTGCCTTCAAAAGGAACAAAAACTCCGCGAAACATACGAATCCAAAATGGATGAACTGAAAGAAAGGATTCGCAATTTAGAAGAAGAACTAGCCAATTTACGGAAACTTACCAAAGAACAAAAACGAGAATTGGAAAGGCTTTCGGAACAAACCAAAGAATTTGAAGAAAAACTCGCAAAAGAAATCACATCCGGACAAATTCGTCTCAAACGATTTCATAACAAACTCATCATTAACATAGATGACAAAATTTCTTTTGATAGTGGATCATCCGAATTAAAACCCGCAATTCTCCCCGCCATTGAAAAAATACGAGAAATTTTGGCTGCTTATCCTGAAAACTACATTGTTGTGGAAGGCCATACTGACAATGTTCCCATCAAAACAAAATTCAGAAACAACTGGCATCTTTCCAGCGAACGGGCGTTATCTGTATTAGAATTCATTTTGCAGAATAAAAACCTTAACCCAAAAAACTTTTCAAGTGCCGGATACGGAGAACACCAACCCATTGTTCCCAATAGCACTAAAGAAAACAAAGCACTCAATCGCCGGGTAGATATAGTTGTGATTCCAAGAGCAACCAGTTCCTTGGGTGGAAACAATGACTAACCAAAGGCCAAAAAGGCGTAAGCTCATTTTCTTTTTAAGTCTCTCCGGCATTTTGTCGGTGATGATTTTTTTTATTGAATGGGTTGGTTCTAAGGAAAGTGGGAGTTTAGCTCTATTTGCCGATGCAGGCCATATTTTTACAGATGTATTCGCTCATATCATCTCCCTTTTTGCCCTTATCATTGCAGCCAAAAAACCTAACAAAAAATACCCTTTTGGTTTCCATCGATTTGAAGTCATTGCCGCTTTTTTAAACGGACTACTTCTTATCGTGATCGCACTATTCATTTTATATGAAAGTTACATACGGTATTATGGGAATGCGGATGTAGAGGCGGATACAATGCTAATGTATTCCCTCATTGGTTTTGGAATTAATATGATTTCAGCGGGATTACTTGTCGGAGTGAGTAAAACAAGCTTAAATTTAAAATCAGCATACTTACACGTGTTAAGTGATTTACTAGGGACTTTGGCTGTGATTTTTGGTGCACTCCTCATTCATTTTACAGGTGTAAAACAGATCGATAGTATTCTAAGCATTTTACTTGGTCTTTTTATTTTAAAAACATCTTACGGTATCGTCAAAGAATCGATCCAAATTTTAATCGAAGCTGACACAAGTGATTTTGACAAAGAACATCTATTAGAACATATACAGGTTTTGCAAGGAATAGAATCCGTACCTAAAACGACAATTCGGAAACTCACCTCAGGAGTGTTTTCGGTCGAAATCCAAGTTTCCGTAAAAGACAATGCAAATCGTGATAAAATCACTTTCGAAATTCACAAAGTCTTAAAGGAAGAGTTTGGAGTTCCCTTTGTTTCCGTAGAAATAGTTTCCGCCAGTGTCCTTTCAAAATTGGAAACTCTTTCAGTCCGAGAATCAGAAAGAGAATTTGGTCATCACGGGCATGAACATGGTCATTCTTTTGACCATACAGAAAATAAATTAAAAGGTCACACCCACAAACACTGATTCTTGGGATACTCATTACCTAACCTCCTAACTTTGTCATGTTAATGAAAGTTAGGAAGTTTGGTTTCGTTTTTTCAATTGGGTGAGGTATTTGGTTAAGGAATCTTCCCAGACAAATAATTGCCAATCAGGATCAATCGTTTTTAATTCCTCAAGCCTTTCCAGTTTGTAATAGTTTTTAACGGATAACAAAACTGGTAAAATTGGATAGGGAAAACCTTCCAGTAATTTGTCTTTTGTGGGATTTCCTTGGAAACCAAGGAGAAAGGATTCTCTCCACTGGATGAGTTTGATTCGTTCCCAATTGAGATCGGAATCTTTTTTAGATAATTCCTTAGTTTTTCCGATAAGAAGGGAAACAAGCGAACACAATTCTTTGAGTCTTAATTCCAATCCTAACTCACCATAATCTTCGATCAGTAAACTTCCAGGCAAAAGTGGTAAGTCCCTTACTTGTATTTTCAAATGGCTGACTTGTGGAGTAAAGTCTGTATGGAAACTTTCTTTTGTGACCACACAAGGATAATTTGTTTCTTTCGGAATGGGAACAATGTAAACTGGATTTACAGTTTCCGATTTTGTAACCCAAAATACAAAATTTGCTTCGCCCCCATTTGTCACAAATGACTTAATTCCTGTTAGTCTATTTGACACAACTGTCGATTGTAATTTTTTTATTTTTCCCTCAAATCCAGGTTCACTCACTCCAACAGATAAAATGATTGTAGGTGTCACCCCCATAAATGCATCCCATAAAAAATGGGAACCAGGACTTGCATATTGGGAATGAAGGAGAATCCCTCCTGCTACATTCACCTCAACCATACAAGAGAGCGCAAGAGAAACTCCATTGGGTTCTTCTGCAAGTATCGAAATCTTATTTTGAAATTCGAGATACGATTCTTTTCCTAAGAGGAAATCATAAAAACCAGTAGCAAACAGATATGGTTTCCAACTGCGGTAAAAACCTTTTTTTTCAGCTACTGCTTTTGGATAAATTGAATCTTTTTCACCATATTTGGCTAATAAATGGTAAGGAGACTCACTCACGAATTTTATTTTCCCTTTTTCTTTGCCTGTTTGGCATCAAGAACCTTTTCTTCTTCTAAAACTTTTTTCAGGTATTGACCCGTAAACGAACGTTTGACGGTCACTACCTCTTCCGGAGTTCCTGTGGCAATGACTTCACCACCACCATCTCCCCCTTCTGGACCAATGTCGATGATGTAATCAGCAGCTTTGATCACATCCAAATTGTGTTCAATAATGACCATGGAATTTCCTTTATCCACTAATACCTGCAATACGGACAATAACCTTTCAATATCCTCAAAATGGAGACCTGTTGTTGGTTCATCTAAAATATAGAGAGTTTTTCCTGTTGGGCGTTTTGAAAGTTCTGTGGAAAGTTTGATCCTTTGTGCTTCCCCTCCCGAAAAGGTTGTGGCTGCTTGTCCAAGTTTGATGTACCCAAGACCTACATCCATAAGGGTGTCTAATTTTCGTTTGAGATTCGGAATGTTTTCAAAAAACACAACTGCCTCTTCCACGGTCATATCCAAAACATCGGAAATATTTTTCCCTTTGTATTTTACTTCCAATGTTTCGCGGTTGTATCGTTTGCCTTTACATACTTCACATTCCACATAAATATCTGGAAGGAAATGCATTTCAATTTTTAAGATCCCATCTCCTTCACATTTTTCACACCTTCCACCAGCCACATTGAAACTAAAACGACCGGGCCCATATCCCCTTACTTTTGCTTCTTCTAACCCACTATAGAGTTCACGCACAAAGGTAAAAAGACCAGTATAAGTGGCTGGATTAGACCGTGGTGTCCTTCCGATGGCCGACTGGTCAATGTTAATCACCTTATCAATTTGTTCTTTCCCTAATATTTTTTTATGTTTCCCGGGAACAAGTTTCATTCCCATCACGGAACTTGCCAGTTCCTTATAGAGAATTTCATTGATCAAAGTGGATTTTCCAGAACCAGAAACTCCTGTAACAACAGTTAAAGTTCCAAGCGGAATAGATACATCAATATTCTTTAGGTTGTTATGCGAAGCGCCATTGATTTTTAAAAATTTCCCATTCCCAGTTCTTCTTGTTTCTGGCATGGAGATTCGTTTCTCACCCGATAAAAATTTTCCAGTAACCGAATGTTTGTCTTTTTTGATTTGTTCGGGAGTTCCAAAAGCAACTATTTCCCCACCGTGGACACCAGCACCAGGCCCCATATCCACGATAAAATCGGCTTCTTCCATGGTTTCTTTGTCATGTTCCACGACGAGGACAGTATTTCCTAAATTGCGAAGTCCCTTTAAGGTTTGTACAAGTTTTGTATTGTCTCTTTGGTGGAGGCCAATGGACGGTTCATCTAAGATATAAAGAACACCCATAAGCCGAGATCCAATTTGAGTGGCGAGGCGGATTCGTTGCATCTCTCCCCCAGACAAAGTACCTGCAGAACGACTGAGATTCAGATATCCGACTCCCACATCATTTAAGAAATGTAACCTTTGTAAGATCTCTTTTAGAATGGGTTTGGAGATAGTGTCTTCTGCACCTTTGTATTCTGATTGTTTTGTAAATTCAAGTGCCTTTTCAATGGAAAAACCCGTATAGGCATCAATCCCAATCCCTTGCACCTTAACAGCAAGTGCTTCTTTCCGAAGTCGTTTTCCATGGCACTCATCACAATCATGGTTTGTCATAAAGGATTCAAACCATTGGCGCATGGAATCTGATTTGGTTTCTTTGTATCGGCGTTTTAGATTTGGAATCACACCTTCATAATTACGAGAAAATTCATAATGAGAATTGGCACCCCGAAAATCATAATCAATATGGATGGAAGAATCACCATAAAGGATTGTATTTTTTACTTTTTCTGATAAATCTTTCCATGGAGTATTTAAATTAAATTTCAATTTTTTGGATAACGCCTGTATGGTGGCCATATACCAATAAGAATTGGATTTAGAACCACCCCAAGCTTCGATACAACCTTCTGCAAGAGAAGCTTCTCTATCTGTCACAAGGAGTGCTTCATCAAACTCAAGTAAGGCACCAAGGCCATCACAATTGGAACAGGCACCAAACGGAGAGTTAAAGGAAAAAAGTCTAGGTGTCAGCTCAGGGATACTGACATCATCACATTTAGGACAGGAAAGTTTTTGGGAAAAGAGATGGTCTTTTTCACCGTCTTCTACAACAACAATTCCATCAGCAGTTTTTAATGCGGTTTCCACAGAGTCCGACAATCGAGATTGGATCCCAGGTTTCATTACAATCCTATCCACAACAATATCGATGTCAGCTTTAAAGTTTTTCTTTAAAGGAATCTCATCTTCGAGAGAATACACTTCTCCATTCACACGAACCCTATTGAAACCTTCCTTCTTGAAACGTTCCAGGACTTCTTTGTGTTCTCCTTTTTTCCCTTGGATGACAGGCGCAAGGATCTGTAATTTGGTCCCTTCGGGGAAAATATTGATCCTGTCTGTGATCTGGTCCACTGATAAACTGGAGATCGCCGTTCCACATTTTGGACAATGGGGTTTTCCAACTCGAGCGTATAACAAACGTAAATAATCGTAAATTTCTGTGACCGTTCCCACCGTCGAACGAGGGTTACGGTGAGTGGTTTTTTGTTCGATGGAGATGGCAGGACTTAAACCTTCGATTTGGTCTACTTCTGGTTTTTCCATTTGACCGAGGAATTGTCTGGCATAACTGGAAAGGGATTCCACATACCTCCGTTGCCCTTCTGCATAGATGGTATCAAAAGCAAGAGATGACTTCCCAGAACCCGAAAGACCAGTGATGACCACAAGTTTGTCTCTCGGAATGTCGAGGTTTAGGTTTTTTAGGTTATGTTCACGAGCGCCACGAATACGAATAAAGGAATCCACATCGGATAGCTTGTTTTCCTCTTTCATTCTGGAAAGAATTTTAAGGAATGGAAGGAAGAGGACTGCCTGTGTTTCGAATTCTTTTTTTGATTCTTTTTTTGCCCTTTCGCCTTTTGTACTTAATCTATCTACGTCTAAGCCTCCTTTTCCAAAGAGGCCGTGAAGTGTATGAATTGGAAATGCCACCTAGGTTTGAGGACTCATACAAATCCTATTTTGTCAAAAAACTGCAAGGGAAAGAAGAAACCATCACAAGATTGGAACTTCTCATATTACTCGCAACCATCCGAAAAAATCCAAAAATCAAATCACTTGATATCAATTTGCCTCCATTAGAATGGACACTTTCTGAGTTTTATGAAATCAGAAACGAACTAATGGCCATCCGGGATTCTGGGAAAACCATTCGGATGTTTGCCAAAGAAGGTGGCCTTGGAACATTACTGTTACTCACAGTCGCAAATGAAACTTTCCTCGCTCCGGAATCCGAATTTACTTTGATGCTACCGAGCGCCGAACCTATGTTTTTTGGTAAATTCTTAAAAACATGGGGAATTGAAGTGCAGGCCTTTGCCTCAGGCCCCTATAAGTCCTTTGCAGAAAGTTTTACTCGCGGCGAATTTTCAAAAGAGGCAAAAAAGAATTTAGAATCACTCATTCTAAATCTACGTGCCGTGATTTTAGAAGCTCTCACAGGCGGAAAAAAATCCTTAGAAGCCCTTTTTTACAAACCGATGTTATCCGCAGATGATTTGATTTCCGCAGGTGTCATCCAAGGGATAAAAACTGAAACTGAATTTTTTAGTGAAGATCGAAAACTTTATTCTCCTAGTTTCCCCGTTCTTTACCAAGCCGTAAAAGATTTTTCACTGATTCCAAAGAGAAAATTGGAAGTAGTTGTACTGCCAATTGATGGAAACATTACTGGTGGAGACTACTTACATAAAAATAGAGAAAATGGTAAAATTGAAGCCTTTTCTCTGATTCCCACACTACAGGCATTAGCTGAAGATAAAAAAACCAAAGCCGTCATCTTAGAAATTTCCTCTCCTGGAGGTTCGGCTTTTTATTCCGAACAAATCCACCAAGAAATCTTAGAATTAAAAAAAACAAAATTAGTGACTGCATACTTTAAAGATACAGTAGCAAGTGGTGGGTATTATATAGCAACTGCCACAGACCATATCACTGCATCCCCTGTATGCATTACAGGTTCCATTGGTGCTGTAAGCATCCGAGCTAATTTACAAAAATTATACAAGAAGTTTCAATTGAATAAGGAAGCTGTTGGTTTTTATCCTTTCCGGGACATCCATTCCGAATTCCAACCACTTTCCAAACAAAGTATTTTGTATTTAGAATCCCAAATCAAAAAAATAGAAGCCTTGTTTTACCGCCGAGTTTCGGAAGGTAGGAATATCTCCCTTGAGACCCTACCTAAAATTGGAATGGGAAGGGTGTATTTACCGACAACGGAAAATAAGATTGTCGATTCACTTGGTGGACTACTCGATGCAATCAAACATGTCAAAGAGAAGTTAGGTGGAAAGGCGATTTATGTTACCGAAGAATTGCCAGCCTACAATCTAAAAAATAAAATTCCATTACTCGGTGGACTATTCACTGAATTAAAGCTTTTGGAATCTCTTGGTGAGGTGTCTCTTCTTTCTCATACCAAACTCCATTGGAAAAACAGAAGGTAAAACTCTTCAGAAATAGAATCGGATTTCCAATCAAATTTAGATGGAGATCCGCAAGGAAATATACGGATCAGATCTTAGTTCGCTTCTGAGGCTTTCTGCAAACGATTGAGAAGGCCTTCTTTGCCTGATTTTTCCCTAGGTTCTTCACAATAGATAGTCTCCATACCCAGTTGGTCACAAGATTCAAAAAAAGCATAGAGTGCAGAGCTATATTCCCAGTTAGAAGAAACCAGTTTCATTCTAATGGGATCGATTTTATGCGTTGGCTTGTCGTCGTCCACCGTTGGTCCAAAAGAAAAACCAATCCAAGCTGTTTTGGAATCCTTCCCACATTGGAGAAACTCCGAAACGAATGTTTCGGAAGGAAGGAGTT
Organism: Leptospira ellinghausenii; assembly: GCF_003114815.1. NCBI lineage: Bacteria > Pseudomonadati > Spirochaetota > Leptospiria > Leptospirales > Leptospiraceae > Leptospira > Leptospira ellinghausenii. The sequence goes on from NZ_BFAZ01000006.1 coordinate 344,162, forward strand.
TTACATGCGCTTGGGGAGAATAGTGTTTGTACTTCATCCCTGGACTAGGTGGAATAAACTCTCCACTTTTTGTAATTACATTTGGCAAAACCAAATTTGGCAAAAAAAGTTTGAGTTGGTCTGACTCTATGGAACCTGGCCGTAACAAAACCGGAGGATCTTCATACAACCCAACCACAGTAGATTCGATTCCTAAATTTGGTTCCTCAGCCACTAAAATTCCATCCACAATCCCATCAAAATAACGTAGAGCATCAGTCATACGAGTTAGAGAGGGTCTTCCCGATAAATTGGCAGAAGGTGCGGATATTGGTGAGCCACATTCCTCAATCCACTCACGGATGACTGGATTCTTTGGAATCCGAACCGCAAGGGTTGGCATCTCTTTTGGAAAAATATTGGGATTTTTTTTAGGAAGGACAAGTGTAATGGGTCCTGGTGCAAATTCGCATAACAATCGTTCGGCAACTTCACTCACTTCACATACAGACTTGATGCCTTCAATGGAAGAAAAATGAGCAATGAGAGGGTTGTCACTGGGTCTCCCTTTGATTTTGTAGATACGTTTGCAGGCCTCTTCGTTAAAACTAGAAGCACCGATCCCAAATACTGTTTCTGTAGGAAAAACTACTACTCCTCCCTTTCGGATGAGGTCCGCAAGCAAACGAACATCCGAAGAGATAAGTGTTTTCATATTAAAACTGTTTGGTTTTTGTTTTAGATTTGGTTTGAGAATTGGAAACTTTTAAAGCTTCTTTGGGATCCAAATTTTCGATCGTTGTTTCTTCTTTTGGTTCCTCTTCGTCTTTTGCTTTTTCTACAGGTGGGAGTTGCCCTTGGACGAGTTTACTCAGATACACATTGATCTCAGGGTCATTATCTGTCACAAGTTGCCAGAACGAAAATCCACCCAAATCATACTTACGGAGCAGGGTCATTTTTTCTTCAAAGGCCCGCCTGTTCATATAAAACGCGACTCTGTCACAACCACCGCTAGTGTACCATAAGGATGGATCTTCATAGGCTCGGTTTTTATGAATGTCAGAAAACTTTGATAGGTTTCTCCAACTTGCTACTTTATTTTCCTCATTTAAGATGCGGTTGATATCCGTGGGTTGGCGGTTTTTATGTGTTCCGGATTTAATCCTTTGTGCATCAGAATGGTAAATTGCTTTCGCAGATGACTTACAATTGAGTGCCCAGTCGTATCCATATGTTGGAATCGCCATATAGAGTTTGTGAGTTGGGACTCTTTTTTTAGCGTAAGTGATGATGTCTTTTAACCATACGTTAGGTGCTTGGGGACCTGGACCTGGGTTATGGTATTTCCTTGGGTGGAGTTCATAGGCCATAATTTTCACACGGTCTGCGTGTTTCGCAAGGAATTCATAATCATGGGTAGTTGGCCCTCTCCAATTTTCACGGAAGTCTAAGTGGATTGGTTTAGAAAGTCCACGGCATTGAAGTTCTTTTTTCTTTGATTTTTCTGCAGGGGTTTTTGGGTGAACTGCTACAGAAATGAGTTTTCCTTTTTTGTGGACTTCCTTTGCTAGGAGGGCAAAAAATTCTTCGAACTTTTCTTTTTTATCGCAAGACATCCCTTCGTAATCGATGTCGATTCCATCATAGCCATAGGTCATAATTTCATTCACAATTACTTGGATGTGGTGGTCACGGATGTCATTTCGTCCGCCCATACCAATGTTCTCTTGGATTTTTTCTTTTGGATTTTCCCAACGGAAAATGGTAGGGATGATTTTGACTTTTGGATTCAGGGCACGGAGTTCTAACACTCGTTCCTTTCGGGAAGTACTTGACCAACTGGAAATGAGTTCCCCGTTATTGGAAAGCCCACCTTTCATTGTGTAGATAAACGGATGGATTTCATTATAGAGGTGAACTGTTTTTTTCATCGCCGTCCAGTCAGTGGACCAAGCGGAAGAACGAAAACTTACATTCTCATCTGGAACGAAGTTTGGTGTTTCCACAACTTCTTCTTCCACGGTAACAGGATCTTTTGTTTCCTTTTTCTCTCCCGTCTCCATTTCAGAAGGAGTGCCGAGAGATGGAGTGGATGCTTCCACTACACTTGGGTTTGTATTTCCCGTTTTAGGAAGGTCTTTCAAAACCAAAGTGGAGCCTGAATTTTGCATGAGATTCATTCCCAAATAAAACGAAATGGCAGATAAAAAGAACCAAGAGGCAAATAATAACGAATACTTCGCCACATTCGAGAGTGGACGTTTTGGGGCATTAGGGGATTGTGATTCAGACATATACGTTTCTTCTAGATTGATTATCGAACTGTTCAGAAAAAAAGAGTAGAGATTAATCGAAACCCACTCTATCTATCTGTATCCCATGATTTTTTAGGAGCCATTCTCTCCTAGTCGAAATTCAGATGGGGAGGAAAAGAAATCCATGAATGCCTTAAAACAAAAACCGGTGATCCTTTATACTGTCTTACTCAGTTTTTTTCTAACGTTTTTACTGCTTGCGGAACTGACGGGTAGTAAATTATTTTTTGCCTTTGGGTTTACCATGACAATGGGGGTTATCCCATTTCCTGTTACGTTTATCATCACGGATTTACTCAATGAATACTTTGGGCGTAAGGTTGTACGAGCCACAACCTTTCTTGGGATGTTCATGATAGGATTTGCCTACTTATTGATTGTCATCGATATACAAATTCCGGCAAGCCCTGATTCTCCCATTGATGATGCCTCCTTTGAACGAGTGTTTGCCAATTCAGGCCTTGTGATCCTTGGTTCCATCATTGCTTACATAATCGGACAGATGATTGACTTACATACCTTTCATTTTCTACGAAAAAAAACGAAGGGGAAACACATTTGGTTGCGGGCTACGGGTTCCACTGTGATCTCACAACTCATTGACTCTTTTGTTGTGATCTTCATTGCCCTCGGAAAGTACCACCCAGTTCCAAAACTTGTATCGATTGCTAGTACCAATTTTTTATACAAAATGGGGGTTGCGATTCTCATCACACCGGTATTGTATGCCATCCACATTTACATTGATCGTTACCTAGGGATGAGTTTAAAAGAACAAATGTTCAAAGAGGCGATGGAAGAAGAAGGTTATGAATCTTCCATCCAACCAGGGTAAACCCATGTTCAAACCAAGGTTCGAACGTTTACAATCACTCCTAGGAAAAACTCCTGTCAATATCGGACATAGAGGGGCAAGGGGCCTTGCTCCTGAGAATACGCTCGTATCCTTTCTTGTTGGATCAGACTCCACCCATTATTTTGAGTTGGATACCATGTTATGTGGATCAGGGGAACTAGTTGTCATCCATGATTTTACTGTCGATCGCACAACAGATGGGGAGGGAAAGGTGGCTGAAATCCCCTATCGTCAGTTAGCCGAACTGGATGCAGGTGGATTTTTCTCCGAGGATTTTGAAGGTGAACAAATTCCAACCTTATCTCAAATCATACAAACTTTACCTGAAAACACAGTGTTTGATATAGAACTGAAAAGTGAAGGCAAAAGAGAAGAACAAGAAAATTTAGCAAAAGCAGTTGTCAAACTCATCCGTAAGTTCCAATTACAAAATCGAATTTGGGTGAGTAGTTTTGATTGGGAACTTGTAGACTTAGTTCGAAAAGAAGAACCGGAAGTTTTACGTGGTTTACTCATTGAAAAGGGAGAATCGCTAAACGAACGTTATATGGACTTTGAACCAGATTTGATCCTTCCCCATTTTTCGGCGTGTTCCAAGGAATTTGTATCAAAATGTAATTCAGAGTCCTTACTTGTAATTCCGTATACTCCCAATACGGAAGAAGAATGGAATTCTCTCATAGAAGCAGGTGTATCGGGTCTTATCACGGACTATCCAGATCGTTTGGCTCAGTTTTTAGCAAAATAAAGCCAGATCCAATTCCCCCAATGGTCTTCATATAAGGAATACCCTTGGGTTGGCACGTCTTGTAATAATTGGCAATGGGAAAGAATTCTGTCTATTGGGTCATTTTGACTCATATGTAGTGTGAGGGTTCCTCCCCGCACAGGGCAATGTTCCGTCTCTTTCGAAAAAACAATCCGTAAACCCGACTGCAATTCTAGTTCCGCATGACCAAAACTTTCTTTCAGAACTTTGCCACCTAAAATGGATTGGTAGAAGTGCAATGGTTCGGAACAATTTTCTCCACCAGCTAAATTGATTGAATAGAGGTTTAACGTTTTGTTACGAGACACATTTTGTTCTGGCATATGAATCCAATCCTAATTCTCAGAAGTTTTTTCCAATCATATTTCTACGAATCTGGGAAACAAACCAAATTGAAAGTGGGATTGGTTTTGATTCTTTTCCTCTTCCTTTCTGGTTTCATAAATTATTTGTTATGCGAAACTATTTATTTTATCCCCTTATACTCTGCTGACCAACTGTATACACCATTATTTGTGAATGATTGGATGAGTGGGAAAGGAATAGCCCATTGGTATCTCCCCCCTTCTCCTTATTTTTTCCCCGACATGGGATGTATGGCCATCTTGTACTTTGTATTTCCTTTTTTGTATCTACCTACAATGTATGGAGTGCTACAGATGGGTTTCCTCTATTTAGGATTCTACTCGTTTTTCTCATCTAAACTCTCTAAACTAACAACGATTCAATTGTTAATCTGGTTCCAAACATTATTCACCATCCTTTCTTTGCTTGGAAAATGTTTAGGAGATAAACCTCTTCCCTTGGTTTATTTTGTTTCGAATGCACACCATAGTACAGGTTTTTTCTTTAGTTTATTTCTTGTTAGCCTTTATTACCAGTCCCAGTCGAAAGAGAATCAGATTTCCTTTTTACAGAATAAAGCAGAGTTTTCGATCGAAAAAAAAATTTGTCGAAGCAATTGGTTTTCGAAATTGTTTTTACCAAAACAAGTTTCTAAGTTTCTGTTTTTACTCGGTTTTAGTCTCTTATACCTTTCTGATCGATTTTCGTTTTGTATTGGGATGTTTTGTTTAATCGTCATCAAATTTTCGGAAATGGATTCTAAAAATTGGAAAGGGATCTTTTGGAAAAAAATCATTTTTTACCTTGGTATGATTCTGTTTTACTTCATCATCATGGAACTTATCTTTTACTCTCTCAAAACAAAACTCCAGATTCCCAATAGTTTTGGAATCCTGTTAGATTCCCTCCAAACAAAATCGTTAGGAGAAATTACTTTCTTAGCCACTCATTACGTATATGATTTTTCCAAACTGCTTGTTTACGAGAATCGTACCTTACTCGGTTTCTTGTTTGTGTTCGTTTTCTTTTTTCGTCGGTTTCCACAACAACTCAAACGATTGTTTCTCCTTTTGATTCCAATTTTACTTTTCCTTCTCTTGGTGGTGGGTCGGTTTACCTACCTCCATCCCTATCCTATTCGTTACCTCTTTCCCCTTTGGTTTTTTGGACTCGTCGGAGTCTCTTGGGTATTGGCAAAACAGAAAAATCGTTTTCCTCTCCCCATGCTTCTCTTTTCTCTTCTCCTTTGGATTTTGGTTTTCAGTGCTTTTCCCAAACCCCGAAAGGAAGTACAAGAATTCCACCAATCGATTACCAAAAGAGAAGTCCCCTATACCCAGGAAAAACCAATTCGCTTTTGGACAGGAGGCAATCAAAAACCAATCCCAATACAAGATGATGGGAAACCATACCGTTGGATCACAGGTGCTTTCCATACTCCTTGACAGACTTCGGGGAAACTATGATCTGGAAGGAGATGGAAGATTACGTACGGATTTTTGATACGACTTTGAGGGACGGAGAGCAGTGCCCTGGGGCTGCTATGAGCGAAGACGAAAAAGTAGAAATTGCAGGTCACCTTGCCAGGATGAAAGTAGATATCATTGAAGCAGGATTCCCCGTTTCTTCCCCAGTCCAGTTCAAAGCTGTAGAACGGATTGCCCGTGAAATTGAAGGTCCCACCATTTGTGGCCTTGCCCGAGCCCTCCGCCCCGATTTAGAAGCGGCAAGAGACGCACTAAAACCAGCAAAATCCAAACGCATACATACATTCATTGCTTCTTCTCCCATTCATATGAAACACAAACTCGGAAAATCACCTTCCGAAGTTTTAGAGATGGCAAGGATTGCCGTTCGGATGGCAAAAGACTTTGTCCCCGATGTAGAATTTTCACCAGAAGATGCAACAAGATCAGAATGGGAATTCTTACGTGAGTTAGTTGAGGCTGTGATCGAAGAAGGGGCAACCACTATCAACATCCCAGATACTGTTGGTTATACGACCCCTCAAGAATACATGGATCTGTTTCGTTTTTTAAAAACAAAGGTGAAAGGGGCAGACAAAGTCATTTTTTCTGCCCATTGTCATAATGACCTTGGCCTTGCCGTTGCCAACTCCCTTGCCACTGTCCTTGCGGGTGGAAGACAAATTGAATGTACCATCAATGGAATTGGTGAACGAGCAGGTAACACAGCCATGGAAGAAGTGGTCATGGCATTAAAAACGAGAAAAGATACCTTTGGTGTGGAAACAAACATTGATTCCACTCTCATCACACGTGGTTCTCATTTAGTAAAAACAATCACTGGTATGGTAGTACAACCTAACAAAGCAATTGTGGGAGCCAATGCCTTTGCCCATGAATCTGGAATCCACCAAGATGGTGTGATCAAAAACCGACAAACTTACGAAATCATGACACCAGAATCAGTAGGATTAAAATCCAACAGAATGGTACTTGGTCGTCATTCTGGTAGAGCTGGGTTTAAAGACAGAATCATCCGTATGGGATTTGATCCCAAACCAGAAGAAATTGACAATGCATACAATCGCTTCTTGGAAATTGCAGATAAAAAAAAGGAGGTTTTTGATGAAGACATCGCTGCTCTTTTCCAATCTGAAATAAGCCGTTCCCAAGTGGATGAAACCTACCGACTGATTTCCTTTGAACAAAATACTGGTTCTGACAAAACACCATTTGCAAAGGTAAACTTACAAATCAAAGGTGAAACGAAAGTTGGGGAAGCAAAAGGTGATGGACCTGTAGATAGTATCTTTAAGGCCATAAGTTCCGTAACAGGGCTTTCCCCCCTCCTATCTAGACTTGTGATTTCACCAGTCACAGAAGGAACCGATGCGATGGCGGAAGCCTCAGTCACATTGGAGGACGGCGAACGTCGGGTTGTGGGCAAAGGCGATTCTACAGATATCATTGAAGCATGTGCCAAGGCATACATCAATGCTTTGAATCGGTTGTAGTCAATGGCTTCACAAGAAAACCTATTTGACCCAAAGTTATTTGTGAGAAAGGAACTCCAACAATTTTCTCCCTACACTCCAGGAGAACAACCAGGCCTTACTACTTCCACCATCAAGTTAAATACAAACGAAAATCCGTATCCTCCGTCACCAAAAATCCAAAAGGCATTAGAAGAAGTGATCGAAAAAGGATTACTCCGCAAGTATCCCAATTACCATGCAAGGAAACTACAAGAACTCATTGCAAATGATTATGATTTGGACCCAAACCAAATCCTTGTGACCAATGGTTCGGATGAAGCCTTACGTTTGTTATTCCAAACCTTTATTGGTCCCGGTGACACAGTTGTTGCACCAGACCCAACGTATTCCTATTACCCAGTTCTTACCGAACAAATGATGGTGGGAGCGAATTACAAAGCAATCCCTGTCTTAGAAAATCTACATTTTGATTTTGAAACACTTAAAAAATCAGATGGTAAGTTACTATGTTTTGCCCATCCAAACGCACCTACGGGCATTGAAGAACCGAAAGAGAAACTATTAGATCTGATTCGTTCGTTTCGAGGTTTTGTATTGTCGGATGAAGCATACATTGATTTTACAGATGCTAGCGCCAGTTTGATGCCAGAGATCAAACACCATCCGAACCTACTTGTTTCCAGAACATTTTCCAAATCATATGCACTCGCTGGACTTCGTGTTGGTTACATTGTTGGATCCGTTGAAACCATTTCGTGGATACGAAAACTCAAAGATTCCTATAATGTTGGAATCATTGACCAAGTGATTGCCGAAACGTCTTACCAAGACAAAGAATATTTCTTAACGAAACGAAATCTTGTCATTTCAGAACGTTCTCGCCTGAAAACCAATTTGGAATCCCTGGGTTTTACCATCCCTGATTCTTCTACTAATTTTCTCTTTTGCAAACCAAAACCAGGAATTTCGCCTGAACACTTATACCTTTCCTTAAAAGAAAAAAATATCCTCATCCGGTATTTTTCCTATGGAATTTGTAAAGAATTCATTCGGATAACGATTGGAACAAAAGAAGAAAATGATATCCTTTTCCAATCCCTAAAGGCTTTAGTCTAAAAAAAACCCAACAAAACGTCTGTTCTGTTGGGATTCTATTTTGTTCATTTCTGTTTCTATAAAGTTAAAATCTCAATCCACCTTGATTCAAATTCATACTTCGTTGATTTATGAATTTCGAATTTCAATTTTCGTTTTTTTCGGTTCAATTTTCGGAATGGAAAGTTCTAAAATTCCGTTTTTCATTTTTGCAACAGCTTTTTCAGAATCGATCGCTTTGCTTATGGTAAACTTTCGGAAATAGTTACCTTCTTTGTATTCCGCTAGTCGAACCTGACCTTTTTCTTCCGTTCCAATTTGGAATTTCCCTTCTAATTGGAGTTGGTCTTTTTCGATTGTGATCTCAACAGATGTTTCATCCACACCAGGCATTTCCACTCGGAATAAAATTGTGTTTTCTGTCTCATAAACATCTACATTCGGAGAGTAAACCCTAACTTGTGGTTTAACTTCTTTCACTCCGGTATTTCCATCTAACTCTTGTTTATTTTCTTTTGTCAGTGTATTCATTTCATTCTCTCCTTCTCTTATCCGATATTGATGGATACTTTTTTCGGTTTGTCTTCTTCTCTTCTCGGTAAGTGAATGTTTAAGACACCGTTTACGTATTTTGCAGATACTTGGTCTTGGTTTACTCGGAAAGGAAGCTCAAGTGTTCTGTGGAATTCACCATGGAAAATTTCCCTACGATGAACTTCTGTTCCTTCCGCTAAATCTTCTGCCTTTTTCTTTCCATGAATGGAAAGCATATTGTCTTTTACATTGATATCAATTTGGTCTGTGTCCATCCCAGGCAAAAGGCAAGTGACCAGTGCCTCATCTTCTTTTGTGTACACATTTACAGGAGGAAAATGCGATGAACTTCCGAATTGGTCATTCAAAATGGAACGAGTCAACTCATCGTTCAAACGATCAAAGTCTCTCCAAAACTGGTTAGTTTTTGTTTGTGGGTCTAGAATTCGAAATAACATGCAAAATCTCCTTTTAGCACTCTTATTCGCAGTCTGCTACTTTAGTTAGCACTCTATATCTTTGACTGCCAATTGTCAATTCGAATTTAGAATTTTTGCATTCGGTAAAAAAAATTTTGTCTCATAGGCCTGTGAACCATAGTTTGGATGGCAATGCCTATTTCAGATCAATTGAATGCACTTGGGATCCAAATCCCACCCGTTCCAGCGGCTCTTGCAGCCTATATTCCTTCCAAACGTTCTGGAAATTTAGTTTTTACTTCGGGCCAACTCCCACTTGTTTCTGGAAAGTTACGGAAAATGGGAAAGGTGGGAAAGGATATTACTCTTGAGGAAGCGAAAGAAGAAGCAAAACAGTGTTTACTCAATGCCCTTTCGGCTTTGTTGTTACAGATAAGCTCCCTAGACCAAATAAAATCAGTTGTGAAACTCGGAGTTTATGTTGCAAGCGATGAAAACTTCACAGAACAACACTTAGTTGCCAATGGGGCATCTGAACTTGTAGGTCAAATTTTTGGCGAAAAAGGAAAACATGCAAGGTTTGCCATTGGGGTCAGTTCCTTACCTCTGAATGCGAGTGTCGAATTAGAAATGACAGTTGAAGTGGAATGAAAAATTCAATTTTAAATTTATTTTCCGAATTCGTGATTTTCCTAAAGGAAACAATCAAACTGATACCAGATTTACTCAAAGTTTGGTGGTATTTAGGAAAGAGAATTACATTATCATTATATAGTTATTGGAATGCGAAACTATTCTACGATAAAATATTTTTTATATTTTTATTCCTCCAACTTTTGTTTGCGGTATTACCTTGGTTCCACTACGAAATAACTTTTTTTGAAAGTAAAGAATCCATCTCTTTAAGTCCAAAACTCAATTCTATTTTTATCTTAATTAGTTTACTTAATTTTTTCTTTCTGGGTTTTTGGAAGTCTTCTTGGACAAGAATATGGTTTTTTGCAACTGAAATGATCTCCGCTATCATTGTGCTTTGGGGATACTTGGAGCCAAAACGAACGTATTATGATTTTGTCAATGCAAGTGAAGTGACAACTCAAATCACTTTTTATCTTTTCTTAGGTTCTCTGTTTTTTGCCTTTATATTCGGGTATTTAAGTTTTAAAAAAGAGGATGAGGTATTTTTACATTCCCACTAGAATTATTCGGAGGGAAAATGAAAACACCAATCTCTAACATTCAATCCTCAAGATTCTACTTCTACTATTTGCAAATTTGGTTTTGCATCAATCTCTTGTAAGTCCACCAAAAATGCCTTCACCTTGTCTTTGTGGAAAAGCATTTTTTTCGATAACGGTTTTCCGATTTCCGAATTGATGATCCTTTGGATGGGTCTTGCTCCCATTGCCCTATCATAACCAGTTTCTGCCAAATACCTGACTGCTTTGTCTGTAATATCCAATTGGATTCCCTTCTCTTTTGCCTTGTTTTGTAAGGTTTGAAACATTCGTTTGACAACCTGTTCAACAATTGAAATGGATAGTGAATTAAATTCAATGACAGCCGTTAAACGGTTACGAAATTCAGGAGTGAATGTCCGTTCTATCGCTTTCATAGAACGATCATCATAACGATCGGAATCAAAACCAAGAAGAGGTTTTGAACTTTCCTGGGCACCTGTATTCGTTGTCAAAATTAGGATTACATTTTTAAAATCTGCTTTTTTGCCTGTGCTATCTGTTAAAGTAGCATGGTCCATCACTTGTAAAAGGATGTTATAAATATCCTCATGCGCTTTTTCAATTTCATCAAAAAGAAGTACACAATGTGGTGTTTTGGCAATCGCATCCGTAAGTTGCCCCCCTTGGTCATAACCCACATAACCGGGCGGACTACCAATAAGACGTGAGACAGAATGTTTTTCCATATACTCACTCATATCAAAACGGAGAAATTGAATTCCCATTTTATCTGCAAGTGTTTTTGCAACTTCCGTTTTACCAACTCCAGTAGGGCCTACAAATAAAAAACTACCAATTGGTTTTCCTTCATCTCCAAGTCCAGAACGTGAATAATGGATGGCATCCACAATTTGGTCAATGGCATGGTCTTGCCCATAAACGATGGTTTTGATTTCGGCATCCAATGATTCTAATTTCTTTTTGTCATCAGCCTTTACCGTTTTTTCTGGGATCTTTGCGATTTTAGCGACCAAGGATTCAATTTCAAAGATACCAACAGTCTTTTTTGCCTTCTCTTTGTTTTCGTCCCGTAACTTTACAAAGGCACCTGATTCATCAAGAAGGTCGATTGCTTTGTCAGGTAAAAAACGATCACGAAGGTGTAGGGTAGATAAATCCACACATGCTTCAATGGCTTTTTGGCTATAATGGACTCCATGAAAGGATTCGTATTTCGTTTTAAGACCGTTTAATATCTGTATGGCGTCCTCTCTGGAAGGTTCCACCACTTCAATTTTTTGAAACCTTCGTGATAAAGCATGGTCCTTTTCAAATATGGATTTGTATTCTTTATAAGTAGTGGTTCCGATACACTTGAGTTCACCATTGGCAAGGGCTGGTTTCATCAGATTGGAAGCATCTAGACTCCCACCTGAAACTGCTCCTGCACCAACTATGGTATGAATTTCATCTATAAAAATGACCTTTTCAGGTTTTCCCACTAACTCTTGTAAAATTGCCTTTAGCCTTTCTTCAAACTCACCTCGGAATTTGGTTCCAGCCATGACAAGTCCCATATCCAAAGAATAAATTTCCAATCCTAACAAACTTTTTGGAACTTTTCCTTGTACAACTCTTTCTGCAAGGCCTTCCACAATCGATGTTTTACCAACTCCAGCTTCACCCACAAATATGGGGTTATTTTTCCTACGCCTGGAGAGGATATGGATAGTCCTTTGGATTTCTGTTTCCCTTCCGATACAAGGGTCTAATTTTCCTGATTTTGCTTTTTCAGTCAAATTCACACAGAATTTTTCCAAAGCAGACTGCTTTGATTTAACTTCTGCTTCTTCTTCGAAGGATTCTTCCTCGGATGAAAAATCTGGTTCATCTGAATCGTTTTCTTTTTTGAATCCATGGGAGATGTATTTGATCACATCCAATCGTTTGATGTCTTGTTTTGCTAACAGATAACATGCTTGGCTATCTTCTTCCCGAAAAAGAGCAACTAAAACATTATTTCCATCCACTTCTTCTTTTCCTGAATTTTGTACATGAAAAGCAGCAAATTGGATAACAAACTGAACTCCCACAGTATACTTTGGTTGGATTTTTAAATTAGGAACAGAGATGGAAGATAAATCTTCTTCAAAGTATGAAAGTAACTCTTTACGAAGTAAATCCAAATCACAGCCCACATTCACAAGAACCTCTTTTGTTTTTTCGTTATAGGTTAGTCCATATAACAAATGTTCCAGAGTGACAAATTCATGGTGGTATTTTGTCGCTTCTTTTTGTGCGAGTTCTAAGGTTTTTTCTAAATCAGTTGAAAAATTCATATTTATTCCTCTTTTGCCAATTGGCATTGTAAGGGGTGACCAGCCTCATCAGCTAACTTATGTACTTCCTCTACTTTTGTGCGTGCAATGTCTAATGAATACACTCCGCAAACAGCAGATCCTTCCGTATGTGCTTTCCACATGATTTGACGAGATTCTTCCATTGATTTCCGAAAAACAACTGCTAATACATAAACTACAAATTCTTGAGGTGTATAATCATCATTGATTAAAATCACTTTAAACCGATTTGGTTTTTTTAATTGTTTTTTCTGTTTTTCTTTTTCTAATAATTCAACGTTAAAATCGGTATAAGACTTTCTGTTGGTTTCAGACATTACCCCTCCCTCAGAGCTTTGATAGGTGAATGTGCATTATATGCTTCAATATTCTCCCTTTCCATTTTAATCTCTTTTTCTAAATAGGATTCAATAGCACTTCTACCTTCTTCATTGTAAATGAAATGGGAACTGAACATAGGAACCGTTTCATACCCTCTTAGGAATTTATGTTCCCCTTGAGCCCCTGCTTCTACTCTTTCCATTTTATGTTCAATCGCATAATCAATCAATCGGTAATAACAACATTCAAAATGTAAATTGGGTACGTGTTCCAAGGCACCCCAATACCTTCCATACAAAAATCCATCACGGTATAAATTCCAAGTCCCACCAACTGGATCTCCATTTGGTTTAGAAGCAAGAACGAGGAGTAATCTATGGCGAAAGGTTTCCACCATCTTTAAAAAGAACTTTCGGTTTAAGTAAGCCTGTCCCCATTTTTTACTGTGAGTATCTTGGTAAAACTCATAAAAGAGATTTGCATGTTCTTCCTGAATGAGTTCACCCGTAAGTGTTTGGATTTGCAGCCCTGTTTCCGAGATTTTTTTACGTTCACTGCGAATGGTCTTACGCCTTTCTTTGACCAAGGTTGAGAGAAATTCTTCAAAATTGGAAAAACCACGATTGAACCAATGGTATTGATGAGACAACCGAGGATGAAACCCAGTGTTCTGAGAAACGGTTTGTTCTTCGTCCTTACAAAATAAAATATGAATCGAAGAAACCCCTTCTCGTTCTCCAAATACCTTTAATGCCATAAAGAGACTCTGCCCTATCGATTCTTTTTGCACATGAGCCAGTTCTGGGTGGAACAAGATCCGAGATCCTGTCACAGGAGTAAAGGGAACAGCAATTGTGAGTTTGGGGTAATAAGGAATGCCTGCCCTGTGAAATGCATTGGCCCATTGGAAATCAAAGATATATTCCCCATAAGAGTCTTTACGCAAATAACTGGGTATAAGCCCTAGAAGTTTTCCTTCTAACCTGGCAGAAACAATAACCGGTTTCCAATCTGATTTCCCAATGCACCCTGTTTCTTCCAATCCAGACAAAAATTCAAATTCTTGGAAGAGGGAATCGGAAGGAACCAGTTCATTCCACTCTTCCTTTTTGAACTCAAAAAAACTATGAGAAATCTCTATCTTAATTGTTTCATCCACTCAAATAATTAGACTCTAATGGGTTTCTTCTTGTTTTAATTGTTTTTTCCGAATGTGTTCAATAAGCCTTACCAAACTTGGATTTTCTGGGTCAAGTTCGAGAGCGGAACTGAGGATATTTTCAGCTCTCCCATAATTTTTATCCGCTAAGTAGGTTTGTCCCAAATTGATTAGGTTTTTGACATGATTTGGATCACGGAGTCGAACTCTTTCCCCAAAATCAATGGCAGTCTTGATATCAGCCACTTTCCTTGCACAAAATGCAGTGATGTACATAATCTCAGTATCCATAGGACGAAGTAAACTATAGTCCTTGGCCATTTTTTTAGCATTCCCATAGTCCTTCAGTTTTAAATACAATTGGATAAACTTCTTTTTGATTTCTGGAATGTTTTCCTCTAAAGAATGTGCTTTTTCTAAATAGGTAACTGCCTCCTGCAGATCAGAAGAGTCACTTGCTTCTTTGGCTTTCGCCAACAAAGATTGGATTTCCCTTAACTTATCTTTTTCAATTTTGTAACGTTCTTTTTCTTCAATGAAAGAGACACGTAACATCGATAAGTCGTCAGTCAACGCTCCAAATTTCGCCATTTCATCATAAATTAAATCAAGTTCCCCTTTCCCTGCTTCCACCATTTTAAGAAATAGTTTCTCATCTTCATTGATGACACGTTTACCATCCTGAGTATGAGAAATTAATAAATCATCACGCCCATCAGAACCGGCGATGAGGATATCACCTGCTTCCAACTGGAATGTTTTGATGTATAAATTCCCTTGGACACCTGATGTTCCCAATTTTCGAAACATCAATTCGTTTTCGATAAAACTGGCGATTCCGTCTCGATACAATACAATCCACGGGTGTTCAGCATTGATAAAATAAAGTAATCCTGTTTCGTTGTCTATCACACCTAATACAAGTGATACAAGCATAGAACCATCAAAACCTTCAAAAATTTTGTGAAGTTCCAAAAATGTATTTTTGATCCATCGTTCTGGATATGTATTTCTCGCTTCACTTAAAAGTTGTGTCCTTGTGATAATGGATTCAAATACCGATCCAAGTACAAGTGCCCCCCCTGCACCTTGCATCGATTTACCCATTGCATCTGCATTTAAGAATACAGTGTAAGAACGATTGTTGAGTACAATTTGATTGGCTATATTGAGGTCACCACCTATCTCCTTTTCATACTGTTTGAATGTGAATTTTTTCTTTTGTTCTAATAAAAAATCCACACGTACATTTTGGTGTTTTGCATGATTGGTATGAAATGGTTGTAATAATAGAGATGTTAAAAAATAGTCTCCATCCTGCTGGTGTTTTAAGGACTGAACTTCCTTTAACGTATTCTCTAATTCTTTAGTCCGTTCTTGTACTTTTTCTTCCAATTGTTCAGCATATTGTTGTAATTTTTTACGAGCAGCTTGGATCGAACGCACCATCCGGTTAAACGACCTCGCCATAAAACCAATATCGTCCTCAACATGCACTGTTAAGCGGTATTCCAAATTACCAGAGTTAACTTCCGTTAACCCTTCAATGATCTGTTCCACTGGCCGAATGAGAGCAATGAGAAAGAACAATCGATATCCGAAAATCACAAGTACCGCAAGGGCCAGTAAACCAATGATCCAAGGTAAAGTCACTTCATGTTGAAAACTTCTGTAATCAGTATATGGATAACCAACTTCATGAACAATTTCATTTTTTTTATCTACAATCAGATAACTTACATAAAAAGAAAAATTAGGATTCTTAGAATCAAACTTCACTTGTCCACGATAGTTTCTTTCACCATGGTTTGGCATGGGAGAAAACATTTGGTCTAAGGTTTTGAATTTTAGTTCTTCTGATCGATTGGAAGAGAGAATTTTCCTTGCCTCAGCATAAAATCCAGAGAGTGCCCCCTCTTCGTTTTTCACAAGTCCAGATGCTTTTTCTGTAAAATTGGAAACAGGAATTTCTCTCAGTTTATTTCGGGTGTATAAAATCTTACGTTTTTCTGATTCAATTTCTGAAATTAACTCTTTCGGAGAAGTGATTCGATCCTCATTTAGAAATCGTTTGATTTCGTTCGAATAACCGTTACTTGTTTCTGGTAATTGGAGTAATAGTTCATTTACTTTTGATTTCCAATTTTCAATTTTCTCAAACGATAGGATCATCTCCAAGGCCCAAACATTGTAAAACTCAGCTTCGTATTCGTTTGGTTCTAATTTTGTTTCTTCTAATCCTTTGTGTGTGACAAAGGATCTGTTTTGGATATCATAGGAATAATGGAAACTAGGGACTTGGTCTGTTTCCAAACCTGCAATGTAATTTTTGGCTCTTGCCGTATGCACCAAATCATAATTAGATTCTGTTTGTTGGATCACAGAATAAGCAACCAATTGTAAAATTAACAAAAACGAAGCTAACGAGATACCAATGATTCTTGATAAAATCGTTGTTTTGTCTTTTGTATTATTGATATAAACAACATTGGCGACAAATAAACCAACTACCAAAACAAGGTCCGTTATCGTTTGGTAAAGTCCCCTACCAATCGCTCCATCTCTTGACAATACATTTAAAAAACCAGGAATCATTGTAATGAGAACAAAGGAAATCAGAATGCTAATCAAAGTGAACTTTGACTCTTTTGGCATCTTGAATAATTGAAGGATGGCAACAATGGTAAAGGAAACAAAAAAGACTAAAACGATTACAGCATATGCCTTATAAAAAATAGGAACCGGGAAATCCCAATAATGGCCACTGAAAAAAAACAATCTCCCAGCAGACAAACTGATGAAGACAAAAAATGCAGTCACAAGTACGACCACACTACTTAAGATCCAAAAGATGTATTTTTTAAGTCTTGGAAAATATATTTCAGGGTAACTTAAGAAAAATCCAGTTAGATAAACAGAACCTGCCATAGCACCAATGATGACAAACCATCGCATATACGCTGATGCTGGGCCCATAAAAGAAAAGTTGATCAAGTACCCAAAGTGAAATAAACCCAGCCAAAGTGTGCCCATTCCTAAGTTGTAAGTGGCTTCCGATTTCTCTTTCACCGTTAGAAATAATTGTGCATTGTAAAAAGTAAAAATCACTCCGACGAGAGAGCCGAAAGTATAAAAATCAAACGCTATGTTTCCCCAAGAATCCATGGATGAAAACCCTAACATATATCCAAATCATGTCAACTTCGTATTTGATTTCCCAAACATTTGGTAAAGGAAGTATAAAAAAACAACCAAAAGGATGCCAATAATGGTACGATTGTAGTACGATAGTATAACAATGATTTGGTTCCAATTCGAACCAAGGAAACTACCACCGAATAAAAGTAAACCACACCATAACGAAACGGCAATGGAATAGAGGATTACAAATTTAATGATGTTCATTTTGGACATTCCCGCGACGATCGAAACAAAAAATCGAATCCCTGCCGAGAACCTAGAAAGTAAAACCACTACATTTTCGTATTTCCGAAACCATACCAAAGTCTTATGCAAACTTTCCTCATGGTATAGTTTCGATAAAAAAGGAATCCTTGTTCGTTTCAGAAATTTCAAAAACGATTCCCCAAAATAATACATCACGAGTCCCCCAAAAAGATTCCCTAAAAAAGTAGCGATGACAACGGAAACAAAGGAGACGGGTGAATTGGGTGCAGAGGATATAAAACCCGAAAAGACTGTGATTGTATCACCAGGCCAGGGTGGGAAAATATTCTCCAGAAAGTTCGAAAAACAGAAAAAACCCCAAAGGAAAAGCGGTGGTAATTCGAGAATTTCTTTCATTATGGCTTCGAATGGGATGGATTCTAACACAAGAAGAAGGATAAACCTTTCTTGGGATAGGCAACAAAGATTTTAAAAAATGAATGGAAGGAATCAATACTAGGACATTTGCTTTCCCTAATGCTTCGATTTTTCCTCTTTTCACTCCTTGTGTTTTGGCAATGTACTCCGAACAAACAAACGGAGACTTACCGGTTTGACCAAATCATCGTAACAAAATTCCCGACAAACCCTCCACCTGCTTTCCCACAGTCTTTTTTTCCAGAAAAATCTACCTTTCTTCAATCGAGTGAATTCAAAACAAGTCACATCCACACAAAAGAAGCTTTTTTACTTTTGGAAACTCCCAAGTCATGGGAAGAAATCCAAAAACGCATTGATTACCGAGTGAACCAAGGGGATTGGAAACTCATTGAAAAAAATGTGAATGAAACCGAAGTTTCCTATCTTTTGGAAGGGTTTATTAAAAAGTCATTATCGATTTATTTTACTAAAAATGAAACTAACAACCAAATTCGTTTTTACTTTAAAAAACACTCTACCTATTAATCATGAATTGGATCAAAAATAAAAACGAAACTATCGTCTACATTCTATTAGCTGGGATTTTTCTCGCTACCTGTTTTACATTGTTTTTTGTATTCAAACCATTTTTATGGTCTAGTTTTTTAGCTTTATTGTTTTATTTAACCACGCGAAAACTTCACAAACGATTAAGGAATGTATTGGGTGTCAAATTTCATGGCCTTTCTCCTTATATCATGGTCATGCTCATGCTCGCTTGTGTTTTTATACCTTCTTATTTAATTGTATCAACGCTCATCCGTGAATCTTTAAATTTAGTCAGTTATGTAAGAAACCAACTCACAGAAGAATCGATTGTATCTCTATTACTCAATAGTCCAATGTTGACTGACTTTTTTACCGAGAATGAATTTTTTTGGATCAAACTACCAATTCTTTACCGTGAATATGTGGGACAACACATGGACATTCTCAACCTAGATTCTATTTATAGTTTACTAAAAAATTCTTCTGGTTTTTTACTTGGGTCTTTTGAAGTTCCTGGAGCAATCATATTCAATGGATTTTTTACATTCATATTACTCTTCTTTCTCTACAAGGAAGGGAGCAGACTGGAACATGGATTGTTTTTACTTTTACCTTTCCCCACAGAAATTGAAGAAAGGTTAGGACGTAGGATCGAAGAAGCGATTCGAACCGTAATGATGGGAAATTTATTCATCTCACTTTTACAAGGTGCTTTGATTTATTTTCTCTTACTTTTTACATCTGTATCAAATAAGTTTCTACTTTCAAGTATCGCCACTATTTTTTCACTCATACCAGTAGTTGGAACATCAGTCGTTTGGTTTCCCATTGGACTTTATATTGGACTTGTCCAAGAGAATTGGACAGGAAGTATACTCTTCATGATTGCAGGTGGGGCAAGTTATCTCATTTTAGAAAATTTTGTAAAACCAAAAATGTTAGATAAAAAACTAAAAATACATCCATTTTTAATTTTCCTTTCCCTGATTGGCGGATTACAAGAGTTTGGTGTTGCAGGGATCATCATTGGACCTATGGCGTTAACACTCGTGATTATCCTTTGGGATTTTTGGAAAATTTTTCGAGAAACTCGATTCCAAACAACGTAAATGGAAACAGCTGATTCTTCCCTTTCTGTTAGTGAAGTCAATCGCCGTATCAAGGCGAAATTACAAGACTCTCCCGAATTTAAAAACTTCTGGATCCGCGGAGAAATTTCGAATTTCAGCCAAACCAATAGTTCTGGTCACATGTATTTTTCCTTAAAAGATACAACAAGTGTGATCAAATGTGCGTTTTTTTCCTTCCAAGCCAAAAACTATAAAGGTACTCCATTACGAAATGGAATGGAAATCCTTGTATATGGTTCTGTTTCTGTTTATGAACCAGGTGGTTATTATAGTATCACAGTCCAAAAAATAGAAGAACTTGGCGAAGGTGATATCCTTCTTAAAATTGAAAAATTAAAAAAGTCATTAGCAGAAAAAGGGATCTTTGATGTTTCCCACAAACGGCCGTTACCTAAATTTCCGAAACGATTGGGGATTGTTACTTCACCAAAGGGAGCAGCCGTAGAAGACATCATTCGAATTGCAACAGATCTCAATCCTTCGATTCAAATTTTAGTATCACCATGCCTTGTCCAAGGAGACGGTGCCGAAAATTCAATCATTGAAGCGATTAAAGAAATTAACGATCCTAAATGGGAAGTAGATGTCATCATTGCAGGACGTGGTGGTGGATCTTTTGAGGACCTGATGGCTTTCAACCAAGAAGCGGTTGTGATGGCGTATTATCATTCTAGAATTCCCATCATCTCTGCTGTGGGACATGAAATTGACCGAGTGCTTACCGATTTAGCTGCAGATGCCACAACTCCAACACCCACTGCAGCAGCAAAATTAGCAATTCCCAATGTGTCTGATACTCTCATTCGTTTGGATGAAATGGAAGACCGATTGCGTTCTGCTCTGACTGGAGTGATACGGATTGGAAAAGAAAAGTGGTCAGGTGTAACAAGTAGAGTGGTTTTCCAAAATCCTAAAGCAGTGTTAGAACCTAGGCAAAACCATTTGGATGAACTATTAACAAAAATTTCTCTTCTTGGGAAAAACTACCTTGTCAAAAAACAAAGTGAATTTCAAAAATTTGATTCTTTCCAACAAAACTGGAAATCGTATTTGGAAAGAGTCCAAACAAAATACAAGCTCGCAGAACAACGATTAGATCACTTTTCTCCATTAGGAACACTTAAAAGAGGATACTCTGTACTCCGTAATTCAGATAAACAAGTGATCTCTTCCATTTCACAAATTAAGGAAAAAGAATCATTGGAAGTTTTTTTATTCGATGGAAAACTCCAAGTAGAAGTAAAAGAAATCAAATAGGACCAAACGATGGTAGAAAAAAAAACAATCAGTTTTGAAGAAGCAATCCGTGAATTGGAAGACATTGCGGAAAAATTAGAACGTGGAACCTTGTCTTTAGAAGATTCTATTAAGGCTTATGAACGTGGAATGGAACTGAAAAAAATCTGTTCAGAACGATTGGTGGATGCAGAAGCCAAAATTGAATTTTTAACCAAAGCTCCCAGCGGTGAAGTGGTGAAATCAACGGTGAAGAAAAAGAAGGAAGACACAACTTCTAATAAAGCGGAAGAAGATTTATTTTAAAGAATGAATTTCCAGACCATTTTTATTTTAGCTTACCTCCTTGTCACAATCGGGATTGGAGTGTATGCAGCAAAAAAAGTAAAAAATTCAAAAGACTTTATCCTTGCGGGTAGAAGTTTACCCTTACCCATTTCAACTGCAGCTTTATTTGCCACTTGGTTTGGAAGTGAAACCATCCTCGGTTCCTCCGTCGAATTTGCAAAGGGTGGATTTTTATCCGTCATCCAAGATCCGTTTGGTGGGGCCCTTTGTTTATTTTTACTTGGTTTGGTTTTTGCAAAATACCTATACCGAATGCAAATCCTAACCTTTGGTGATTTTTATAAAAACCGATATGGTAAAAAAATGGAATTCATTGCAGGCATTTGCCTGATCTTTTCCTATTTTGGTTGGGTAGCTGCGCAATTTGTAGCACTCGGAATAATGGTGCAAATTTTATTTGGGATCAACCAGTTTACTGCCATTGTCATTGGAGCATGTCTCGTTGTTTTTTATACTTACTTAGGTGGGATGTGGTCTGTTTCCTTAACCGATTTTTTCCAATCCATTTCCATCATCATTGGACTCGTCGTAGTGATCATTGAATTGAATGGTATTAAACCTATTTGGTCATCTATCTCAGAAAAACCAGATGGTTTTTTTCGATTTTTTCCTGAATCCAATTACCATGCTTGGACTTTGTACCTATCGGCTTGGATGGTTGTTGGTTTTGGCTCTTTACCCCAACAAGATATTTTCCAAAGAGTGATGTCTGCTAAATCAGAAAAGGTAGCCATTAGAGCATCTTATTTATCTTCCGTATTGTACTTGTTATTTGCGATGATCCCTCTTTTATTAGGTCTCCATGCAAAAAGTCTAATCCCAGATTTTGATTTAAATTCAGAAACAGGACAACTTCTAATCCCAACTATGATTTCTAAATTTTCCAACCCTTGGATTCAGGTTTTATTTTTTTCAGCACTCATTTCTGCTATTCTATCAACTGCATCAGGCGCCATCCTTGCTCCTTCTTCTATATTATCTGAGAATATTCTAAAATATGCATTTAATGACATGAACGATAAAAAGCTTTTATTACTCTCAAGAGTATCGGTTCTAATCATTGCAGGAATTTCATTTTTACTCGCGGTGGGAAAACCTTCGATTTATGCACTAGTCGAAGATTCGGGAGGAATCTCCCTTGTTACCCTATTCATTCCCATGGTATTTGGCTTATTAAGCAAAAGAGCAGATGAACGTTCCGCTCTTTTTTCTTTGATTGTTGGCATCGTTACATGGCTTATCTTAGAAGTGTATGGGGATGATATGACAAGCCATTTTTATGGAACAATCGCAAGTCTCATCGCCATTCTTTTAGGTATCTATTGTTTCCCTAAAAAAGAGAAATCTCAATTAACCACGTAAACACTTGTTTCATATCGACTCCCAAAGCTTTTGCCTGTTGTGGGATAAGGCTTGTGCCAGTCATTCCAGGTAAAGTATTTGTTTCCAAAACATAAGGAACACCATCAGCGATGATAAAATCAGTTCTGGAATAACCCTTACATCCTAAGATAACATGGCATTTTAAACTGTATTCTTGTAGTGTTTTAGTAATCTCATCACCTACGGGTGCAGGTGTGATTTCCTCACTTGCGCCTTTGGTGTATTTTGCTTCAAAATCAAAAAATTCTGACTTAGGCCTAATTTCAGTTGGAACAAGAGAAAATGCATTTCGTTTTTTTCCTTCTGGTTTTTCTAAAACACCAATCGATACTTCTGTTCCTGAAACCAATTTTTGAACAAGGACACGGTCTTCCGATACAAATATTTTATCAACGAGAGTAATTGCTTCTTCAGGCGTTTTAGCCATTCCTGTATTCACACTTGATCCACCTAACGTGGGCTTAATGAAGACTGGATAGGGAAATGGTAGATTTAATAGCACTTTTCTTGGATCAGACTGAACACGTTCAAGCTCACAAAAAGGTGCCACAGGGATTCCTATGGATTGGAAGAGTAAATTGGCTCTAAATTTATCCATCGCTAAGGCAGATGCAAGGACACCAGACCCAGTATGAGGAATGCCCATTGTATCCAAAAATCCTTGGATCCTACCATCTTCCCCAGCTCCTCCGTGTAATCCGAGGAAGGCGGAAGTAAACCCATGTTTCCCTAATTGACTAGGATCACTCGAGGATTCAATTTGATTTGTTTGGTTAAATTCTCGTGAAAATTCAATTTCGGATTTCCCCGTTGGGTCAGGGTAATTGGGTTCTGTTACCGTTGGGATCCAAAATTTTCCGCTCATATCAATGTAGATGGGGCATACGTCGTATTTTTCCCTATCAATTGTAGCGAATATAAAAGCAGAGGAACGGATGGAAATGATATGTTCTCCAGAGACCCCTCCGAAAAGTAATGCGATTTTTAATTTTGGCATGAAATCACTTGATTCCTTTACATGAAAGTGAATGATATTGAAATTACGTGGATTCCCGCTTTAAAATTCAATTCGGATTTGTTTTTTCTCTTTTCTTTCTAACTTCTTCCTTATTTGCAAAAATTCCAAATTCCTTTACAGAAGATATCAAATCGGATTATTCTCAATTTTGGTTTTTATACGAAAGCGAAACCAGAGGCAGACAGAACTTCTTCGCCATTCGTCCTTTTTATATGTCTTTTTCTGACAAAACTTATGCCTTTCGATTTCATAGCTACCTCTCCCCGATTTATTACAAAGAAGAAACCAATTATTGGTACACTTGGTCTTCCTTATTTTTCTTTAGTGGGACTGGTTTTAAACATGAGGAAGGTGATGAAGATGAAGACATTTTATTCACTCCACTTTTTTTATGGGGGAAAGGTGAATCACAAAGAGAAAATTATTACAGTGTATTCCCACTTTATGGAAAAATCAGAAACAAACTCTCCTACCAAGAATTAAATTATGTTTTATTTCCCATCTATTCAGAATGGAGATACAAAACATATAAGGCTAGATCCATTGTATGGCCACTTGTCATGTGGGGAGGTTCGGAAACAAGAGATGACTTTCGGATCTTTCCTTTGTATTCGAAAAAATCAAATGAAGGTAAATACAAACGTTATTCAGTCTTATGGCCTTTTTTCCAATGGGGCGAAGAGAGGTTAGATAAAAAGGAACCAACTTCGTATCAGATTTTTTTTCCATTCTACAACCAAAAGAGTTCCGTAGACGGGAACATGAAAAGTCATGCTTTTCTTTGGTTTCCTTTGCTTAACTCACTTTTTTCGTATGGATATGACAAAAAAACGGGACAAACGAATTACACAGCACTCTTTATATTTTTCCAATACACAACTTCAGTCAAAAAAGATACAGAGAAACTTGTGTTTTTTCCTTTTTATGGCTATTCTTATTTCGCAAACAAAGAAGCCGAATTTATCACTCCTTTTTATATCCGATTGTCTCAGAATACTTCTCATCTCAAATCGACATCTCATTTTATTTTACCATTTTATTCCCATATGAAAAATGAATACGTCCAAACAGGAAGGGAAGATTATTATTGGAAACTTTGGCCATTCTTTCGGTACCACAAAGATCCAGAAGGCAATTTTGGATGGAATACACTCGCAATCATTCCCGTTCGTTTTGAAGTGATGGAAGATGTTTGGGAACCAATTTTTTCTATCATTGAATACAAGAGGTCATCTAATGGAGAAAAACGATTGCACCTGATTACTAGATTGTACACTCATCGTTGGACTCATGATGAAACTCATATCCATATCCCGATCATAATGGAATTTTCAAAAACAAATACAGGCTTTTCATATGAGTTTGCCTACGGACTCTTTGGAATTGATACAAGGGCAGAAACAAATCACTACAAATTCTTTTGGTGGAAAATATGATCCAAATGTATCGCAAAACCATAGAACCTCTTTTGTATGCAATTGGTTATACTGTATTGTTATTATTTCGAGCTATTGGACAATCGCATCATTTGTATTTCAAACGCCGTGAAATCTTAGAACAAATGTTCATTGCTGGAGTTGGATCTTTATTTGTTGTGTCCATTGTATCAGTTTTTACGGGTATGATCCTTGGGATTAACACAGGACTTGGACTTCGCGATTTCGGAGCCGAAGGACAAATCGGACTACTACTTACGATTACATTGACAAGAGAAATGTCTCCTTTTATGACTTCTCTCATCCTTGCAGCATCCGTTGGTTCAGCTATGGCTGCCGAAATCGGAACAATGAAAGTTTCTGAAGAAATTGATGCTTTAGAAGTTATGTCCATTAATCCTGTCCGATACCTTGTGATGCCAAGGATTGTTGGTTTTTCTATTATGGTTCCGGTTCTCTGTGTTTACTCATCCGCATTAGGTATATTAGGTGGTGGTATTGTAGGTCATTTCCAGTTAGGGATTGATATCATTAGCTATTTCCAAGATGTATATTACCGAATTTCATCGGTACCTGGACTAAAAGATTTATATGTTGGCCTTTTAAAAGGTTATGTATTTGGTATATCCATTGCGACCATATCGTGTAGCCAAGGACTTCGTACAGAAGGTGGGGCCATTGGTGTAGGCCAAACAACGAGGAAAGCAGTTGTCACTTCCTTTCTCATGGTCATTTTTTCAGGGTATGTGCTCACAGCCCTCTTCTATAAGTAAAGGACAGTATGGAACCATTTGCCATTGAAATGAAAAATGTTCACAAAACCTTCGGTAAACGTAAAATCCTCAGAGGGATGAATTTACAAGTCAAACAAGGTGAAACGATGGTCATCCTTGGACCTTCTGGAACCGGAAAATCTGTGAGTCTCAAACACATCACAGGTTTGCTTGACCCTGATGAAGGAGATTGTTTTATTTATGGAGAATCCATAGTCCATGCCAATGAAAAAAAACGAGAAGAGTTACGTTCTAAGTTAGGTGTTCTTTTCCAATCGGGGGCTCTTATCAATTGGCTTACCGTGTATGAAAACGTAGCACTTCCCTTACGAGAACATAAAATCGCCGATGGAGTTGAGCTGGATCGGATTGTGATGGAAAAATTACAATGGTTGGATTTGGTTCCGGCAAAGGATACCCTACCCAGTAATATTTCAGGTGGGATGAAAAAACGTGTGGGACTTGCCCGTGCTCTCACATCCCAACCAAAAATCGTCATGTATGACGAACCAACCTCTGGCCTTGATCCAGTGATGTCCAATGTCATCAACGACCTTGTCATTCGTTTACAAAAAGAATTAGGCCTCACATCCATTGTGGTGACACATGATATGAATTCAGCGTATCGAATTGCAGATCGGATTAGTTTTTTATATGAAGGAAAAGTCCAATTTTGTGGAACACCTGAAGAGATCCAAGCGTCCAAAGATCCAGTGATCCAACAATTCATTCATGGAAATACCGTAGGTCCCATGATACTCGACCACTCGGAATTAAAAAAAGGAAAATCCAATTGACTTTGTTCACACAAATAGGAGAAATTTAGGGAATGCCTACCATAGGTCGTGCTCTCATTGTTGGTCTTTTATTCATTTTTTCACTCGTAGCCGTAGGTTATTTTACGATTGTAACGGAAGGTGGACCGTTCCAAAAGTCGGGTTACCAACTCCCTGTTTATTTCCCTGATGCAGAAGGGATTAAAATAGGAAACAAGGTGACCATCCATGGGGTTCCTTTTGGGTATGTTTCCAAAATCCGTTTGGTTCAAATTGATGAAATGGGAAATTTATTACCAGAAGGGGAAACTGGGATTGGAACGAAAGTAGAACTCACCTTACTCCTCAAAGGCAAGGTCCAACTTTTTTCCAATTACGAAATCACGATCAAAAACGAAAGTTTGCTCTCAGGTCGTGTGGTTGCCCTTGACCCAGGGTCCAAATTCCCTGTGGATCCCAAAACCAAAGAATACATGATGGCAGAAGAACCACTCAGTAAAATTGAAATTTCTCCTAAATCGGGGAAACTCCTTCCCATCCAAGGGAAAGTCACCCAAGACCCACTTGTGTCACTCTCAGAGCTCATTGCAGAAAACAGGTCTGATATCCGTAAAACAGTGCAAAATATCGCGAATATCACAGGGAAAATCAACGAAGGCCAGGGAACCTTGGGAAAACTCATCAATGAAAGTGACGTTCACAAATCTGTGAACACGACCTTGGGAGATGCCCAAGTGGTTCTCAAGGAACTGAGAGAAGGTTTGGAAGATACTAGGGAACAAGCCCCCGTCACAAGTTTCATTCGTTCGGCTCTGAGTGCTTTTTAAGGACTAACACGGAGAATACGGCCTCATTTGTAGCAAAAATTAGGTTAAAATCCTGGTTTTCCCGTCCGTCACAATTCCACCACACTGTTGTAAAAAAGAGACATTTTTTTGGATTCGGGTTTCGGTTTTGGTATTGTCCGAGGTCAGATTCCTACAATTTTGTATGTAGGAACTGATTATGCAAACGGCAATCCACAGAAAAACGATCCAAAATTCGATTACACTCAAAGGAATTGGCGTCCATTCTGGTAAAGTGGTGACTCTTCGCCTGCATCCTGCTGAGGCAAATACTGGACTTATCTTTTATCTTTATAGAGGCACCCAAAAAGTCAGAATCCCAGTTTCCCTGGACCATGTGGTAGACACAAGTAACGCAACGACCATCGGCGATGGTAGTTCCAATCGGGTCCAAACCATCGAACACTTACTCGCAGCAGTCCACACCTTAGGCATTACTGATTGTATCTTTGAAATTGATTCCGTAGAAGTTCCGATTATGGATGGATCCTCCCTACCATTTTGGGAAGGCATTCGCTCCGCAGGGATTCGTGTCCTCGACGAAACCGTGGAACCCATTACCATTACAAACCCCATTTGGGTCGTTGACGGGGACAAATACCTCGTAATGCTCCCTTCCGATGAATTAAAAGTCACTTATAGTATCGATTTTAACCACCCACTCCTCAGAGGTCAGTCCTATACCACTACTCTTGACGAATCCATTTTGGGAACGGACATCCTACCTGCGAGAACCTTCGGGTTTTTGAAAGATGTGGAAGCCCTCCAAGCAAGAGGACTTGCTATGGGCGGATCCCTCGACAATGCAGTAGTTCTCACCGATGATGGTTACCTCAACGACCATCTGCGTTATGACAATGAATGTGTTCGCCATAAAATCCTTGACCTAATTGGAGATTTAGCAGTGATGGGTCGTCCTTTCAGAGGCCACCTCATTGCATCCAAAGCGGGTCACGCTCTCGACATTTCCCTTGCAAAATGCATCATGAGCCAAGTGACGGGAAACGAACTCACACAGTACAAAAGCAAACGGATTCCACTTTTCTCTAAAAAAGAAGCCGCGCGGTAGTTCGGATCTTTTTTTACTTTCCAAACTAGCCTAAACCAAAATTATTTTTGGCATAGGTTCGGATGGAAGAAAAAACCACATTTAAAGGCATTTCTGCCTACCCAGGGACGGTCTACGGAAAGGTATTTCGTTGGAAACAATCCAAACGGAAACGGGAAGATCGTACAGACTTAAGCCCTGAGGAAATCAAAGAGGAAATTGAACTCTTAAAAAAAGGCCTCCAAAAGACGGAAGATGACCTTGCCGACCTTGTCCAAAAATCCAAACAGAATGTAGAACTTTCGGAAATTTTAGAATCGCAAATTGTCTTTTTAAATGACCCACTCTTTCGGGCTCGTGTATTTGAACGAATTGCACAAAACAATGAATCGGCGGGGCTTGCTCTGGAAACGGCAGTGAGTTCCTTGTATGATGAATTCCAATCCATTCCTGATGAATTTTTCCGAGAACGAGCCGACCACATTCTCGACATTGGTAAACGAATTGAATCCAATTTGTACCCTGAAAAAGGTGCAGAACCAACGAAAATTCCTGATGATGTCATCCTCATCGCAAAAGAAATCACACCTTCCGAAATGATCCAATTGGGTAAGTCCAAGTTACGTGGGATTGCCACTGACTTTGGTGGGAAAACGGGTCATACAGCCATCATTGCAAGAAATTATGGAATTCCTACCATTGTAGGACTAAAGAATATCACCTCACACGTAGAAGATGATGATTATATTTTACTCGATGCCACAAAGGGAATCCTCAATCGTTCTCCAGCCATCGATGAAATCAAACTTGCAGGGATCAAAAGTGAAATAAAAAAAACGATTCCCATTCGAGAGATCAGCGACGGTCCGAAAGAACTCAAAACAAAAGATGGGAAAAAATTTACCTTACGTGCGAATATCGATTCGGAAGAAGAAGTAGACACTGCTTTTCTCCAAGGTGCCGACGGGATTGGACTTGTTCGGACAGAAATTTTATTCATCCGTTATATCGAATTCAAACCCACAGAAGAAGAACAATTTGCCGTATACAAACGAATTTTACTGAAGATGGTTGGTCGGCCAGTGACCTTTCGTGTTTGGGATATCGGAGCCGATAAAATGGAAAATGGATATGAAGAAGAAAATCCATTTCTCGGAAACAGAGGGATTCGTTACCTATTAAGACACCCTCATTTTTTTAAAGAACAACTTCGTGCCCTCCTTCGCGCGAGTGAATTTGGAACCATGAGGATCATGTTACCAATGATCACAACTCGTTCTGAAATTTTACAAACAAAAGTATTAATCAATGAATGTCTGGAAGAATTAAAAAACTTAGGACTTGTGATCACCAAAAAAATCCCACTGGGCATTATGGTCGAAACTCCTGCATGTGCCTTAAACTTACCCTTCTTAGGAAACCATGTAGATTTTTATAGTATCGGCACAAATGATTTATTACAATACTTACTGGCAGTGGAACGTAACAACCATTTGGTGGGAGATTTGTATAACCCATGGCAAGTTGTGTTTTTACTTTTACTGAAAAACATTGTCGATGTTGCCAATTCCCAAAAAAAACCAATTAGTATATGTGGTGAAATCGGAAGTGATCCAATGTTTACTGCTGTTCTCATTGGTTTAGGGATACGCGATTTGAGTTCGGCTCTCCCTCTCATGAAAGAAGTCGCAGAGAAAGTCACAGAAATTTCCACATGGAAAGCAAAATTACTAGCAGAACAAGTCATCACACTTGCTGGTGAAGAAAAGTTTGAAGAAATTGAAACCTTAGTATTAGAGACAAAAGGATAATCCAAAATCCATTTGTTCACTCATTTCGATTCCAATAATGGGAGGATGGAATTTTTTTTCCAAAGGTAAATTCCCAGAAGAATAAGAGAAGCAATCCAAGAGACAACCACAAAGAGTCCATAAAAATGCACCATACTACCCCATTCTTTTTGGTAACCAGAAAGAATACCCGCCGCATAATGACCAAAGGCTGTGCATAAAAACCAAGTGCCCATTAGAAATGAAGCAAACTTTGTTGGAGCCATTTTACTTACAAATGAAAGTCCAACTGGTGAAAGACAGAGTTCACTCATCGTATTCCAAAAATAGACAAATACTAAAAAGAAGAGGGAAACAGAAACTCCTGTTTCTGCTTGGTTTGCTGCGATGACCATTACCAAAAATCCAATGCCAAGCAAAAACAAACTGATCACAAACTTTAAAATTGGGTTTGGGTTTCGATTGGTTTTTGAGAGAGATGTCCAAAGGAGAGAAACTAAAGGTCCAAAAACCAAAATCATCAAGGGGTTTAATGATTGTAAGATGGAAGCTGGGATTTCAAATCCAAACATATTCCTATCTGTATGGCGTAAGGCAAATAAATTGAGTGAGGAACCCATTTGTTCAAATGCCATCCAGAAAAAAATACTAAAAAAAGAAAGAAGTCCAATCAGTGCAATTTTTGGCATCACATCATTCTGATAACGATTCAGTGAATTGGAACTTTCGTCCGTATACGTTTGATTTGGTGTTTTTGTTTTTTCCCAAATGGATTGTGGAAGGGATTTACTTCCAAAATAAAAAACCAAAATGCCGATTGCCATTCCAAGTCCAGCCGATAAAAAACCCAAATGCCAATCTACTTTTTCACCCAATGTACCGGAAATGATTGGTCCAAGTAAACCACCCACATTAATCCCCAAATAAAAGATGGTAAACCCACTGTCTCTTAAATTGGGCTTCTCTACATATAACCTTCCAAAAATTGTCGAGATATTCGGTTTAAAAAATCCATTCCCTAATGCGAGTAAACATAACCCTAAGTAAAAATAAGATAAACCAGAAATGGCCAAAGAAAGATGGCCAAGTAACATTAAAATGCTACCAAAATAAATTGCAAATCGATAACTCAAATAACGATCGGTGATATACCCTCCAATCACAGGGGTTAGATAAACAAAACTGGTGTAATACGCGTAAATCACACCCGCATCTTTATCTGAAAAACCCAAAGCATTTACAAGATACAAAACAAGTAATGCTCGCATCCCATAATAACTAAGCCTTTCCCACATTTCTGTGAGAAATAAACCGGTGATCCCTTTGGGATGTTCTTCTAGTTTGTTTTCGTTCGACTTTTCCAAATGGTTTCCTCTTGCCCTAATGAAAAATTGACAAACCTTGCTGCGACAAATAGATAATCTGACA
This sequence comes from Leptospira ellinghausenii, assembly GCF_003114815.1. NCBI lineage: Bacteria > Pseudomonadati > Spirochaetota > Leptospiria > Leptospirales > Leptospiraceae > Leptospira > Leptospira ellinghausenii. Next base: position 376,027 of record NZ_BFAZ01000006.1, read on the forward strand.
AACGATTGATGTAAATTCTAAGATCGTTATGAATCTCTCCACCCGACTCAATGTAAACGAGTAAATCCCTTTCCAACCTACGGCAAATCGTTCGAGCCATATGTAAAGCACTTGAGAAAGGACTTCCCCCTGGCAAAATGAAAAATTTAATTTCGGGAAGGGTTTCCATCAAACGGTCAATTTCTTGTTCCAAAATACTCACATCCTGTGCATTAACGACTGTTCCATCCTTTGCTTCCTTAGGCACATAACCTGCAAGCTCCGAACCTATTTCAAAGAGAAAACTCTGGATATTTTGCAAATGTTCTAAAAAGGAAGTTTGTAGAGTTTCTTTTTTACCAAGGGAAAGTGCAAGACCAATGGTGCTATTCAATTCATCACAGGTACCATACAAATCCACTCGTCTGTCAGTCTTCGAAACTTTTTTCCCAGACGCTAAATACGTTTGTCCGCCGTCGCCAAATTTGGTGTAGATTTTCAAAATCTCAAGACCTCGTACCCTAAATTTTCTTTACAGACATAAGTTTTTTGGTATAGAATCATCTGGAAAGGAAAAATTCACGGGAGAACCAAGGGCAGGCAACCCCTTCTCTCCCCGAAGGAAAGGATTTCTGGAATCTGAATTTTTCTTTTCTCCGCCTGTAGGGAAACAAGCGGGTCATGGACACACAGGAGGGTGTGACAATGATTATCAATCACAACATCAGTGCACTCGTTGCAAAACGGGCACTCACAAACACCAGTCGTGACATGGACAAATCCATGGAACACCTAGCAACGGGTATGCGAATTAACAGACCAGGGGATGATTCCTTGGGTTTTTCCGTATCCGAAAAACTTAGATCCCAAATCCGTGCTTTAGGACAAGCAGAGCGAAATACCCAGGATGGTATGTCGTTTTTACAAGTTACGGAAGGATCTTTGGACCAAGTAAACTCTATCTTACAGAGGTTACGCGAGCTTTCAGTTCAATCAGCTAACGGGATCTATTCGAATGAAGACAGGAAACTTGTCCAATTGGAAGTCTCACAATTAGTGGAAGAAGTGGAAAGAATCGGAACATCTGCAGAGTTTAACAAAGTTAGGCCACTAGATGGTCGATTTTCTCGTGCTGGCAAAAACCCAATGACACTGCAAGTGGGTGCAAACGGATCAGAAAAGATAGAAGTGTTTATCAATACGATGACAAGTTCTTCTTTAAAACTGAAACAAGCTGGAAACAAGTTGACACTTTCAACTCCAAATAAAGCTACCGATTCACTCCAAGTATTGGATGATGCCATTTCTAAAGTGAATCGATTACGGTCGGACTTGGGTGCCTATTACAACCGATTGGATTTAACCTTAAAATCACTGAGTAATAACTACGTGAACATGGTTTCTTCCGAATCACAAATCAGAGATGCAGATATGGCAACAGAAATGGTAGAATACTCCAAAAACCAAATCCTAACCAAATCGGGTGTGGCCATGCTTGCCCAAGCAAATCTCAGACCAGAATCAGTAGTAAAACTCCTCACAGACAGATACTAAGGATTTTAAAGAGATGGAAATCCTCCTTGCAAACAGGGAGGATTTCTTTAAACTTTGTCCGAAACCTTCATCGAGAAGGTGAGCGAGGACAATCACTTTGAAACAAATCATTTCCGGAATCTTATCCCTATCATTACTTACCACAATTTCTTGTGGCCTTTCAGACAACACAAAACGTCTCATCCTAAGTACATCCATTGGATGTGGAGTTGGTCTTGCGTTAGGTGCTGTGTATGATGAGTCACAAAGAAAAAAAGACTCTAAAAACAAAAAGAACGATTTCCAAAGACAAGTGAAAGAATCTCTGGCAATGGAAAAAAAGAAACCTCAAAACAAAGGTAAAATTGTTGGTTTGGGTGCTGGATGTTTAGCAGGACTTGGAACAGGTTTTTATCTCAACACCATGTACGACAACATGGCGGAAGAAATGAAAAAACAAGGTATCACTCTTACGAAAAGTGAACGTGGTGGAGAAACTGTTGCTCTTACAGCCTCAATGGACGGTGGAATCGCATTCGAAGATGGAAAAGCGGATCTCAAAGGAAAAGGAAAAGAAAACATTGATAAATTGGCAGAAGCACTTGCTGCTTACCCTGAAACAAAAGTTAATATCACAGGACATGCAAACCGCACTGGCGCCGAAGACCTCAACCAAAAACTTTCCAATGACCGAGCTGTGACGGCAAAGAATGCCATCATAGAAAACGGTGTAGACGGAAAACGAATTGGAACCGTACAAGGATTAGGTTCTTCTACTCCACTAAAAAATGTTGATCCAAAAGATGGTTCAAACCGCCGTGTCGAAGTGGAAATTGTTCCAGCAAGTTAATTTCAGTTCGTAACAACGAAATAGGGAGAATATCCCATAAAAAAAAGCCTACAAAGAATTCCTTTGTAGGCTTTTTCTTTTTTTGGATAGAACTAAAACGAATCTTTGGATTACATCCCAAGCCCTGGAAATCCACCCATCGCTTGCATTTGTTTTGCTGCCCCAGCCTGTGCATCTTGTAATGCTTTTGTGTAGGCTTCTTGGATGGAACGTTCGAGAAGATTTTTATCCTTTTTTTCCAATAATTCATCTTCAATTTGGATCGATTTCATTTGGAATTTACCATCCAAAGTGACGGATAGAAGTTTATTTTTAGAAATTCCTACAAAATTTAGGCCAGCAAGTTCCTTTTCCATGGTTTTCACTTGCGAACGCATTTTTTTCATCTGTTTGAGCATATCAAACTTGTTTCCACCTGCTCCACCGAACATAATCACCTCTTATCCAATTCAGGATTTTTTTTATCTGAAAGAACGCAAATATAAAACATAGGTTGTCGATACTATAGAATATGATCCATCCAAATTCTCCCTACAAACGAATCTGGGATCTTTTTGTCTTTATTTGTATCACGTACTTTGCTGTAGAAGTGCCTCTCCGACTTGTTTTCCCTCATAAACTTTCAGCTGGTGTCACCCATTTTGAACGAGGGATCCAAATCATTTTTGGAATCGACCTAATTCTCAATTTTTTTACAGCGATTTTGAAAGACAGACTTCTCATCCAAAACAAAAAAATAGTAGCCAAAACGTATTTAAAATCATGGTTTCTCATCGATTTTTTATCTGCTTTTCCCTTTGATATATTTGGTGGATTTTTTTTCGAATACTTCGGTGTCACAGATAGTTTAAAAATTCTTAGATTGTTACGATCAGTTAGAGTCTTTGAGCTCTTTAAATCCTTACGTATGTTAGCTCTTGGTGCTGAATCTGAAGATCGTTTCAAATTATTGGATGTGATCAATCCAATGACATTTCGTTTGATTTTTTTTGTGTATTGGACTTCCCTTTTTGCGCATTGGGTCGCGTGTGGTTGGATCCATTTGACTCCTGAGTTTTTACCGGATAAAGATATGACAACACGTTATATCCGTTCTTTGTACTGGTCGGTTACAACTCTTACAACCATTGGTTATGGGGATATCACCCCCACTACAAACCCACAAACAATTTATACAATGGGTGTGATGATTTTAGGTGTTGGTATTTATGGATATGTGATTGGTAATATTTCCACATTATTATCGAATTTGGATATTTCCCGTGTCACTTTCCAAGAAAAATTAAATACAATTAACTCCTTCATTAAATACAAAAAATTACCTCCTCATTTAGCAAATAGGATCAGATCCTACTACATCAATCTCTGGGAAAACAAACACGGAATTGATGAAAAAGAAATCTGGGACCAACTTCCATCGGGAATCAAAATTGATGTATCTATGTTTTTACACAACCATCTGATTTCTGTGGTTCCATTTTTTAAACATGCACCAGAAGAATTAAAACGAGAAGTCGTTCTCGAATTAAAACCTGCTTATTATATGAAAGGAGATGTGATTTTCCGTGAAGGTGATGTCCCTCATAATATGTATTTTTTATCCAAAGGCCATGTCGAAGTGATCAAAGAAAAGTCAGGAGAACTACTCGCAACTTTAAATTCGGGATCATTTTTTGGTGAGATGAGTTTGATTGACGATTCTTTGCGTACAGCAACGATCAAAGCAGGTTCTTATTGTGATGTCTACACTCTTAGTCGGGAAGCATTTGCCGAAATTTTAAAACACCATCCAAGTTTTGCAGTTCATATTCAAGCAATTGCTGCTGAACGAAAAAAACACCAATCGAGTTTCGAACCAAAAAATTAAAATTTGTTCGTTACAATCGAATTTGGGAAATCGAATTATCCGGGTCTACAAGGGCAATGGTTTCATCTGCCAAACGGTCAAACGCATACCAAGCATTTGTATCCTTTTTTAAAGATTCTTGTTTTTCCGTTTTTGCCTTTATGGATTCTGATTTTGGAATTTCCCCTAAAGTGGGAATTTCTTCAATAGCTTTTAATTTTTCTAATAGTTCTCGATGTTTTTTGGAAGGTCCAAACCAAGAAGGAACAAAGGCAATTTTTTTCTTTTGGCTAAAAACAGTTTCTGTTTGTGTGATTTCATCTAACAAAAGATTAACGGCCCGAATGGTCCATTTACTGGGTGTGACGGGAATTAAAATGAGTTCCGAATTATAAATCGCAGTTGTAAGCTCATGTTTTGCGGAACCCGGAGTATCAATCACAACAAATTGGTAATTTTTACGTATTTCTTCTAAAGAACGTTTGAACTGAAGGCACAAACTTGTGGAATCAGGATTGTATTTTGTGAGTTTTGCTAAACTGAGTGTGGAAGGTAAAACATCGAAGTGTTTGGTTTTTCGAATGCAGTCGGAAATTTTTTTCATTCCGAGAAGGACACTCATGACATTCGATTCATCTAAGGCAGATAAATCCAAATCAGGCAAAGAAAAGTCTGTTAAATCCCCTTGCATATCCATATCAACAATGAGCGTTTTCCCTCTTCTTGCTAAAGCACAAGCCAAGTGGGCAGCCGTCGTGGATTTACCACTTCCCCCTTTGATATTGGAAACTGAAATCACCTTCATGGGGCTAGGATCCTCTAGAATTCATCCATTGACCACTGATTTTTTTTTGAATTTTCCTTGGAAAGGACTTCGACCTACTTAAATTTGTTCCTGTTATGGCATTCACAATTCGATTCCGAGTATGGGACAAACAAGAGAAAGAATTCACCCAAAAAGGATTTTCATTAACCTTAGATGGAAAATTACTAAAATTTGGGCAACCCATTCCAAACGAAGATAATTATGTGATTAATTGTTTCACAGGCTTAAAAGATAAGTATGACAAAGAATTATATGAAGAAGACATCATTGAGCATACAGTTGCCAAAGGCGGAAACTTAACTCAACATACAGGCATTATACGATACAATCACGAACACGGTGCATTTTATTTAGAAAACGGGCCGCCACTCTTGCAATTATTCTCCATTCGAAAAGTTGGTAATCCTTATGAAAATCCGATTCTGTATGATCTGTATTTAAAAAGTAAATCTTGATCTATTTTCGAAACCTTTTAACGTTTTTTTTCCTTTTTACAATCCCTCTAAATGCCAATCCACTTTTAGAGGGTTATTGGGATGCCATTCAAAAATCAAAAGAAACTTTTGAACTAGAAGATGCTAGTCCCAAACGATTTCGGTTTGGTTTTACCAACCAAAGTCCTTCCTTCATTCACAAAGAGACCTTTAATCATGAAGTGTTTTGGTTTTGCCAAAAGTATATCGAAAAATACCACTCAAACTACCCTTATCCAAGACTCAAAGAAGACATACGTTCCCACTTAAATGATTTGTATGGAGATCTTTCCCAAAATTTTTTAAGTGGTAAAACAAGTTTCACATGTTTCTCTGGGTGGAAAAATGGAAGTTCCCTTTTAAAAATTCATTTTTTCCTAAACGAAAATGAATTTTATCCCTACCGTTATGATCATTTTAACCAAAGTGGTCAACTGTATCTGACTGAAGAAGATGAAACCAAAAATGGTAAAAAGGATAGTTTTACTTATTATGCTAGTAATGGTTGTCCAAAAGAAATCACAAAAGACAAAAACGATTTTGGAGGTATAGATGAATGGTGGTACTACCAAAATTGTAAACTTGTGAGAATTGAGTATGATGCAAATGAAAATGGATTCAAGGAAAGAATTTGTTATTATGAAAACAATAAGGAAACCTATTGTGATGGTGTTGGTGAAAAAGAAGAAAGGGAAGCTGTATCTTTAGAAGCCTTAGAAAAACACAAAGAAGCATTAAAATTTTACCGTAAATCCCTCATTGAATACAAAAAGGAAGTTCCCAATGGAACCCTTCGCACTTGTTCCTTACTTCGGAAAATCGCAAACATTGAATACAATGAAAGGGAATTTAATTCTTTTACAAAAACTTTGGATGAATTTTTTTCGTATCGAGTTTGTGAATCCGATTCTTTAGATGTTTTACTTTATAAATCCTATTATTATCTTTATGTTTTAAATGATTATTCTTCTGCGAAGGAAAGTTATAAAAAAACGGCCGAAATTTACCGCAAGGTTCATGGAGAAATTAGTCCCGAAATTTCTCTCAACTTGGCCTATGCTTATTTGATGTCAAAGGAACCAAAAGCATGTTTAACGAGTTTAGAAAAACTTAACTCGAGAAGGCTTATGGCATATCCTAGATTTTTCCTTTTTTATTATAGAGGCTCCTGTGAATTAAGTTTAGGTAATTTTGAAGAGGCTTATACCAATTTAAAAAGGGCACAGATTTTAGGCGGAGAAAAGGTATTTTTACCCATCGTGTATTACAAATTAGCGAGAGTTTCCTATGCAACCAAACGTGAAACTGAAGGTAAACTTTGGTTAGACCAAGCTCTTTATCTCGATCTAGACCTCTTCCATAAATTAGAAGGAGACCCACTTTTCCTCAATTTTTTGGAATCTCCTAGTGGTAAAACTTACCGATCAAAATATTACTTGAATAAAGTACGGAAGCAGTGAGAGTTTAGTCCCTACGGAGATAGATTTGATTCATGAAAAATTTCACAACGCTGAATGATGTATTTTATTATGCCAAGAGAACCTATGGTTCTAAGGAGATGTTCTTTGCAAAAGACAATGCAAAAAATTTCAAAGGACGCACTTTTTCCGACATCTTTCACGAAGCAGAAAATTTAGCCTTATCCCTTTTACAAATGGGCTTACAACCTGGAGATCGTATCGGTCTTATGGCAGATAACCGAACCGAGTGGGCCATTGCAGACATTGCCACGCTTTTAAATGGAGCAGTCAATGTTCCGAGAGGATCGGACTCCACAGCACAGGAAATCGAATACATCTTAAGTCATTCCGAAAGTAAGTATTGTTTTGTAGAACACGAAAAACTTTACGACATGTTAAAACCAATATTTTCCAATACAAAAGTGGAAAAGGTAATCATCTTAGATCCAAACTTTGTCTCCAAAGATTCTTTTGCGATTAGTTTACCCACACTAATAAAAGAAGGTGAATCACTTCGAAAAAACCTCCCTTCATTAGAATTGCGTTCCAAACAAGTAAAACCAGATGATTTATTTACTATCATTTATACTTCCGGTACAACAGGAATGCCGAAGGGTGTGATGTTAACACACCAAAATATGGTGTACAATGTCGTAAAGGTTCCTCCACGAGTAGGCCTTAGGTCTTCTGACCGAACACTTTCCATCTTACCTGTTTGGCATATCTTTGAAAGAGCCATTGATTATGCGATCATTGCAGAAGGTGCCTCAATCGCGTATACTAACATTAGAGATCTACGTGATGATTTTCAAAAAATCAAACCAAGTTTTATGGCATCCGCTCCTAGACTTTGGGAAAACTTATACTTAGGTATCAAACAAAAATTAGAAAAAGCTCCAGAAAACAAAAAGAAACTTTTTGATTTTGCCTATGATATCTGTAAAAAATTCAAAGATGGTCAAGATTATTTAGCAGGAAATAAATTACTCACCAAAGAAGAGTCTCCATTTGAAAGGATGAAAAACACAACCGTCTCCATTGGTTATGTGCTCAATTTATTTTTACTTGCAAAAGTTCTGGATGGACTCGTATTTTCAAAAATTAGAGATGTTTTAGGTGGCCAATTGATTGGAACCATTTCTGGTGGAGGAGCCTTACCTTCCCATGTAGACGAGTTTTTTAATGTCATTGGAATCCCTGTTTATGAAGGGTATGGAATGACAGAATGTGCCCCCATCATCTCTGTTAGGTCTGTTGGACATGTTGTCCAAGGTTCTGTTGGAAAATGGCCGGATGGAACAGTAGTTAAAATAGTGAATGAACAAGGGGAATCTGTTCCCAAAGGGAAAATGGGTGTCATTCATATCAAAGGACCTCAAGTGATGAAGGGGTATTACAAAAACGAAGAAGCCACAAAAAAAGCCATCGTAGATGGTTGGATGAATACAGGTGACTTAGGTTTTATCTCATTTAATGATACACTTTCTGTTCGAGGAAGAGTGAAAGACACGATTGTATTACTTGGTGGTGAAAACGTAGAACCTGTTCCCATTGAAAATTTACTTTTAGAAAATGCGATGATCAACCAAGTGATTGTGGTAGGCCAAGACCAAAAATCCTTAACAGCTTTGATTTGGCCTGATAAGGACCGAATGAAGGAGGCCGGATTACAATGGAAAGATGGAGAAGACCTCAACCAAAATAAAGATGTTAGGTTGTATTACCAAAACATTGTTAAAAAACAAATCTCTTCTGAAAATGGATTCAAATCATTTGAAAAACTATCTGATTTTCGCTTTTTACCGAAAGCAATGGAAGTTGGTGATGAACTCACCAACCTTTTCAAAATGAAACGAAATGTCATCCATGACAAATACAAAGATCTCATCAAATCAATGTATAACTAAAGGGATTTGATGATTTTCCCCACTACCTCTCCTAAATCTTTTGATATTTGGGGGAGGTTTTGGATTCCCTCTAACTCTCTTTTGGCGATCCTTGGTAAATTCCCAATTTGTTTGGAACTTTGTGAAAACAATTTTGTAAGTCCCGCCGCAATTTGAGGATTGATTCCGTTCAATTGTTTGATTCGTTCTGCAATGACCACATACCCTTTCCCCTCTTGTTCATGAAAAGACAATGGATTTCTCGCAAAACTAAAATACAAAGATCTTACCTTATTTGGATTTTTGAGATTAAATTTGGTATGTTTTTCCAAACGTTCCAAGTCAGAAATATGGTTTTCACCAGTGGCCACTTGTGCTGCAAACCAAACATCTAATACCAAGGCATCCTGTTTCCAATGATCATAAAAGAGTGAAATCGCCTGATCTTTTTCTTTGGACCCAATTTCAATTAGGCTTCGAAGAGCAAAAATTTCTTCACTCATATGTTTTGCATCTCTTTGTTGTGAAATGGCAAGGCTTTCAAACGATTTTTTTGGATGGTGTAACAAATAGTAAAGTGCTGTATTTTTTAATCTTCGTTTTCCAATTTCATCTTTAGATTGTTTTGGAATTGTTTTACGATTTTCTTCATACAAAAACTGGAATTCTTTTGTAAAGGTTTCTGAGATTGTTTGGATGGCAAATTTCCGAAGGGATTCCACTTGTTTATAATCAAAAAATTGAAGGTTTTCACAAAATTGCATCAATGAAGGAAAGGTTAAGTAAAAGCTAAAATAAGTTTTGTCCCAATCTTTTTTGAAACTCGATTGAATGATCTCTAAAACTTCGGTTAGGTTCTCTTTTTTGTTTTCATCCTTTAAGCTTTCAGACATCCATAAAAAAATAAGGTTTTGAAAGGAAAAAAACCTGGAGACTCCATCTGGCTCATGTTCTGCCAAAATTCGGATCTCTTCTTTTGTCATTTCTGATTTTAAAAGAACTGGACTCGACATCCCTCGAAAAAAAGAAACAATTGGTTTAGATTCGGAATCTTTTGGCGTTTTAATTCTGATTTCATCTAGAGTTCCTTCTTGGATTCGTTTGTTTTCAGTAATCAATTTTCCATTCGAATCAAACGCTGCGTAAGAATTGACAAACACTAGAGGTAAATTTGTATCCGTGTAATCCTTAAGTTGATACACCCATTCTTGATTCTTTTGGTCAAATGATTCCTTCACATTTAAAATAGGAGTCCCACTTCGGTGGTACCAATTGCGTATATAAGGAATTGGTTTGCCGTATGCTCTTTCCATACTGGAGATAAATTCTTCAAAAGTGACACCTTGGCCATCAAAACGAGTGAGGTAATCCTGTAGGCCTTTTTTAAATACCTCTCTTCCAAGGATTTGAGAAACCAGACGTATGACTTCTGCCCCTTTTTCATACACTGTCACTGTATAAAAATTATTCATTTCTGTGTATGATTTTGGTATGATGGGATGAGCCATAGGACCTTGGTCTTCAGGGAATTGGTGTTCTTTCAAAAACAAAATGTCTTTGATGCGTTTGACGGCGGGGTCAGTCATGTCTTCCGTAAACCATTGGTCGCGAAATACGGTAAGACCTTCTTTTAAGGTTAAATTGAACCAGTTCCGTAAAGTAACACGATTCCCAGTCCAATTATGAAAGTATTCATGACCAATCACAGCCATGATTGATTCAAAGGTTTCATCTGTTGCCGATTTTTTATCAGCTAGTACGAGTTTTGCGTTAAAAAGATTTAAACCTTTATTTTCCATCGCTCCCATGTTAAAATCTTCCACGGCGACAATCATAAATAAATCTAAATCATACTCTAATCCAAAGGTATCCTCATCCCACTTCATCGCTTGTTTTAAGGATTCAAATGCAAAACTGACTTTTTCTTCATTTCCTTTTTCGACAAAAATTTTGAGTGTGACAATCCTTCCTGATTTGGTAACAAACTCATCTTTTGTTTCGATTAATTCTCCCGCAACAAGAGCAAACAAATACGTTGGTTTAGGGTATGGATCCTCCCAAACCACTACTCTTTTGCCATTGACTGGAGGGTGTTCTTCTTTTAAATTTCCATTCGACAACATAACAGGGAAATAACTCGGATCACCAGCAATGGTAACGGTAAACTGCATCATATTGTCTGGGCGATCAATGGAATAAACAATCTTACGAAAACCTTCCGGTTCGTTTTGTGTACACAACATTGAGCCAGATTGGTACAATCCTTCTAAACTCGTATTTTGGTTGGGGCAAATGCGGTTTTCAACCGTGAGTTGGAAAACCTCACCTGGTGGTTCCAAGAGTTCTAAACCCAAATCGGTGATTTTATATTCGGAAGGGTCAACAACCCTTCCATTCACTCGCAGGGATAAAAATTCCAAATTTTCCCCATTCAAAAATAAGGGAGAAATTTTCGTTCCATTGGACTTTACCTCGTAATCGGCTCTGACCACAGTGAGGTGAGGGTCCAAATCGAAGCGCAAATGAACCTTTGGGGTGAACCAAAGGCAGGGTGAATAATCTTCTATTTTATGAACAGTAGATACAGAGGATGAAGTCATCCTCCTTCTTTATTTGGTAGTAGTGGTAAGAAAAGTGAATTTTAGTTCTGTTTTTCTTTTCTTTTGTCCTCGGCGAACGTAACTTTTAGATTGCGACCATCCACAGGTTGGCCATTCATTTGAGCCACTGCTTCCTCCGCTTCACTTGGATTTGCATAAGTGATAAAGGCAAACCCTCTAAAATTACCGGTCTCACGATCATGTATCATTTTCAAATCTTGGATCACTCCATACACTGAAAAAATTTGCCGGATATTCTCTTCCTTGAGGGAAAATTTTAAATTCCCTACATAAATTTTATTTGAAACCATTCCTGTCCTCTTAAAAAGAAATGCATGCCCCAAGTACCTTGGAACGGCTAAATTAGAACCAAAGAAGTGAACTTGTCAACTGCAAATAATTCTTGCATAATCTGGAGATTCGGATTCATTTGAAACGCTTCTCCAGGAATCCCCTTGAACGAAAAACCTTACATCTTATGCATTGATGATGAATTCTTTATCCTCTGGAACCTGAAAGAACAACTGAAGAAAGTCTTTGGTTCAGGGTTTACCATAGAAACTGCTGAAAGTGCAGAAACTGCCAAAGAAATTATGAAAGAAATTGATGGCAGTGGAGCTGATTTAGCGGTTGTCATCTGCGACCATGTGATGCCAGGCCAAAAAGGTGATGAATTTCTAATCGAAATGCAAAAAACCCATCCCCGTACAAAAAAAATCATGTTAACGGGACAGGCTCCTGCGCAGGCCATAGGGAATGCACTCAATCATGGATGTTTGTACCGATACTTATCCAAACCATGGGATGCACATGATTTGGAACTCACCATCAAACAGGCAATCGACGCTTTTTTCCAGGAAAAATCTTTGGAAGAAAAAAACAAAGAATTAGCTGATTCTTTGTATTTCCACCGTGATACAAAATTTCCAAATTTTGAATCCCTAGCAAAAGAACTCAAAAACAATAATATTTCGAATACAAACCAATCGATTTTACTCATCAAAATTGTAACCTTCCCAACAATCATCAAAACCTTTGGGATCGAAGTTTACCGAAAGATCTTTCGTAAATTATTACAACTACTCACAGTACATTTACAAAATGAACATAAGGTATTCCATCTGTATTCGGATGAAATTGCCATTCTTTCCAATCTCACCGAACAAGCACTAGTTGACACGATCCGTAGTTTCCGAATGATGCTCAAATCAGATGAATTTTTTTTAGATGGAGTCGGTTTCCATTTGGACTGCCGGTATGCATCAGCCACAGGACAAGAAGATTGTTACTACAAAGCAAAACTAGCCCTGTTCCAAGCAGAAATACAAAACTCAATGGATTTTGTATCCTATACTGAAGATTTATCAACAGACCACCACTTACAGAACTTTCAACTCAGCCAAAAAATACATTCTGCCATTTCCAATAAACAAATTGTTCCTTATTTCCAAGGAATTTTGAACAACCAAACAAAGGAAATACGAAAGTTTGAATGTTTAGCAAGGATTAAAGACCGAGATACAATTTTAACCCCAGATGTTTTTTTGAAATTAGCAAAAGTTACGGGAAGCATACGTATGATTGGTTTACAAATGATTGATGAGTCGATGCAGTATTTTTCCAATTTCACTTATGATTTTTCGATCAATTTAACCGAATCAGAATTAGAATATAAAAGTTTTAGCAAATGGGTAGAATCAAGGCTCTCCCATTATAAAATAGATCCTACACGAGTGACCTTTGAGATCTTAGAAGACATCAGTTTTTCTGAACACAAACATAGTTTATCTACCATCAAGGATTTAAAATCGATAGGTTGCCAAATTGCAATCGACGATTTTGGTGTACAATATTCTAACTTAGCAAGGTTATTGGAATTTAACCCTGATTATTTAAAAATTGATGGTAAGTTCATTAAAAATCTACCTGAAAACAAAACAGCATACTTATTAGTACAAGGAATCGTAGACTTAGCACGAGGAATTGGCGCAAAAGTAGTTGCCGAATTTGTAGATCGCCCCGCCATACAAGATTTAGTTGAGTCCTTGGGAATTGATTATTCCCAAGGGTATTTGTTTATGAAACCTTCAGCTTCTATTCCAGAATCTGCTAGTCTCAAATTATAATGGATTTGGTGGTTTCTTAAAATGGAAAAAGAATTACGTTGGTCCGACCATAAATCGAAAAATTTACGTTTGGTTCGAATCATACTCGTAGGTAGTGAATTAATCAGCATTGCCTTACTTGGAATCGTTTTTTCAATGACAAGATTCAAAGAAACTGATTTTCTCAGTTTTGGAATTGTTGGGATCTTTATGATTCTATTTTTTGCACTCCCTCATATTCTTTTGGCTTTCACTACCAAACCAAAAGAAACTGTTTTAGATTTAGAATCAAAAACCATCCATTGGTTTGAACGAAAAAAGGAAATCAAAACCTTACCTTTTCAGAGTATTAACTCTATTTCCTATTCTGAATATACGTATACAGTGAAAACAAAAAATGGAAGCAGAACTGTTACTGTTTACACGGTTATAGCAAATGTAGGTTTGGAAAAAATCCAACTCATTGAAGGGACTAACTATTCTAAATTACGATTTGATGGTGAAATACTTTGTAAACATTTAAAAGTACCAATCCTCACTTCCGATGGACTCACCATTCAACCTTCTGAATTAGATTTACCGATCCATAAACGAAAAATCTCCCAATCCATTTTGGACCAAGAGATTCAATTTTCAAAAGATTCTGAGTTATCTGTTTTAAAACAAAACCAAAAGGTTATACTGAAATCGAATTATAAACAACGAATTTTAGTTTTTGTTGCGTTCTGTGTCAGTGTTGCCCTAACACTCATTATACAATTTGCTATCGGAGATCTTTTTTCCCTATCTGTTTCTCATTGGGAATCGTTTCCTGCAACAGCAGGACAAATGGTTTTCTTATTTCTAAATTTAGTTTTAGGATTCTTTCCTTTTTTATATGTCCTTTTCCAGCAAAATCGTGTAAAAGAAATTTCCATCACAAAAACTTCTATCGAGTGGTATGGAAAGGAATATCCATTCCAAACTTGGGAAGATTTAATCCAAATGGACTCGAAACTTTGTTTGGTGAATGATACAGAATTAGTAAGCTTTTCGTTGTTTTATTTTTGTGAGACGAGTGACATAACGAACGTTAGACACTGGATTTTAAAACAGATTTTTGAAATCTCAGGGAATGATCCTGATTTATTACGATTCGGTTGAAAAGAAAGGCTCCCTGGAACTAGTATCCAATGGAGCCTAAACTAACCTCTGATTGTTATTGGCCAGGAATGGCTGTTGGGTCTTTCTTCTTTTTGTCCTTAGACATCATACCTTTGATTTTTTCTTGTGTTTCAGGATCTTGGAGTTTTTCTTTTCCCATTTGAATGGCTTTTTGGCCTTCTTCGGAATTTGCTTTTTCGATCAATTTATCCATAAGACCAGGTTCATTGGAACCAGCATCTTTTGATTCAGAACTTGCACAAGAAAGTGCAAACAAACATGTTAATAGGAAAAGTATACTTTTTTTCATTCGATTTACCGTAAGTAAAAGAGGATTCGTCCATTTCGTGTTTCGTCAATGGAAAAACAAAATCGTTTGTAGAAAAGAAGCCCTCTTGTAAAACCAATCCAATTACGACCAAACAAAAGGTATTGGAATGGACCAGATATCCCTAGACCGAGATGCCGAACAATTAAAAAGCCTCGGATTAAAATCAGAATTTGAACGGAGTATGAGTTTTTGGGAAAACTTTTCCCTCGGTTTTACATATCTGTCCCCCGTTGTGGGTGTATACTCCGTATTTGCCCTAGCCATCCAAGCAGGTGGACCACCGATGATTTGGAACTATCTCTTAGTAGGACTCGGTCAATTTTTAGTTTGTTTGGTTTTTGGTGAGGTGGTATCCCAATACCCAATCTCTGGGGGGATTTACCCTTGGTCACTCCGGCTTGTTGGAGATAAATTTGCTTGGATGGCCGCGTGGGTTTATGCTTGGGCTTTGTTTACATCCGTTGCAGCGGTCGCCGTTGGTGGTGCCCCTTTTCTAGGTAACCTACTCGGAGTGGAACTAGGTAATACTGGTTTTATTTGGATTGCAATTGGTATGATCTTAATCTCCACCTTACTTAATTTAAGTGGAACTAAGTTATTAGCACAGGTTGCCTTTTTTGGTTTTTTCTGTGAACTAGTAGGCGCTATCCTTGTTGGGGGTTATTTACTGTTTTTTGCAAAAGTAAATTCTATTTCTATTTTATGGAATACGTTTTCTTTCGGAAGTGGCGTGGATTATTTCCCTGCATTTCTTGCATCTTCAGTTGCCGCTATGTTTTGTTATTATGGATTTGAAGCGTGTGGAGATGTGGCTGAAGAAACACCAAATGCAAGTTCAGCGATTCCTAAGTCCATGCGTATGACAATTTATATTGGAGGTGGTGCTGCCATTTTCATTTGTTTGGCCCTACTTTTAGCACTACCCAATGTGGAAAAAGCAATATCGGGAGAAGATTCTGATCCTGTTACCACCACACTCACAACTGCTATGGGAATGACCGGTTATCGATTGGTTATCGTTGTGGTGATGATTTCCTTTTTATCCTGTTTACTGAGTTTACAAGCTGCGGCGAGTCGATTGTTATTTTCATTTGCAAGAGATGGAATGATATTTGGTAGCCAATATTTAAACCATCTATCCAAAAAAGGTAAAGTTCCGACAAAAGCTCTGATCATCACGGGGATTATACCCATCATCATCACGAGCATTGGACACTGGTTACAAGATACAGTCACAACCATCATCAGTTTTGCATCCTGTGGAATTTATGTTGCGTTTCAAATGGTTGTCTTTGGAGCTTTATATGCCAGGTTCAAAGGATGGAAACCACAAGGTTCTTTTACGTTAGGAAAGTATGGTTATGGAATTAACGTACTTGCCTTGGTTTATGGAATCATTGCCGTTTCCAATATGGTATGGCCAAGATCACCAGAAGAACCTTGGTTCATTAATTACGGAATGATTTTTACGTCTCTTGTGGTAGTAACAACAGGTTTATTTTACCTTCTTCTCGCCAAACCACATATCCGGAAAAAATACGCAAAATCGATTTAATCATTCTGAAACGATGGATTTTGGGAAATTGTCATTCTTTTTCCCAAACCATCCATTCTCCCAATTCCCATTCCTTTTTTTTAACAATTTTGTAACCAGGAAGAACACTTCCACCAAATCCATGATAAGTGATTACTTGTGTTCCTTTTTTACATTGGTATAAATGATGTTTCAGAATTTGAATGTTTTTGATAAATTCTATAGCAGACTTTTCTTTTTTGAAATCAATCGAATGTTCTCCCTTCATCAGTTCATACAATGGATTGAATACATAATAATGAGAATGTCCATAAGGAAAATTGACCAAAAAATCAGATTGAGTGAAAGTAACGCCCGTTATTTTCAATTTTAGCATTAACTTTTCTGAAACAGTTACCAATCCTTTTCGGTCTTCAACACCATACACAGGGAAACTTCCATTGGCAAATTGGACCAAGTTCAAACAAAATTTTCCAACCCCTGAGCCTAAATCCATTACGGAATACACAGATTGTGTTTTTAAATACTCCCAGGTGAACCGAATGATTTCAATGGGGGTCCACTGGTAAGGAGAAAGGACTCTGTATTCATTTGGTAAAAGAGAATCCCAAATCTCGTCTGTCATCACATCCCCTACATCCAAAGAAAGTAGCATCTTAAAAATTGGTTTCTCATTTTTCCAATCCGTGTTACAACTTTTCCTTATGGATCAAAAAATACAGTATTTAAACCAGATGATTGAAATCATAGACACAAAAGTTTCGATCTTTAAGAAAAATAAAACCAAACTGCCCCAAGCCGCTTACCAAGCAGAAAAACAAGTCCTCACAAGGACAATCCAAGACACAATCCAACTCGCTGAAGAAATCAAACCTGTTCCTTTTTCCCTCATCAATGATTTGAAAACATTGATCAAACAATTATAATCCTATCTGTTTTAAGTCTAATCTATCGTGAGCGAATCTGATTTAAAATCATCAAATACCCCCATCGTTGTGGGTTCCGGAATCACTGGTGCATCGATCATGATGATGAAACCAGAAGTTCGGTTATTTGACAAAGCAAGAAATGCTGGTGGAAGGGTAACCACAAAAGAATTACAAGATTTGGGAATTCGATTTGATATTGGAGCTACAATGTTCCGAGACCAAATGGAAGTCAATTGGTTAGGCAAAACTTCATCCTATAATTTGTTTGAGATATGGAATTCGAATCTTGTCTCGGTTGAAACAAAACAAATCTATGACAACCACCACTATTATCCAGTGTATGGAATGGAATCAATTGCGAAGGGAATGTTAAAAAACCACCCTTCTTCCCAAAGTATGACATTAAAATCCATCAAACAGAATAATGACGATGGATGGAATTGTGATTTTTATTCCAATACAAACAAACGATTGGAACAAGTTTCTTCAAAAGAAGTGATCCTTACCCTCCCAATCCCTCAAATCCTAGAAATATTCAAACATTCTGAAACGAATCACAACCTAGAAAAATGGATTCAGTTCTTAGAACCTTATAATGATTACCGGAAAACTCTTGTTAGTTTATTTTATTGGAAAAACTGGAAACCAGACTTGGAAACATTCGGACTAATCCAAAATTCCAAATTCCCAGTGAATACAGTTTTAGAACGGGGGGAAGATTGGGAATACCAAAGTTGGGAATTTATCAAATACCCAACGAAAAATGATCATGGATCCACATTACTCGTACAATTTTCAGCGATGTTTTCTGAATCACATTTTGAATATTGGATGGATCCAGATAAAAAACCAACTCCCTTTTATGAAGAAATGTTAACTTCTACCTTAAAGGAAAAATGGCAGGCACCAAACCCCGATGGAATTTGGAACCACCGCTGGAAGTTTGCACAGGCTCAGATGCCACTCCTTGGTCGTCAGGGAGCCTTACAACTTGACTCAGAGGAATTCTTAGAATGGAAATCCCTTTGTAAGGAAACTGGTATCATGGTGTTAGGTGACTGGTTATTTGGATCAAAAATTGAAAGGATCATCGGAGGAGTTTATTTTCTCATCCATAATGGTATCTTATGATTCGGCTTTACCTAAGATTTCCCGAAAAGAATTCACCCTCCTTCGGTTGGCAAAAATATCCCAAAGGCCAAGGAGTGACTGAGACCTGACCTGGACTTCATTTTTGTCACTTGGAAAGTAAACTTCCACTCGGTCGGGAAACCGAAACACTTTTGTAAAAAATATGATTCGAATGTATTCCCCTTCTTTCTCTTCACTGATAAAGATATTTTCTGACTCATGAAAAAATTTGGAAATTCGTTTGTACGCCTCCTCTCTTGAAGTTGAATACACAATAGGATCCACTTTATGAACAAAATTGTATTTCATACTTTGCGACGAAACACAGTTAGGTGAAGGAGGACAACCTCGAAGTTCACCTTCGTCTACACCGGAAAAGGGACTGAGAACGCTCATACAACAAATGAAAAATACACCTAAAGCTGCTTCCATACTTCCATCTCTTCAAGTTACCCATTTTTTTACTTGCAGATTTTCATTTTCCTCGTAATTTCCTTATCTCATGAAACGAACCTTCAAACTTTTCTCGTTTATTTTGTTTTTTAGTCTCATCCTACTCTTTGGCATCGCCTATTATTTTTCAGGGATGGTGTTATACCCCAAAGTTCGATGTAACCCGGACCATCATGTATATTGTGACGGACCAAAAGAATTGGGATTGGAATTTGATGAAGTAAACATTACTACCGAGGACAAATTGAACCTTGTTAGTTACTGGATCCCCGCCAAACAATCCAAAGGAACAATTCTTATGGTCCATGGGCATGGTGGCCAGAGGAATGAGGGCCTTCGTTTTTCCAAGAGCCTACACCAAGCAGGATACAACTTACTACTCCTAAGCCTTCGCAGAAACCATGGTGGGTATGCAACGATGGGTGGTCTTGAACAAAAAGATGTGGATGCTGCGCTGCAATTCTTAAAGGCAAAAGGAGAAAACAAAATTGGGATTTTTGGATTTTCCATGGGGTCTGCGACAAGTATCATTGCTATGGCTAACCACAAAGAAATCAAAGCTGGTCTTTTTAGCAGCGGGTATGCGAGTGCGATGGATGTGCTCATCGAATCCGCCAAACGTGATTTTGGAATTCCTTACTATCCCCTCATCCCAGTTGTGAAATTAGTATTGGACTACCGAAGTGGAATTGATATGAATTCTGTGAGACCAATTGATTCGATCGCGAATATCCAGCCAAGGCCTATTGCCATTTTTCATTGTAAGATGGATGATTATGTAGACTACCACCATGCTGAGGACTTATATGCCAAAGCAAAAGAACCTAAAAGTCTATGGGCACCTGAATGCAATCGCCACGAACGGATTTGGAATTTTGATCCTAAAGAAGCAGAAAAAAGGACTGTTGTTTTTTTTACGGAGTATTTGAAGTAAGGAAGAGAATATGTCTCAAGGACTGGAAATACAGTCATTACGAATATATAATTTATGATAAAAACTTTCTCAAGCTTACGTTAGTTTGGAATACTAATCACAAATTGAATCGATGCGTAAGATACTTCGACAAGTCAGGACTAATGGTAATTTCTCGGAATCTTTAGCAGAATTTGCCAGAAATAAGCAGGCTTGCAGTTTCTTTTTTTGTTCAGAGCAGTCACTATTGCTCGTTGAAACTGAAACAGAACAATTTACGATCAAAAATAAAACTATGACAACCTTTCTCATTCTAAAATCTTCCTATTCCATTTTAATATGTTATCTATAACCAAAGATTCTGTTAGTTGCTCTTTTACTTTGCACTATTGCAATCTCAATGAGAAATCATACAACTATCTTTTGTCCAAAATATTACTTAAAAGCAATCGATATCTAAGCCTATCAATATCTGATTTCCTAAATTCAGGTATTTTATTGCAAAAAATGAAGTAGAATCAATGGACAACTTGTCCTAAATCAAATGGAATTATACTATATTGGACACTTGTTTTTTTCTGATTTTGAATCAGTATGTCTTCGATTTTAACCATGTGCGTGATATTTATCAAATTCCTAACATCCAAATAGTGATTTGTGGAAATCATCGGGATTTCACGTTTTCAAATTAGATAATCTAAAATAGCTTATCTAATTTTCTTTAATTGAAATATATTGAACCAGCTCCCCAAGGAAGGAGACCTTAAAAAAGCCCTGCAAAATCAGCCTGTAGCGGTAGCTGACTCAGTGGTGTTATATTCATCTTCCATCAGAGCAAACAAACATAGATCCAGACGATACAAGGGAGGAACTGCTTCTATTTACTTAAGTAACTCACTAGGAGGAGAACAGAAAGGGACACTAGTTCATACAGTAGGCATTAACGGAGGGATGACCTTCTACAAAAGTATACCTCTAAATAACCAACACTACTTAGAAAAGGATCTGAATGAAAAGATCCCAAAGACAGTTACCCTCTTCACTGACGAAGGATACAACTTCTTATGGGATCGTCCCAACCATAGATCCGTGAATCACAGTAAGAAATCGAATGATCCAAGATTCAACTTAAGTCGTGAGAGATGGGTGACTAAAGAGGGAGTGTCCTCTAATGGTGCAGAGGCTAGAAACAATCTATTAAAGCAAAGTTTCCGCAGTTATGGGTTCTTAAGTTGTAAATGGGGACAACTGGCACTGAATGAGATCAGTTTCTTAGGGAATGTAAGATTTGTTCCAGAACTTAAAAATCTACTGAGTTTGGGGGATTCTAAAAATGTGGGCTTCGGTGATTACCACTGCTCGAAGGAGGGCTAAGAACAAACCCCA